>NZ_MCRI01000001.1 GCF_001720165.1 Methylophaga muralis
ATTGCATTCTTGCGAATAGCTCACGTCGTTTTTCTTCTCAGAAATATACAACGCAAGTACCCACACAAATTACTTGATACCAGTTTTTTAAAGAGCTTGCAGATAATAACGCCCTGCAAAGAAGCGAGAATTATACAGCCACTCGCCGGGCTGTCAACAACAATTATTACAGAATTATGAAACTAGAATAAAACTGAAATTTTGCAGAAAATTTGGTGGGCCGTCTGCGACTCGAACGCAGGACCATCGGATTAAAAGTCCGGTGCTCTACCAACTGAGCTAACGGCCCAAACCAAGCGCGACATAATACTATAGTTGATAAAAATGACAACCCTAGTTGCTAATATTTTTCTATTTTAAAGCTAATCAATACCGTAGGAAGTCGCACAGGAAATTTGTAGGCGCTGATTCTTACCAAGAAACAATCACTTATTGATAATGTGTTGGGTCTGCCACTCCAGCATCATGAAAACCTTGCCGCCTTAACCTGCAAGAATCACATTGTCCACAAGCGCGGCCTTGCGCATCTGCTTGGTAACATGACACAGTTTCGCTGTAATCAATGCCAAGCTCTGTTCCGCATTTGATGATTTGTGATTTTGTGAACATCATTAACGGTGCTCTTATATATATAGCGCTACCTTCCACTGCCGATTTAGTGGCCAGATTGGCCAATCTTTCGAATGCATCTATAAATTCAGGGCGACAATCGGGGTATCCTGAGTAATCGACGGCATTTACACCGACAAAAATAGCCTCAGCATTAAGTACTTCTGCCCACCCAAGAGCAATTGACAGGAAAATAGTATTTCTGGCGGGGACATAGGTAACCGGTATTCCCTGTTGCTCTGTCTCAGGTACAGCTATGTCATCAGTCAATGCTGATCCGCCAATGGCACGAAGATCAATCTGTATTACTTTGTGAGTAACAACGCCAGCTTTTCGGGCTAGATTTTCTGCTGCATCAAGTTCAGTTCGATGACGCTGTCCATAATCAAAACTGATAGTGTGGCAAGCGTATCCTTCGGACTTTGCAATAGCTAACGCTGTTACAGAATCTAATCCACCAGAAAGTAATACGACAGCACGTTTAGTCATCGGCCTTGAGCATCGTTCCATAAATATTTATGCAATTGAATTTGCATTCTCACGGGAAGATTATCAGCAATAATCCATTCCGCTAAATCGGTTGGTGTTAAATCACCATGTACAGGGGAAAATAAGATTTCACAGCGGCTTACCAGATTAAATACTGCTAGTTGCTCTCGCGCCCAATCATAATCGTCACGATTACAGATAACGAATTTGACCTGATCCTGATGGTTTAATAGATCAATATTACTGTAGCGATTTTTCGAAACCTCACCCGAAGCGGGTGTTTTTATATCCACAACCCGAACCACACGTGGATCAATGTCACTGATATCCATCGCTCCACTCGTTTCCAAAGATACTTCAACGCCCAGATCACACAAGGCAGTTAATAATTCCCGACAAGTGCTTTGCGCTAACGGCTCGCCACCGGTGACAGTGACATATCGCGGGTTGTAACTTTTTACTTCGGCAACAATGTCGCTGATTTCCATCTTTTTTCCGCCATGAAAAGCATAAGCGGTATCACAATAGTCACAGCGTAATGGGCAACCGGTCAATCTTACAAAGACTGTTGGCAATCCTACCGTACGTGTTTCACCTTGCAATGAATAGAAAATCTCGGTGATACGACATTGAGCCATCGGTGTGTTCTACAAAAATTCTTTATGGTGTTTGCTGGATACGATCCAGACGCACTCTAGCCAAACGAGCAGCCGATGTATCAGGATATTGTTGAATCACCTGATTCAAAGTTGCTTGAGCTTTAGTGGTATCACCAGTTTCAAATTCACTGAAGCCGCGTTTCAATAACGCATCAGAAACTTTATTACTGTCAGGATAACTGGAAAGCACTTTATCAAAAGCAACTATCGCCTTATCAAATTCACGCACTACATAATGTGCTTCACCCTGCCAATAGTAAACATTCGGCAAATAACTACTGTTTGGGTAGTTTTGGGGAAAAGCACCTAACGCTGTTAAAGCTTCTTGATAACGTCCACCGCGTAGATCTTGCAAGGCAGCTTGATAGGCCGCTTCACCACTTTCTACTGCTACTGGAGCAAGCGTATCGATTGCACCATCCATCTGATCAGCAGGTGGTGGTTGCAATTCACTATCCACTAATTCTGAATCAATGGAATCATTAACCATAGAAGCTGAATCATTTCGAACTGGAGGCTGTGTTGCTGCAGGTTGTTGCTGTAACTCCGTTATCCGCTGATCCAGATCCAGATATTGTTCCCGCTGGCGTTGCTGCATTTGATCAATTTTATGACTGAGTTCTTCGTTCGTACCGTTTAAACGTTGAATCTCACGTTGCAGCTGATCGACTTGTGTAAGCAAAGAAGTCAACCCTTGCCCCTGGATAATACGCTCAAGTCGATCCATACGAGCTTGCATCGATTCTTGCTCAGCCATAGAAACAGAGGGCGCTAAGAAAGCGCCCACCATTATTGCTATTGCAAGTTGTTTTTGCTTTTTAAAAGGCATATCAACGACCAATATAAATTATTTCAACTCGGCGATTTTGTGACCATGCAGATTCATCACTACCATCTACTGCAGGACGTTCTTCACCAAAACTGGCAACTCTGAACTGTTGTGCACTGGCACCTTGCAACATCAGTAACTGGCGAATTGACAAAGCACGTCGCTCGCCTAATGCAAGGTTATATTCGCGTGAACCACGTTCGTCAGTATGACCTTCCAAACGCACTGTCAAATTAGGGTTTTTACCTAAATATGCCGCGTGCGCTTCAACAATTGCTTGGTCTTGTTGTCTGACACTGGCGCTGTCGTAATCAAAGTAAATGACACGATTAGATAAAGGGTTAGAAGGATCAAACTGATTCCCGCCATAACCATTTTCACCAACAATTACACTGGCTTCAGCACCTAAGTCACTGCCATCTACACCTCGACCTGAAACACCTGAAGTTGATGCGCCATTGCGCTCTTCTACCAATACATCGTCTGTACCATCTTTAGTTGCGTTACTGCTACATGCATTAAGAAAGAACAAGGCAAGTAACAACGCCGAGAATTTATAACAATTCATAAAAAACACTCCTGACAAAATTTATTTTTTCAGCGGAGACCATGCTGGTTCACGCACGACAATTCCGGATTCGCTCAAACGTTGATGGATCCGGCCATCAACAGAGACAGCAGCTAATACACCGCTACCTTTTTGCTCAGTAGCATACAGGATCATTTGGCCATTCGGCGCAAAACTCGGTGATTCGGCTCTTCTCGAATCCGTCAGTATTTGCATCGCTCCAGTTTTAAGATCTTGTACTGCAATATAGAAATTACCATTGGCGCCATGCACCATGGCTAATTTACGTCCATCTGGTGAGATATCAGGAGACGCATTGTAATTACCCTCGAAACTCACCCGTTCAGCTCGACCACCATTAGCAGAAACTCTATAGATTTGTGGTCGACCACCACGATCCGATGTGAAATAAATTTCGTTTCCATTCGGCGACCAGACGGCTTCAGTATCAATGGCCTGAGCATTATTTGTCACCCTTATCAAATCACCACTCGCCAGCTCAAGCACATATATTTCTGGGTTGCCATTTCTTGACAGGGTTAATGCCAGTTTTCTTCCATCAGGTGACCACGATGGGGCACTGTTTATGCCTTCGAATGCAGCGACCGATTTACGTTGACCACTTTGCAGCTGTTGAACGAAAACTTCACTTTTACCATTTTCAAAAGACACATAGGCAAGCTGATCACCATCAGGTGCCCAAGCAGGCGACATAATGGGTTGTGTTGATTGTAATATAGTGCGTGGGTTTGCTCCATCAGCATCCGATATTTGTAATGCATAGCGTTTTTTTCCATCGCCTGCTGTAACTTGTGTAACAAAGGCCAATCTCGTTGAAAAGATTCCTTTCTCACCAGTAAGTGTTTCATAAATCACATCGGCTATCTGATGTCCAAGACCTCGTAAGCCTGATGCAGGTACTTGATAACGTTTACCAGCTAGTTGTTGACCTCGATATACATCAAATAACTGAAACTGCACTTGGTAGTTTTCACCATCCTGGCTGCTGATTTTACCGATTACAAGACCTTCCGATCTCAATAAACGCCAGTCGGCGAAGTTAACTTGTGACTGTTCAGTTGGACGAGAGACCAAATCCTGATCTTCAAGCGGAGCAAAGCGGCCGCTGCTCTCTAAATCATTACGAATAATTTTTGTAATGTCTTCTGGTGGTCTGAGTCCTTCACTTCCAAACGGGACGATTGCAATCGGTAACGCTCCATCCGATCCACCCGTTATCTCGATCGTGAGTAAGGCTTGTGCTTGCAAGGGTAACAAAGCAAGGAAAATGCCTAGCTTTAACAACCATTTCTTGATCATCACGTTCGCCTCTTATTCTGGTCTGAATACAAAATTAAAACTTCTAAATTCCGCTGCTGCTTTCGCATCACTTGGTAGTGGCAAGGGAGAGGATTTATACACAGCACTTTCTGCTGATCGATCAAAAATCGCGTTACCACTACTTCTAACAATAGTTACTTCACCAACATCACCACCAGGTAATGTTCTAATTCGTAAGGTGACTTCCAAACCTCGGTCAGCATTAGGCGGTTTAATCCAAAAGCGTTTTACCCGTTGTTGAATGATCTGTGAATATTCGTCAACCACACCTCTTACACGGCGGCCCTCACGTTCAGATTGTTCTGCTTCCAATTGACGTTGTAAGTCAGACTCAGCCTGACGTCGCGCATCTTCTTCTGCTTTACGTTTGGCATCTTCAGCGGCTTTACGCTTGGCTTCTTCTTCAGCTTTGCGTTTAGCTTCTTCCTCGGCTTTAAGCTTAGCTTCCTCTTCTGCTTTACGTTTTGCTTCTTCCTCTGCCTTACGTTTAGCATCTTCCTCAGCTTTGCGCTTAGCCTCTTCTTCAGCTTTGCGTTTGGCTTCTTCTTCGGCTTTACGTTTGATTTCAGCCTCTTCTCTAGCTTTTTCAGCTGCAACCCGTTCTGCTTCAGCTTTTTGTTTAGCTTCTTCAGCCGTTTTGCGTTCTGCTTCGGCTTTTAATTTAGCTTCTTCCGCTTTCTGTCGTTCAAGTTCAGCTTGTTTACGTGCTTCTTCCTGTTCAATGCGTTGCTGTTCTAATTCTTTCAGACGTTGCTGTTCAAGCTCTGCTTCCTGTTTGCGTTTTTCAGCGTCAAGTTTTGCACGCTCCTGCATATCCAGCAGCTCTTGTTCTTGGCGTGCCAATTCTTGCTGCGATTTTTCAAGTTGCTCATCAAGCTTTTGCTGACGTTCTTCCTCAGCCACTCGTTTACTATCTTCGGCTTCTTGTAAACGTGCCATCTCTTCCAACACTAAATCTTCATCGATTACAGTCGCTTGAACAATTTCCACTTCCGGCTGGCCAAACTGGCGAATTTCCGTTGGCATATCAAAACTGAATAGTAGCAATATGATCAGAAATAGATGCAGTACTGTTGACGCACCCCCGGCAAGTAAATTTTGCAAAATAGATTGCTTCATCGTAATTACTGTGTTGCCGTTTCCGGACGCTGTGTAATCAAACCAACATTAGGCACACCAGCTTTTTGTAACAAGGCCATAGCACCTACCACTTGTCCATAACTAGCTGAACTGTCTCCTTTGACCATAACTGGTGTTTGAGGGTTGCGCCGTAATACTGCTGATACCCGAGCTATTAATTCCTGAGCACCAATACTTTGATCCTGATTGTCTCCAACAGACGCATAGTAATAACCTTCAGCATCAACAGAAATCACCAATGGATCAAGATTTTCAGGGGCATCAACCGGGTTAGCATCAGCTTGCGGCAAATCTACTTGCACCCCTTGAGTCAACATTGGTGCTGTAATCATGAATATGATTAACAACACCAACATAACGTCGATATAAGGGACGACGTTAATTTCTGCCATAGGCTTGCGACGTTGGCGTTGTTGTTTATAAAGCGCCATAGTTAGGCTCCGTTATTAACCTTGTTGCCGTTGCAAAATTGAAGAGAACTCTTCAACGAAATTGTCATAGCGACTAATCAGTCTTTCAACTTCATTTGAGTAGCGGTTATAGGCAACAACCGCCGGGATAGCTGCAAATAAACCCATTGCTGTGGCTATCAAGGCTTCCGCAATACCTGGCGCCACCATCGCGAGTGTCGCTTGCTGCACTTCACCCAATGCCCGAAATGAATTCATGATACCCCAGACTGTTCCAAACAGACCAATGTATGGACTGGTTGATCCTGCGGTGGCTAGAAACGGCAAGGAGAGCTCTAATTCATCCATCTCTCTGGATAAAGAGATACGCATTACCCGTTGAGTGCCTTCAAGAATGTAGGCCGAATCGGTAGAAGTCTTTTTAAGCCGAACAAATTCTTTGAATCCAGCTTCGAAAATGCCTTCCATGCCACGCCCGGAGTGCGGTCTGGAGGTAATATCCTCGTAGAGTCGGTTCAATTCATTGCCAGACCAGAACTTATCTTCAAATAAATCCGCATCACGTTTTGCTGCTACCAGCTCAGTGCGTTTTTTGAAAATAATGGTCCAGGAATACACTGATATCAGCAGCAAAATCAGCATTACTAGTTGTACTAGCAAACTGGCTTCAGATATCAGGGCCATCAAGGATAGATCAGCATTCACATTGCATCTCCGTCAAAATAAAAAAAGGTATCGGGCACGGTTTAAATCGCTTTGCATCCAAACAAGCCACTCTGACAGACGCACTGCACAACAGTTCGTCATCACGCAGCACTGATTGTTCAAACTGCATGCTTGCACCGCTCGTTTGTGTCATTTCAGATCGAATCAATAAGGCATCATTAAATCGTGCCGGGCGACGAAAATTGATTTGCATCGAATGGACTGCAAACAGGCAATTGTATTCGTCTTTTAAAACATTTTGTTCAAAGCCAAGCTGGCGTAACCATTCGGTTCGCGCCCGCTCCATAAACTTCAGATAATTTGCGTGATAGACCACGCCACCACTATCTGTATCTTCGTAATACACTCTTACCGGCCAATCAAAAGACTGCATTAATCACCTGTAAGATCGAGATCTGGTGTCAGCCCCAAATGCAGAAATGCTCTTTTGGTAGCAATCCGTCCACGTGGCGTTCGCATAATAAAACCCTCCTGTATCAGGAAAGGCTCTATTACATCTTCAATCGTGCCACGTTCTTCACCGATAGCTGCAGCCAGATTGTCCAAGCCCACCGGTCCGCCGGAGAACTTTTCAATTATTGCCAGCAACAGTTTACGGTCCAACATATCAAAACCGAACTTATCAACATCCAGTAAATCCAGTGCCTGTCGAGCAATTTCTGCTGTAACAACACCATCAAAACGGACTTCTGCATAATCTCTAACTCGGCGCAGTAACCGATTGGCAATCCTCGGGGTACCCCGTGAACGATGCGCAATTTCACCTGCTCCGCTTATGTCCAATGTCACACCTAATATGCGTGCGCTTCGCTGCACAATCGTACTTAAATCAGCAACATTGTAAAACTCTAATCGCTGCACAATGCCAAAGCGATCCCGCAATGGCGAGGTCAATGATCCCGCCCGTGTTGTCGCTCCGACCAAGGTGAAAGGCTCGAGATCCAACTTGATTGAACGTGCTGCCGGACCTTCACCAATCATGATATCGATTTGGTAATCTTCCATTGCCGGGTACAACACTTCTTCAACCACCGGACTCAGTCGATGAATTTCATCAACAAACAATACATCATTGGGTTCAAGATTCGTCAGTAATGCAGCTAAATCGCCTGGACGTTCTAACACCGGTCCTGATGTTTGCCTTAAATTCACTCCCATTTCATTGGCGATAATATGTGCCAACGTGGTTTTCCCAAGACCGGGAGGGCCAAAAATAAGGGTGTGATCTAAGGCCTCTTTACGTTTCCGGGCAGCCGACACAAACAATTCCATCTGTTCACGCACTACTGGCTGGCCAATATAATCCTGCAAACTGAGCGGCCTGATAGCACGATCCACCCGTTCATCATCATTTACAGTTTGCGGTGAAATGAAACGTTCATCCATGGTTAATTTCGCTGCAATGCCTGTCTGATGATTTGCTCGGTTGTCATATCCTGTGCATCAAAACTACGGATCATTCTGTCTGCTTCGGCGGCTTTATACCCTAAAGCAATCAAAGCTTCCAGTGCTTCTTTTCGCGCACCGCTGCTGCTCGGCATATTCGTGGTAATTTGATCATCAAGCCCCATCGCTGAGCCTACTTCTTTGAGTCTATCGCGCATTTCAATAATAAGGCGATCAGCTGTCTTTTTACCGACACCTGGCAGTCGAGTCAAACTTGCGGCGTCACCTTCCAGTACACTTCGCGCAAAACTATCGACATCACTACCCGATAAAATCGTCAGTGCCAGTTTTGCTCCAACCCCATTTACCTTAAGTAAACTGCGAAATAATAATCGTTCTCGTTGAGTGGCAAAACCATACAATAATTGAGCATCTTCCCGCACAACCAGATGCGTATAAAGACTCACTTTTTCATTAAGTGGCGGCAAATTCACAAAAGTCGACATGGGTGCGGAGACTTCATAACCTACGCCATGCACATCTAACACCATTTCTGGCGGCTGTTTTTCAATAATTATTCCAGTAAGTCGACCTATCATCGGCTATAGCGTCCTCCTCGACGGCGACTGAGCCGCATTCCTGCGGGAAGTTTATTGGTGAGACTATCCAGTGCGGCATGATTGGCATGGGTTACCGCACAGGCCAAAGCATCTGCGGCATCTTCCAGTGGTGCTTCTTTAAGCTGCAACATGACCGTCATCATATACTGGACTTGCTCTTTTTTGGCATGTCCATTGCCAACTACAGCTTTTTTTATTTGGGTTGCAGAATATTCATGGACCAGTAGCTGCTGGCTGACAGCGGCACAGATGGCGGCACCACGTGCCTGGCCAAGTTTTAAAGCCGAATCGGCATTTTTATGCAGGAATACTTGTTCGATAGCCATAATATCGGGCTGATAACGCTGAATAATATCGGTCAGCCCTTCAAATATCTGCTTTAAACGATTGGCGAAATCGCCATCGCCCACCAGCAGTCTGCCACTAATAACATGTTTGATTTGCTTACCATCTAGCTCAATGATGCCAAAGCCGGTTTTACGAGAACCAGGATCCACACCAAGAATGCGCGCCATAAGGGTTGGCCGCTAGCTCTCCAGCTGCGCCATCACCTCATCAGAGAAGTCTGCGTTACTGTAAACCTGTTGCACATCATCCAGCTCTTCAAAAGCCTCAATCATCGCGATGGCTTTTTGTGCATCGTCCAACTCGAGACTGACAGTGGTATCCGGGTGCATGGTAACTTCAGCAGATTGTGATTCTAATCCCGCAGCGTCCAAAGCGTCTTTGACTGCTGAATAGTCTTCCGGCGAAGTGAACACATCAACTGAACCATCGGCATTTGTCACAATATCTTCCGCACCCGCTTCTAGCGCGACTTCCATGACATCATCTTCAGAGATGTCATTGCCGAAACTGATAATACCTTTCTGATTAAACAGGTAGGCAACTGAACCATCAGTACCCATATTGCCGCCGCGCTTACTGAAAACATGACGTACTTCGGCAACAGTTCGGTTACGATTATCTGTCATGCAGTCAACCATAATGGCGATACCATTAGGGCCATAACCTTCATAACGGATTTCTTCATAAGCGGCACCTTCCAGTTCACCAGCACCACGTTTTGAAGCGCGCTCAATAACATCTTTGGTCATATTACTACCCAAAGCTTTATCGATAGCAGCGCGTAACCGCGGGTTAGTGGCAGGGTCACTGCCGCCCATTCTGGCAGCAACAGTAATTTCACGAATCAACCGGGTGAACAGTTTGCCGCGTTTGGCATCTTGTGCACCTTTCCTATGCTGAATATTCGCCCATTTACTATGACCTGCCATTTAGTACTAACCTCTTTGTTATTACGTCTATACGAGTTTTATGCAATTAAACCAAAGTATTCCAGTCGCGGTAATATTGGCTACGACCATACACCTGATCGAAATACATGCTTTGTAACTGTTCAGTTATCGGGCCACGTTTTCCTTCACCAATTGGGCGATTATCCAATTCGCGAATCGGTGTAACTTCAGCTGCAGTTCCAGTGAAGAATGCTTCATCACAAATATACACCTCATCACGGGTAATACGTTTTTCAACTACTTTCAGGCCGATATCGTTAGCCAAGCGCATAACTGTGTCACGAGTAATGCCTTCAAGTGCTGAGGTCAGTTCAGGCGTGTAAAGCACCCCATCACGAACCATGAAGAAGTTCTCACCACTCCCTTCGGTAACAAAACCATTGGCATCTAATAATAACGCTTCGTCATAGCCATCATTTACTGCTTCTTGCAAAGCCATCATTGAATTCATGTAATTGCCGTTGGCCTTGGCTTTACACATGGTGATATTGACGTGGTGACGCGTAAATGAAGAGGTTTTGATGCGAATGCCGCGGGTCATGTTTTCTTCACCTAAGTAGGAGCCCCAACTCCAGGCTGCAACCATAACGTGAGTTTTCAGATTGTCTGCACGAATACCCATGCCTTCAGAACCATAAAAGCACATTGGACGAATGTAGGCTGAATCCAGTTTGTTTTCACGAACTACTGAGCGCTGAGCTTCGTTTAAAGTCGCTTTGTCAAAAGGCATTTTCATACCAAGAATCTTGGCGCTACGGAATAAGCGGTCAGTATGCTCTTGCATACGGAAAATAGCTGTTCCAGCATCTGTTTTATAGGCGCGGACGCCTTCAAAAACCCCCATTCCATAGTGCAAAGTATGCGTCAGCACATGGACTTTAGCTTCGCGCCAAGGCACAAATTCGCCATCCAACCAGATAACGCCATCACGATCTGCCATTGTTACTGCTGCCATAATTACCTACTTTAAGATACTTAAAATTGATTTCAAACTGGTTGTTCGCATAACCAGTGTTGCCAAATTGCGTTTACTTGTTGCTGAAAATCGGCCACTTTGGCCACCGGCACCACTGCCGGTTGTTCCTGCAGAACACAATGATTTGCCTCGCTACGATAATAACGATAAGCATCCGCCAGCATAGTTCCTTGCTGCTGGGTGAGCTTACCAGTCGCAACCAGTGCATCCAAAATGCGGATATTATCGGTGTAAACCATCAAATCAGGCAAGCTTGATGACCAAGCTAGCACTGCGTATTGCACCATAAATTCAATATCAGTGATACCACCAATGCCCTGCTTAAGGTCAAACGAATCATCAACAGACTTATCCAGTTGCTGTCGCATTTTCTGCCGCATTTCGCTGACTTCTCTCGCCAGCTCGTCTGCGGTCCGTGCTTTGGACAAAACTTGTTGGCGAATATTACTGAACTGTTCAGCCAATTTTTGATCACCAGCAACGCAACGCGCTCGAACTAAGGCTTGGTGTTCCCAAGTCCAGGCTTCCTGCTGCTGATAATCCGCAAAACCTGATATCGGACTGACTAACAAACCTGAATTTCCCATGGGTCGCAGACGCATATCGACTTCATATAAAACGCCACCCGAAGTCACAGTATTTAAAATATGAATCATCCGCTGAGCCAATCGTGTGTAAAACACCATGACATCAACCGGCTTCTCACCATCGGTCATGCCCTCACGCGTATCATCAAACACAAAGACCAGATCCAAATCGGAGCCATAGCCCAACTCCAGTCCACCTAATTTGCCATAAGCAATCACGCTAAAACCACATTGCGTCATATCAGTTGCGTCGGCTGCCGGAGGTAAACCATGACGACTACTTAAATATAACCATGCAAGCTGTAATGCTCGCTCTAGCTGAATCTCTGCTAATTCGCTTAACTGATCACCAACGCGCATTAAGGGCAGCACTTCCGTCACATCCGCCGCTGCAACATGCAGGGTGGCAATCTGCCGAAATTCTCGCATTAAGTTCATTTGTTGTTCGAGATCAGTATCATCGGCAACAGATAAGAATTGATGCAATAGTGCTTTTTGCTGTTCACGGCCGGGCACTTCATAAAGCGAACGAGGATCAAGTAATTCATCCAACAACACCGGATATCGGGCTAACTGATGACTAATCAGCGGACTTGCCGCACATAGCTTCACCAACTGAGATAATGCCAGCGTATTTTCAACCAGTAGTGACATATAGGCTGATCGCCGCATGATGGATTCAAGCAGTGGCATCATCCGCTGCAAACAGTTATCCGGTTGCTCCGTTCCCGCTGCCGCCTGCACCAACAAAGGCAGCAGTTTTTTTAATCGATCCCGCCCAGTTTGACTGAGATTTTTTACCGGGCTTTGGTCTAGTAATTTTTCAATGGTTTGTTGTGACAGTTGCGGATCGTGATAGCCCCACTTTTCAAGATATTCCACAATTTCCGCTTCACTGGCAGTGAGCAAAGCTACGGTGTCTGTTGTTTCATCACCTGCCTGTGGGGCAGTGAGTATTTGCTCAAAATGCTCATGCACTTGTTGCCGATGTTCATTAAGTTTTTTGACAAAATCTTGCCAGTTTTCGAACCCCATACTATTTGCCAATCGAGTCTGTGCAGCCTCATCTTTTGGCAGAACATGAGTTTGTTGATCTGCCCAAGCTTGAATTCGATGCTCAGTGCGACGTAAAAATTCATAGGCATTTTTTAATGCGGTTACCGCATAACCTGACAATAATTTTCGTTCGGCCAACACATGCAGAATCGTCAGAATTGGTCGTTGCTGTAACGAGAGATCCCGTCCGCCATAAATCAACTGAAATACCTGGCCGATAAACTCTATCTCGCGAATGCCTCCAGCTCCCAATTTGATATTGTCTTCCATGCCTTTGAGATGCAGTTGACCGGCAATCATTGATTTCATTTCGCGCAATGAATCAAACATACCGTAATCAAGATAGCGTCTATATATAAAAGGACGCAGCAGCTCGCTAATGGCTTTTTTATCCTGTTCGCTACCGTTAACAGGTCTTGCCTTGATCATCGCGTAGCGCTCCCATTCCCGTCCTTGTGTTTGGTAGTAATCCTCTATTGCATCGAAACTGGCCACTAATGCGCCACTGTCACCAAATGGACGTAAACGCATATCGACACGAAACACAAAACCATCGACGGTGACGCTATCCAACGCCTGTATCAGCTTGCGTCCTAATCGGGTAAAAAATTCCTCGTTAGTCAGGCTTTTTCTAGCACCTTGGGTTTCACCTTCGTCAGGATAAGTGAAAATCAAATCAATATCGGAAGACAGGTTGAGCTCCCCAGCGCCCATTTTGCCCATTCCCAATACAATCAACTGCTGAGGTTCGCCAAGCTTATTTGTGGGTGTACCCAAAAATTCTGTTTGCCACTGATAAAGCTTATCTAATGCCTGTTCAACGCAGCAGTCGGCCAAGGCTGTCAACTCACGAATCGTTTCAGCCAGTTCCGCCCAGCCGGCTAAATCTCGCCAGATAATTCGTACCATTTCTCGTTGACGAAAAAAACGTAGTTGCTGATGCAGGGTGGCTTCATCTTTAACGTTGACAAGTCGTTGTTGCAACCGTTGCTGATAATCATTTTGACTGTATGCTTTCTCTAAATCGCCACTTTCAATCAGCTCCGTCATTCGTTGTGGTTGGCGTTCCCCCTGATTGAACACATATTCGCTAGCAGTTAATACTGTCATAGCAGAATCAAGTAGATTTTGCTTATGCTGCAAAATCAATTGCCAGTGTTCACTGAGTGGTGTCGGTATCATGCTTGCCTCATTAACTCTATTCAAAATGCACAGTCATTGAAAATGTGTCTAAACTAACAGAACATATAGCTTATCGCGATGAATCAACCACGAAATTTTCACATTGGCTGATGTATTGTTTTAACCAGATAAACTTCCGTCTCGTCAAAGGAGACAATGATGGACAGCACAAAAAACAACGCACCACATCACAAACCCAAATGCGTTTCAGATCGAGTGGCTCTGGCCATCGTTAAATTTATGCGTTTTTTTGCCGATGTCTTTTTCTCTGGTCGCTACGGACATCGTGCTGTAGTCCTGGAGACGGTCGCCGCAGTTCCCGGCATGGTAGGCGGCGCATTGCAACATCTTCGTTCATTACGTCGTATGCAGGATGATGATGGCTGGATCAGCACTCTGCTCGAAGAGGCTGATAACGAGCGCATGCACCTTTTGACCTTTGTGCATATTGCCCAACCCAGCTGGTTCGAGCGTGTGTTGATCATCATCGCCCAAGGTGTGTTTTATAATCTGTTTTTTATTTTGTATCTGTTCTCTTCACGCATTGCCCATCGCATTGTCGGCTATCTCGAAGAAGAAGCGGTATATAGCTACACAGAATATTTGGCTGGAATTGATGCAGGTACTTATGAGAACGTTGCAGCCCCACAAATAGCCATTGAATATTGGAAACTCCCGGCTGATGCCAGGTTGCGTGACGTCGTATTGGTAGTGAGAGACGATGAGGCAAAACATCGGGATGTGAATCATGACTTTGCCAATCAATTGCAAAATGCATAACCTGCTGCAGCCTGAATTACTCAAAATTAGCTAACCCCAGGCCGCGATGACAGACAAGGACGACTATGGCGACTCTACTTTATAGACTTAATAATGTGCCCGAAGACGAAGCGGAAGATATTCGTCAATTGCTGGATGACAAAGGCTTGGCCTTTTATGAAACTCAGGCCGGATTTTTTGGCCTGGGCGTAGCTGCAATCTGGTTGGTTAATGATCAACAGTTACCTCTGGCCAAAGCTATTGTTGATGAATATCAAGCCAAACGCGCTATTGATCAACGACAGCAGTATGAAACTCTGCGAGCCAGCGGCGAGATTCCCGGCTTTTTACAATCGATTTGGCAACATCCTGTACGCTTTATCGGCGTTTTATTTTTAATCGCCTTTGTATTAAGTTTGATGCTCATCCCTTTCTGGAAAACATTACATCCCTAAGCTCTCTTCATTAAATACATGAATAAAAAAAGCCCCGCCTTTTGCAAGACGGGGCTTTTTTATAGGTGCTAGATGTAACGAATTACATCATGCCGCCCATACCGCCCATATCAGGCATTGCAGGAGCATCATCTTTAGGCAATTCAGCAATCATAGCTTCTGTAGTCAACATCAGACCCGCAACTGAACCTGCATTTTGCAATGCCGTACGCGTGACTTTAGTTGGATCCAGAATACCCATTTCAATCATGTCGCCATATTCACCAGTTGCTGCGTTGTAACCGTAGTTACCTTTACCACCAACCACTTCATTTAAGACAACAGATGCTTCATCGCCAGAGTTAGTAACGATTTGACGTAAAGGCTCTTGCATTGCACGACGAGCGATAGCAATACCAGCGTCTTGGTCTAAATTGTCACCTTTCAGGTCACCCAAGCTGACTTCTGCACGTACCAGAGCCACACCACCACCAGCAACTACGCCTTCTTCAACGGCAGCGCGAGTCGCATGTAATGCGTCTTCAACACGGGCTTTTTTCTCTTTCATTTCAATTTCAGAGCCAGCACCAACACGAATTACCGCAACACCACCGGCTAATTTAGCCACGCGTTCTTGCAGTTTTTCTTTGTCGTAGTCTGAAGATGAATCAGCGATTTGTGCACGGATCTGTTCAACACGTGCAGTGATTTCATCAGCACGACCCGCACCATCAATAATAGTGGTGTTTTCTTTGCTGACAGAGATTTTCTTCGCTTGACCTAAGTCATCAAGAGTGACTTTTTCCAGGTTCAAACCAACTTCTTCAGAAATAACAGTACCGCCAGTTAGTACAGCGATATCTTCCAGCATGGCTTTACGACGGTCACCAAAGCCAGGCGCTTTAACCGCACAGACTTTAACGATACCGCGCATGTTGTTAACAACCAGCGTAGCTAACGCTTCGCCTTCAACATCTTCTGAAACGATCAGCAATGGACGGCTAGATTTAGCAACCGCTTCCAGTGTTGGCAGCAGTTCACGGATGTTAGAGATTTTTTTGTCGTACAACAGAACGTAAGGGTCATCCAGATTGGCTGACATAGTTTGCTGTTCATTCACGAAGTATGGAGACAGGTAACCACGGTCAAACTGCATACCTTCAACAACGTCGAGTTCATTTTCAAAACCGCGACCGTCTTCAACAGTGATAACACCTTCTTTACCCACTTTTTTCATTGCTTCAGCGATGATGTCACCGACTGATTTGTCAGAGTTGGCAGAAATAGTACCTACTTGAGCGATAGCTTTATCATCGTCACAAGGTGAAGACATTCTTTTCAGCTCTTCAACCGCAGCAGATACTGCTTTATCGATACCGCGTTTCAGATCCATTGGGTTCATACCCGCAGTTACTGATTTCATGCCTTCGCGTAAGATGGCTTGAGCAAGCACGGTTGCAGTGGTGGTGCCGTCACCAGCAGCGTCAGAAGTTTGCGAAGCAACTTCTTTCACCATTTGTGCGCCCATGTTTTCAAATTTATTTTCTAATTCGATTTCTTTCGCAACTGAAACACCATCTTTAGTAATAGTTGGTGCGCCGTAGCTTTTATCCAAAATAACATTACGACCCTTGGGTCCTAATGTTACTTTTACCGCATTGGCCAGCGTGTTAACGCCTTTGACCATCAGCTGGCGCGCGTCAGCGCCAAATTTGACTTCTTTAGCAGCCATTTTAATTCCTCTTTATAGCTATGTTTAACGTAACCAGATGTGAAATCGTCGGGAAGCTTACGCTTCGATCACAGCAACGATATCGTCTTCACGCATGACCAGCAGTTCTTCGCCTTCCACTTTGACTTCGGTGCCGGCATATTTGCCAAACAGCACTTTGTCACCGACTTTAACAGCCAGGGGACGAACTTCACCAGAATCGGTAATTTTGCCGTTACCCGCTGCGAGAATCTCGCCACGAGATGGTTTTTCTGCTGCATTGTCAGGAATGACAATACCACCAGCAGAGGTAGTTTCTTCTTCCATGCGACGTACAATCACACGATCATGAAGGGGACGAAGGTTCATTAGTTTTATCCTCCAAAAGTAACAAAAAATGACCAAGAAAATTCCAGGAACCCCTTTAATGGGGCTGCCTGAACAAACTTCAAGTGCCTGAGTTAAAAATTTCTGAAAAAAAGTCAGTTCGATAGATTAAGGCTTACTACTGCAGCATTAACGAATATGGCGCTGATCGTCATCCTTGATGACTTCGCCTTCAATGACGTCGTCATTTTGCGAATAACGACCACGTGCTGACCATTGCTGACGGAATATCACATTGCTGTTACGAATTAATTTCATAAGTAAAGCGCGGCGTAACGTTGGAATGAGTAGCAAGAAGCCCACTGCATCAGTCACAAAACCAGGAATCAATAAGAGAAAACCACTTATAAATAGCGTCATGCCTTCCAGCATTTCCAAAGCAGGCGTTTCACCTCGACGAATGGATTCCTGAGCACGCTGCATGGTCACAAGCCCCTGCAATTTCACTAACCATGCCCCTAATACAGCCGTGGCGATAACAAACAGAATGGTCCAACCCGCGCCAATGACTTCGCCAACTTCAATTAAAACGTAAATTTCAGCGATAGGGACCAGTAGAAATAGCAAAAACAGCCACTTGAACATTTTCTTTCCTTAACGGACATCAATGTTTATTTATGTTGGGGCGTATCTTGATTTTTCAAGCTTTATTGCGAGACGAGCTCTGTAGCCAATTAACAACAAAAAATCAGTTTTGTTGCTTTGTAACACAACTGTCATAGAAACATCATCACCCTGAAATATTCCAGCCTTATGGTGTGCGGGTCTTCGGACTTAAGACCGATTCGATTTACTAACTATGAGGATAGTCCCTTGAAACTGAAACCTACATCCCTATTAATCGCTGGTGCACTGATGGGCGCAGCCGTTTTACCTGTTCAAGCAGACCCGATGGTCGACCTGCTTAAAGTATTGCGTGACAAGGGCACTATCAGCGCTGAAGATTACAGCTTGCTGGCTAATGCCGCTAAAGCAAAAGAAGAAAAAGTTGCTGCTGAAAAAGAAGAAATGGTCAGCATTGTTAAAGAAACCGAGAAAAAATCTTCTTTGGTTACTCTGGACAGCAAAGGCTTGAATTTCCAATCAGCTGATAAATCATTTACTGCCAATATCGGTGGTCGTATTCATGCTGACTATGGCTTCATCAGTGATGATTATTTTGACCGCAATGTTGCAAACGTTAATGAAGTTGGCAATGCCTCTAAATTCCGTCGCGCCCGTCTTGGTATGGAAGGCACCATGTTCACAAACTGGTTGTATGGTGTGGAAGTTAACTTTGGCTCTAATAGTAGCACCGAGTTCACCGATGTTATTATTGGTTACCAAGGTTTTGAAAACACCACAATCAAACTGGGTCGCCACAAAATGCCTTCTGGCTTAGAAGAATTGACCAGCTCAAACCGTATTTCAACTATGGAACGTTCTAACCCAACTAACACATTTGCTTTGGGTCGTTACAATGGCCTGACAGTTGCAACAAAAGGTTCTAACTGGACTGCAACCGGTGGTACATGGTTAGGTGATGGTGTTAGCGCTGGTGAAAACTCGGACAAAGATTCTGATTACGGTTATGCCGGTCGTGCGACATTTGCACCGATTCAAGAAAAGGACTCCATTGTTCACTTAGGTCTTAGCTATAACCATATTAAGTATGAAGATACTTTCTCAAGTGATTCTTTAGCAAACAACAACGGTCGTTTAAGAGCTCGCCCAAATAACAATTTCTTTGATGAGCGCCCAGTACAAGTAATTTATCAAGGTACTGAAAGTGCAGATACTTATGGATTAGAAGCGGCAACAATTCAAGGTCCATTCTCATTACAAGCTGAATATTTCAAGCGTGAATTGAACCGTAAAGAATTTAAAGATGCGGATGTTGATGGTTGGTATGCTTTAGCCACTTATACATTGACTGGCGAAACTCGTGGTTACCGTGACGGTGTAATGCGTACTATTTCACCAAAGAATGCTGTTGGTAAAGGCGGCTTCGGAGCTTGGGAACTGGTTGCTCGTTACGACGAACTGGATGTTTGGGATAGCAGTGCAGCCCAAGAAGGTTTATTGGTACATTCTGGTAGCACGAATAATAACTTCAACAATCTCCGTGGCACTAAGAGTGAAATCTGGACTATCGGTGTGAACTGGTATGTGAACGACAATATTCGTTTTATGGCGAACTATGTTGATGCCGATATCAAATCTGATGCAGCTAACAATGCAGAAGGCGATATCAAAGCGTTCTTATTACGCGGTCAGGTTGCGTTCTAATTTGAAGCAAGATATCTCCTGAGAAAAAGCCTCACCTTGGATTTTTAAGGTGGGGCTTTTTTTTAAAATCAACTTGTTCAACTACTCTTTTAAGCGGAGTGTTTTATGAATGCTATGTCACGTTTAGTGATGTTATCGATAACCGGCCTGAGTTTATTCAGCAGCTTGGTGTTTGCTGACGATCATCTCGCTCAAGTCAAAAAAGGTGATGTTATTCCAGTTCAATTACATCAACTTAAACCGACGCAAGCGTCTGTCGGTTATGACCAGGTTTTTTACAAACTGGGCCGTTATGAAGGCGATACCGAAAAGAAATTTGATGAAATTTGTGAAGCCAATGGCCAGAAAGCCATTAAAGAATTTTCAGCAAAATCTAATGTAGCTATCGCAGGCTCATTCGAATGTACTGATCCAGTTGGTACAGCCACTAAAGATATGAAAACCGTGGTGATTGGACCAGATAACGGTTTGTATCTGACCGATGGTCATCATACGTTCAATGTGTTCTGGCATATGCCGGATGGTGGGGCCAACTTTGAAGTCCACGTAGTAGTCGCTGACGATTATCGTGATTTAGCGTCGATGGATGATTTCTGGAGCAAGATGCAAGCGGAAAACAACTTATGGTTGTATGACGATAAGTTTGAAGCAATGGAGCACAGCGCCCTCCCAGAGAGTCTGGGTTTGGAGAACTTTCACAACAATCTTTATCGCTCACTGGTTTACTTTGCCCGTGAAATTGCCTGGGATAAACCTAAGCCAGCCATCAACTTTGTGGAGTTTTATTGGGGTAAAGAGATCTATTCAAAGGTTGATTTAAGCCAATATGATCTGAACTCGATGAAAGGCTATAAAAAGGCCGTTAAAGATGTTGCCGAAGCCATTCTGGCAGTGAAAGGTAATAGTGTAGGTGGTCTGGCAAAATCGCCTAGCCACATGGGTCAGTACGAAGGTTTTGATAAAAAGGAATTTGAAAAACTGTTCCGTGCGAATAAGAAAGTGGATTATATGCTGCGCTATAAAAAAACAAATGACTGGTGCTGGTCTGAGTTTTGATAAAGCAGTTAATTACAGCCATATCATGCAACTTACTGATTCGTTCACCTTATCTTCAACTCAAGACTTAATGGCGGTTCCCGCCATTAATGTCGAGGGTGAAGTGAATGCTCTGATTGAAATTCCAACAGGAACTTCAGCCAAATGGGAAATGAATAAAGATAATACTCAGGAAGTTATCTGGGAATTAAAAAATGACAAACCACGTATTGTGAATTACTTGGGTTATCCAGGTAATTACGGCACCATCCCCGGTACAGCGATGCCTAAAGAATTGGGTGGTGACGGCGACCCATTAGATGTTTTGGTACTGGGTCAGTCCATCCCGCGTGGCGAAGTCTTGTCAGTGCGTCTGATTGGTGTATTAAAAATGTTGGATGGTGGTGAACAGGATGACAAACTGATTGCTGTTATCACAGAGGATAGCCCTTTCGCTAACATCGAATCAATGAAACAACTGGATGAAGAATTTCCGGCAGTTTCAGAAATCGTTCGTCTCTGGTTTGAAAACTATAAAGGCCCAAATGGCGGCATGGAAGCACAAGGTTTTGCTGATCACCAGGAAGCAATGGATGTCTTGAAACAAGCGATGAATGCTTATCAAAACAGCTTGAACTAATTTTTAGACTGATGATGGCGTAACGCTGACTCCCAGCAAATATCAGGATTCTGTTACGCCGTCATTTTTCTTTGTTATCCCCTTTTAAAGATCTCATTAATTGATGAGTCCTTGGCAAAATATTTTCCGGATTCAATATGACTCAAGAAGAACTATTACAATTTAAGTCATTGGAAGACATTCTCGCCACGGTGGCACTCACACCTATTTTCCAACCGATTGTTTCATTAAAGAGCCATCAAATATATGGCTATGAGGCTCTGATCCGCGGTCCATCTGACAGTGTTTTACATTCACCGATAAACCTTTTCGATGCAGCTAGTCGTCATGGGCGTCTGGCCGAACTGGATCTGCTGTGTAGAGAAGTCGCCATTTACCGCTTTGGTGAGTTAAACCTAAACGCCAAATTATTTATTAACACGATTCCGGCAGCGTTGTTACAACCAGATTACCCGCATGGATTGACGGCAAAATTTCTGAAAAAAGCCCGAATTCCTGCTGAACAAGTGGTTATAGAATTAACTGAACAATATCCGATTGATGATTACGATCTGATGCGTGAAGCCACCGCACACTATCGTGATATGGGATTTTCTATCGCGATTGATGATTTAGGCGCAGGTTATTCCGGGCTACGGACCTGGTCAGAATTAAAGCCCGATTACGTTAAGTTGGATCGGCACTTCATGCAGAATATCCATGAAGATCAGCAGAAAAAACAATTTGTGCAATCAATGATTGATATTGCCCTCAGCAGTAATTGCCGGGTAATAGGCGAAGGCGTTGAAGTGCGTGAAGAATATCTGGTGGCGCAATCGATGGAAATGCATTTTGCCCAAGGCTATTACTTTGCCAGGCCAACGACCACACCTAAACGAGAACTGCCACCAGCGTTATTTGCGAAACGGCAAACCCGAGAAAACATTCCATCTGGCGTACCGCGCTCAGATTCATTAGTGGGTAGTCTTTTGACCCAACTCACTCCGGTTCGAACTTATCATGATGTAAATCATGTCGGTGAACGTTTTCAGAATGCGGTGAAATTAGCGTCTTTACCGGTATTAAACGATAACGACAGCATTGCCGGCATGGTGTGGCGGGATGAATTTATGACGCTATATGCCAGCCGTTATGGTCGGGATCTGCATGGTCGAAAACCCATTCATTTGTTTATGGACAGAAAACCGATCATCGCCGAAACCTCGATGCCGTTAAAAAACCTAAGTCAGCAAATCACCAGTCAGGATTCTTCACAGCAGCACAGTGTCTTTATCATTTGTGAGCAAGGATATTATCGAGGTGTTGGTAGTTTGATGGATTTGCTGCGACAAATTACCGACTTGCAACTAACCATTGCCCGTCATGCCAATCCTCTCAGTGGATTGCCAGGTAACGTGCCACTCAATGAACATATACAACAAGCCATACAACAGAAACGTCATTCCACGGTATGTTATTTTGACTTGGATAATTTCAAACCCTATAACGACACCTATGGCTATAACAAAGGCGATAAAGTCATTAATAAAACGGCCAAAATATTGAGCCAACATATTGATCAAGAAATAGATTTTCTGGGTCACGTAGGCGGTGATGATTTTATTGTAATTTTTGACAGTCAGGATTGGCGGAGCCGTTGCAAGAAAATGCTGAGTGCATTTGAATCACTATATGTTGAACTTTATACCGCAGAACATCTGCAACAAGGCGGTATTCATGCTCAAGATCGGCATGGACATCAGTTGTTCTACCCGCTGTTGAGCTTATCAATCGGTGCAGTAACCATCAGTGATTTTGATTATCTAAGAGATGAGACAGACTTGGCGGAACATGCCACCAAAGCGAAGTCCAAGGCGAAGAAGATTTCCGGCAACAGTTTGTATCAACTCAAACTGTCAGATTGTCAGCCACTCGCTCAGGTGAGCTGATTTATCGGCCATTCACCACAGATTTGTTTAATTGCTGCAACACATAATTGACGCGTTGTTTGATTTTTTCACGGGTAAGTCGAAATTCAGCCAGGATTTCCTCTTCCGTTCCACGATATTTCGCTGGATCAGTCAGTGGCAAATGTAAACGCAAAGTATGCGGACTGACGATAGGACATTGTTCATCGGCATTTTCACAGAGGATGACCAATAGATCTGCCCACTCCAACATTTCGCCATTGACCCGAATAGATTCCTGTTGCGAAATATCAATACCGACCTCCGCCATCACCTTGATGGCCTGAGCGTTCTGACCATGAGCTTCAATACCGGCAGAACGTATCTCAATATCATCGCCAGTTAAAAATCTAGCCCAGCCTTCTGCCATTTGCGATCGACACGAATTTCCCGTACATAAAAACATGATTCTGAACGTTTCCATAACCTACCTCTTTTATTTCACCGCCCAGCCTAGCAAGCTTTTATGACAAAGCGATTAACACGCATTAAAGCTTGCTAATGATTCTTAACTGCACTTGAAATCAGCTGCACGCCTTCTGCTAGAATGTCGCTTTAATTTATTACCGGATCCACACGTGAAAAAAATTATTTTCAGCTTGTTGCTAATTGCCGCTCCAATGTTATTACCGTCGATCAGTGCCGCGCAAACAACTCGCTACGTTTCTGATGAACTTGAAATCACTATGCGCAATGGTCAGGGCTTGGAATTTGGTATTCGAAAAATGCTGAAATCCGGCACAGAGCTTACAGTGTTGGAAAATGATCCTTCCGGGTATTCAAAAGTTCGTACCAGTGACGGTGTGGAAGGCTGGGTGTTATCACGTTACTTAAACAATAATCCAAGCGCGCGTGAACAATTAGCCGCTAAAGAACAGCGTATTGCCAACCTTGAACTGGAAGTCACCAGTTATAAAGAAGAATTAGCTCAACTCAGCTCACAAACTTCAGAAGCTGATGATCAAAATATGTCACTTAAAGAAACGGCGCAACGCCTCAGTAAAGAGCTGGATGATTTACGTCGTACCGCCTCTAATGCAGTAGCGTTGGAAAATGAAAATCGTCAGTTAAAAGAACGTCTGCAACAAATTGATCATGAAATTCAATCCATCGTTATCGAAAACAACACCCTGAAAGACAATGATGCAAAAAACTGGTTTTTGATTGGTGCAGCAGTGTTATTTGGAGGCATGCTGATTGGTCTGGTAATGCCTAGCCTGAGAATGCGTAAGAAAAGCTCGTGGGGTAATTTCTAAACCCTCATTACAAAAGCGCCGCGATAAACCGCGGCGCTTTGTTGATTATGAAGATTCGTTTTGCGTGATGATTACTTCACGTTTTGTATGACCATCACGTAAATGTTGCAGATTTTCACCCGCCAAGGTTCCGCCATCAATCTGATAGGCCTTACCAAAACCTTTCACATAACGTCCCCCTTTCGGCTTCAGTTTAAATAAACGAAAATCACTTAACTGGCTCAAATTGGTAATGCGTTGTCCATGACGTTCCGTTAACAAAGCAATTCCCACATGCCACGCATCTGAATCGACTTCAATCCATTCAGCTTCAACTTGATAAGTCACACGTAAGCGGGCAAATAACTCGATAGCTGAATCTTCATCTTCAATAATCAGCACCGATGCTTGTGGATGAATCCGTAGATTCACTCCATGCACAGCAATATCACTAAGTAATACATAGAGACAATCACGCCCTACCGCAAATGCCGCATAAGATGCATAGGGGTGATTATTTTCATCAAGAGTCGACAGCATCAGCGTTTTACGACTGTTAACCATCATCATGATTTCATCACTGATTTGTTGTTCCAAACCTTTATTTTTCATCTTAGTGCCTATTGAAATTGCTGCATTAACTGATAAAACTTTTCGCGTTGTGAGGTGATTAATTCACCTTGTTCATCACGACCGAGAAACACTTTGAAGATCACATCCCCATTGGCATCTTCAAACACAAAGGCATAACTTTCGCGACCTCGATGGGGTTTGGTCTGGAAGCTGATTTGCTCAACTTTCTGCAGATTCAAATGCCCATGAAAGCCATGACCATCCGCCTGCAGGTTATAGAAACCTTCGGCCACACTGCCACGGGGAAAAGGACCGCCAAACTCAAACACGCTACCACCATGAATAACGATAGTAGTCATCGGCCCCCAATCACAGATCTGTTCCAGTAATTGTTGGGCATTTTGTCCCGGCATTATTGAGACTGGTGTTACTGCTGGTTCCTGTTGCATAAATCTACTCCGCATTAGAACTGATAGCGTACGGCTAATCTTACATCACGTCCCGGCATATACAGCTCTTGAAACGCCACTCGGTAATATTGATCAGTCAGGTTATTGAGGCTGAGATCCAACTTAAGGTTGGGCATAGTGACCGGCTCCCATGTCGCATAGATATCGGCCAGGGTATAACGATCATAATCACGACTATCTGCGGACGGGGTACGATTCTGCGCCTCGATATGACTGACCCTCAGCCCGGTTTTTACACTGCGATTAACAAAACGCTGGCTCAGATCCAATACCCATTTATCTGCCGGAATACCACTGATTTTCTCACCTGTTTGTTTATCTTCACCACGAGTCTGTCCGTAAGACAAGGCAGCATTAAAATCATTTAGACCATAATTAAATGTCAGCTCAAAGCCCTTTAATCGAGCTTCGTCAACGTTGCTATATTCAGTATTCAAAGCGAACGGGCTTCCAAATATCACTGCATAATTGGTCAACTCTTGTTCGATAAAATTATCTACTTCGTTATAAAAAATATCTGCTCTTAAATTAAGTCGATCATTTTCTCTAAAGACAGCTTGCAAGTTGTAATCCGCTGAAAACTCCCAATTGCGTGATTCTTCAGGCTTTAAATTGGGATCCGGGATATACGTGTTACAAATGTTGCCAAAATAACAAAAGTGAGTACCTGAAGTGTAAAGCTCTTCTACACTTGGAGCCCGAAAAGCTTCGTCGTAACGTAATGTCAGATTCAACTTCTCCGTGGTTTGCCACACCATAGCTGCCGAAGGTGAAAAGGCATTATTACTACGATCTTCATCACTATTACTGGCTTCAGTACTGAAGTAGTCATATCGCCCTCCCAACTCCAGTCGCCAGGCTTCTGCAAGAGGAACATGTACTTCAGTAAACGCACCCCAAACTTCAGTTGTTGCATTCATCGGAGTTGGTCGATTAATACCACTACGCGCTGTAGACAATTTATCCTGATAGCCATCAACACCATAGATAAAACTGATATTGCCCAGCTCAGTTCGGTTATTCAGATTCAAGCCCAATGTTTCAATTTCAGTATTATCAGCTCGACGATCTGATAAACGATATTCCTGCATTTCGGTATTATTCCAGTACAACATCAACTGGGCATTAAGCCAGTCACTGCCTGGATTCAGACGATAATCAACCGAAGCATGATCGGTCTGGTTTTCTCGGTTAATCATAACGTTTCGGGAATCGATATTGGCCGATCCATTTGAGGGAACTTCTCCAGCCACTTCAGAACTACGAATGTTAAATGTCGCTGTTTGAGCATCATCAATAAACCAGTCAACTTTGGCCATCACGCCTTTATCACGTGCTGCAGATCCCTCCAGATTCTTACCATTGCCCAGTTCTATATCATTACCATCACGATAAAAACTGGAAACTAGCCAGTCGAGATTCTCAAAGCGTCCAGCCAGTGCCGCTGTGGTCAACCATTTATCACTGTTGCTGTGATAGCCCTGCTTGATAAAACCGCCAAAATCCTTTGTTCCCAACAAATCAGCTGCATGAATCGTGTTTTGTGAAATCACGCCGCCAAGCGCGCCAGAGCCCCATAACGCACTGCTCGGCCCTTTCACTACTTCAACACTTTTGATTAATTCCGGGTCCAGAAAATAGGTCGGGCGATGGCCTGACATAAAGTTTTGTCTGACCCCATCCACCAGCTGTAACACCTGAGTATCTCCCAAGCCACGGATATTCACATTCTGCACATCATCTCTTGGGCCACCACTCAGCGTGACATTGGGCAGATGGGCAACTGTTTGGGGCACAGAAGTCGCCTGAATTTGTTCCAATTCAGCTTTATCAATCACTGTGATATTACGACTCGGTGTTACAGATTGCTCTGCATTACGTGTTGCAGTGATCTTGATTTCTTCCATTTCCAGAGGCGTTTGGGCGTGGCTTGTTGATACCAATAGTGGACTAAGCAAAAGCACAGACTGAATCAGGGTAGGGAGGGTTTTACGTTGTGTGTTCATTATTTCCTCAGTAAAGATCGCCTTAACGTTCAAAAAATTGATTTGCAGATAAGAATTACTGCATCAGGCTGGGGAAATTATCACACCCTACACAACATGTAAATAATAACAATTATCATTTAGATTTAACTTAACAAATTATTTATTTGTGGTTAAACTTCTGCACTTGCTAATGGCGCTCTTAAATAACGAGCCCGAAACTGATTTACCCTGCTTGGAGTTGTTCATGTCTCAATCTAAATTTTCTCGTCTTAATACGAGAAAACTATTTTACGGCGTTTTATTACTATTAACTGCTCAAATTACTTTGGCTGAGCCGGTTCATACCGAGAGAATCATCAGTGTCGATAGCAATGCCACAGAAATTTTGCTGGCCTTGGGTGCCGGATCCAAAATTATCGCCACTGATATCACCAGTGAGCCATTACTCACAAGTCAGAATGTTAAACAACTCGGCTATCACCGTGCGTTGTCGGCCGAAGCGATTTTATCGTTACAACCAGATTTGATTGTGGGCAGCGACCATACCGGGCCCGCCCCCACTGTAAAAGCCATTCAAAATGCAAAGATTAACTTTATCCAGCTCAACAGTCCGCAAACCATTGCGGACCTGCGCAGTAATATTCAGCACTTAGCCAGAGCACTGGATCGTGAAAAAACCGGTCAGCAATTAATTGACGATATTCAACGAATGGAAACCGCCATCACCGATCATCTCAATGGAACAAATTTAAAAATGGTGTTTCTGCTGGATTTGAATGATCGGGGGTTATCACAGGCTGGACGTGACACTGTTGGCCATGCCCTCATCAATGTACTTGATGGTCAAAATATCAGCGAATTTAATGGTTATCAGTCAGTCTCGTTGGAATCTATTCTGGCTATGAATCCTGATGTCATTATGGTTGGCAGGCGTGGTAATGGCGCCCCTGAAACGGAACAATTATTGACACGTTATCCTTTGCTTAACAACACCTCTGCCGGTCAAACAAACCGCATTATCAGTATTGATGCCAGTAAGTTAATTGCTGGACTCAGCATAACCGCCGTGCAACAAGCCGATAAGTTGGCAACCATCATTTACTCCTCAGCAAAATGAGTTATGCCAAATATTTACCTGCCAGCCTGAATGGCTGGCGGCGGAGCATCTGGCTAATGATGAGTCTGTTGTTGATGGTAAGTGTGTTGCTATCAATCATGCTTGGGCCAATGACGTTACCTGCCAAACAAAGTTTATTGAGCATTCTAGACAAATTATTCGGTAGTGATTTCAGTCAGCTTAATGCCTTCCAAACAGCTATTATTTGGGAATTACGCTGGCCAAGAACCCTGCTCGCTATCTTTATCGGAGCTTTATTAGCGCTTTGTGGTGCCGTCACTCAGGGGTTATTTCGTAACCCCCTGGCCGATCCTGGCATTATCGGCGTGTCATCGGGTGCGGGACTGGGCGCTGCCATTGCCATTGTGCTGTTACCTGCTTCACTCAGCTATCTAACGACTCCCATAGCAGCATTTCTTGGCGGTTTGATAACTACTTTGCTGGTGTATCGATTGGCACAATCGCAGAATGGTGGCACATCGGTATTAATTCTGTTGTTGGCAGGGGTAGCCATTGCGGCTTTCAGCGGGGCGATTATTGGTTTTATGACCTATATTGCCAATGATATGGCATTACGAGAGCTGACTTTGTGGGGCATGGGCTCGTTGAATGGTGCAAACAGCATATCTATTTGGCTGTCGGCACTGACCTGTCTTGGTCTATTGATGTTTTACCAAACTCAAGCACCGGCATTAAATGCCTTTCTGTTGGGGGAAGCCGAAGCCCGCCATCTAGGAATTAATGTCGAAAAATTAAAACTGCAATTGATTGTGGTCACCGCAATCGGCATTGGCATTGCCGTTTCAGCCACCGGCATTATCGGCTTTATCAGTCTGGTGGTGCCACATCTGGTGCGTATGACCATGGGCCCAGACCACCGAGTATTACTGCCATTATCGGCGCTCACTGGGGCGGTTTTATTACTGATGGCAGATATTGGCGCCAGGGTGATATTACCACCAGCAGAATTACCGGTAGGTTTAGTAACCGCATTAATCGGTGCGCCTTTCTTTGCTTTTTTGCTGATCCAACAACGTAAACGACTCAGTACTTTATAAGCCTGCCTATGCTCTTTATCGAAAATCTACTTGTCACTCAGGACCATCGACAAATTCTGAGTTTGCCAAAAGCCAGTTTGGTTTCCGGCGAGCTGGTGGCAGTTTTAGGTCCCAATGGGGCAGGTAAATCCAGTTTAATCAAAACTATCTGTGGAGAGTGGCCTGCCAATCAAGGCCAGATATATCTGCATGATAAATCGTTACAGCAATGGTCCAGACAACAACTGGCCAAACATCTTGGCGTATTACCGCAGGCCAGTCAGTTATCGTTTCCATTTAAAGCTCAAGAAGTTGTCGCGATTGGCGCTACGCCACTCAGCTTAAAGCGTCGTGATATTGAGAATGCCGTTCAAAAATGGATGCAGGCCACCGATACCTGGCAATTTGCCGACAGAATTTACACCAGCTTATCTGGCGGTGAACGACAACGGGTACAATTGGCCCGAGTGTTATTGCAATTGTCTCAGGCGGAACATGCGCCATTGTTATTACTTGATGAACCGACTTCAGCCCAAGATCTTGGTCAGCAACATCAGTTATTGAATTTGGTAAAATCGCTTTGTCAGCAAAATGGCTTCGCAGTGATCAGTATTTTGCATGATCTGAACCAAGCGAGTCGGTATGCTGACAAAGTGTGGCTTTTACATCAGGGTGAACTCGTCGCCCAAGGATCACCACCGCAGGTGCTTCAACCTGAAACAGTAATGAAAATATGGGGTTATCAGCCGGAGCTGTTTTTCAACAGCCAGGGCCAGCAAATACTGGTCTAATGCCGGCACAAGATCCCGTTGCATTGCTGCCTACCGACCGTAAAGAATTGATTAACATCCATGAGCACAGAAACCAGCTATCAGCTTAAAGGCATACTCAAACAAGCGTTGAGTTACAAAAAGCATCTGATCAAAGCCAACTTGATCGCATTTATTGCCACCATCTGTGCGGTTCCAGTGCCATTATTGCTCCCCATAATGGTCGATGAAGTGTTGCTAAATCAGCCAGGCGCTGCCGTCGCATTTATTTCCTCATTCACACCTGAAGAGTGGCACGGGCCAATTCTGTTTATCAGCGCCATGTTAATTCTGACGCTGGTATTACGTTTGGCCTCATTGGTTTTAAACGTGTTGCAATCACGCTATTTCACTATCATTGCCAAACGCATTACCTTTCGAATTCGCCGCCAGCTGATCAAACGGCTGGGCAAAATCGCCATTAGTGAATACGAAACCCGCGGCAGTGGTGGTATCTCCTCGCATTTTGTTACTGATATCGAGGTCATTGATAACTTTATCGGCAACACTATCAGCCGTTTTATCGTGGCGGTGCTGAGTATTATCGGTACTGCGGTGATTCTGCTGTTTCTACACTGGCAACTGGCTTTACTGATTCTGTTTATGAATCCGCTGGTGATTTATTTCACTATGCGAGTGGGCAAACAAGTTAAAGACCTGAAGAAAAATGAAAACACCGCCGTAGAGATTTTTCAGCAAAGTCTGACCGAAACACTTGATGCCATTCAGCAGATCCGTGCCGCCAATCGTGAAAAGCATTACTTTCTGCGGGTTATCGATCGTGCTCGAGGAGTGCGAGTACATGCCACCAGTTACGCATGGAAAAGTGATGCGGCAAATCGTATTTCCTTCGTTATTTTTCTGTTTGGTTTTGATGTGTTTCGCGCTGTCAGCATGTGGATGGTGGTGTTTTCCGATCTGAGTATCGGCCAGATGTTTGCGGTGTTTGGCTATCTGTGGTTCATGATGGGACCAGTGCAGGAAGTGTTGAATATTCAGTATGCTTATTACGCTGCTGGCGCCGCAGTCTCCAGATTGAACAAATTATTTTCTTTAAAGCAGGAAGTAGTTTATCCGGCCAAAACCAATCCGTTTGTTGATGGCCAAGCCAGCAGTATTCGGATTGAAAATCTGCATTTTAGTTATGACGAAAATAATCCGGTGTTAAGTGGGGTATCATTGGAAATCAAAGCTGGAGAGAAAGTGGCTCTGGTTGGGGCTAGCGGTGCCGGTAAATCCACACTGGTCAATGTGTTACTGGGGCTGTATCCGGCTGATAAGGGCATGGTGTATTTCAATGATGTGCCGGTCAGTGATATTGGCTTGGAAGGTGTGCGCGAACATGTGGCAACAGTGTTACAACATCCGGCGCTATTTAACGATTCAGTGCGGGAAAATATTACGCTGGGACGTCATTATTCTGATGAGGCTATCTGGCAGGCGATTCAAACCGCACAGATTGAGGATGTCATTCAAGCTATGCCGAAAGGTCTGGATACCCTAATTGGACGTTCAGGTGTCAAACTCTCAGGCGGACAACGTCAACGACTTGCTGTGGCACGCATGGCATTAATGAATCCAAGTGTAGTAGTTCTGGATGAAGCCACGTCAGCACTCGATAGCAATACCGAACATCATCTGCATATTGCCTTGGCGGATTATCTGAAAAACCGCACAACCATAATAATCGCGCATAGGTTAAGTGCTGTTCGCCAGGCAGATCGTATTGTGGTGTTTGATGGCGGTGAAATCATTGCTGATGGTGATCATGACAGTCTGATTCAGCAACATGGCATTTATCAGAAACTCTACGCTCAGCAGATTTAAGTTTTAGAATTAACCACAAAGACACAGGGTTAAATAATATATCTGTGTCTCTGTGGTTATTGTTTTAATCCCTTAGCGACGTTTTAACTGCTCAACGTCACGCACTGCGCCTCTGGCCGCGGAGGTGGTCAGGGCCGCATAAGCCTGCAGAGCAACACTCACTTTACGATCGCGATTAACCGGTTTCCAGGCCATTTCTCCACGCTGTTCCATATGGATACGTCTGTCTGCCAACTGGGCATCAGTCAATTCAACATTGATGCTGCGGCCAGGAATATCGATATGAATAATATCGCCTTCATCGACCAGGCCGATGTTGCCGCCTTCCGCAGCTTCGGGAGAAGCATGTCCAATGGATAAACCGGACGTACCACCGGAGAATCGTCCATCAGTTAGCAACGCACAAAGTTTGCCAAGTCCTTTGGATTTCAAATAACTGGTCGGGTACAACATTTCCTGCATACCCGGCCCGCCTTTCGGGCCTTCATAACGAATCAATACCACATCACCGGCTTGGATCTGTTCAGTCAAAATGGCCGTCACCGCGTGATCCTGAGATTCAAAAATTCGCGCTGGACCGGAGAATTTCAAAATCGATTCATCCACACCGGCGGTTTTAACAATGCAGCCCTCTTCCGCCAAATTACCGTACAAAACAGCCAAACCGCCGTCTTTACTGTAAGCATTTTCAATATTGCGGATACAGCCATTTTCACGATCTACATCTAATGACGGCCAACGGCAGTCTTGACTGAAAGCTGTTTGGGTAGGAATACCTGCAGGACCTGCCAGATATCGTTGTAAAGCTGGTTCATGATCAGTGCGAGCGACATCCCATAACGCTAAACCTTCAGCGAGCGTTTTACTGTGAACAGTTGGAACGTCGGTATGCAATAAACCGCCCGCTGCCAACTCTGACAGAATGCCCACAACACCACCGGCACGGTGTACGTCTTCCATATGGTATTTATTGGTGGCTGGAGCAACTTTGCAAAGATTGGGGATCTTGCGCGACATACGATCAATGTCCGCCATGGTGAAATCTACTTCACCTTCATGCGCGGCAGCCAATAAATGTAGAACGGTGTTGGTTGAACCGCCCATAGCAATATCCAAGGCAATGGCGTTTTCAAATGCGGCCTTGCTGGCGATTGAACGCGGTAACACATCTTCTTCATTATTTTCGTAGTAACGTTTGGCCAAATCGACGATACGACGACCCGCTTCCAGAAACAGTTCGCGGCGATCAGCATGTGTTGCCAGTAGAGAACCATTGCCAGGAAGCGACAAGCCCAAAGCTTCGGTCAGACAATTCATTGAGTTGGCTGTGAACATACCAGAGCAAGAACCACAGGTTGGGCAAGCACTGCGCTCAACTTGGGCAACATCTTCATCACTGACACTGTCATCTGCTGCCTGAACCATAGCGTCGACCAAATCGAGTTTTACATCCAGACCTGCCAATTTGGTTTTACCGGCCTCCATCGGGCCACCGGAAACAAATACCACCGGGATATTTAGACGCAATGCCGCCATCAACATGCCTGGAGTGATTTTGTCACAGTTGGAAATACACACCAGCGCATCGGCGCAATGAGCATTAACCATATACTCAACCGAGTCGGCGATAATTTCACGCGACGGTAAGCTGTAAAGCATGCCGCTATGACCCATGGCGATACCGTCATCGACAGCAATGGTGTTGAATTCTTTCGCAACACCGCCAACCCGTTCAATTTCACGCGCGACTAACTGACCGAGATCTTTTAGGTGAACATGACCTGGCACAAACTGTGTGAATGAGTTCGCAATCGCTATAATAGGTTTGCTGAAATCATCATCCTTCATGCCGGTGGCCCGCCATAAAGCACGAGCGCCCGCCATATTCCGGCCGGCTGTAGAAGTTTTTGAACGATATTCAGGCATTGATTCTCTCCAACAAAATTCAGACTGGCGTTCACTATAAAACAATAGACATTTACCAGATTATTCGAGAGATTTTACACGCAACTTGGCAAGCATGTTGAGACTACGATAAAAAGGCACTATGAATTCATCATCACAACAACCGACTGACGCGCATTTCGCCACCACAACTTCGTGGTTCAGGGCCGCTGCGCCCTATATTCATGCGCACAGTGGTGCGACATTTGTTATTGCTTTTGATGGTGAAACTATCGCAGCGGATAACTTTGATCATCTGATTCACGATCTGGCGATACTCAATAGCCTGGATATCCGACTAGTACTGGTTTTCGGAGCCCGCCCTCAAATTGAAGCGAAATGTGAAAAGCTTGATATAGCTGTGAAATATCATCGCGGCTTGCGTATAACCGATGATGCCAGTCTGCAAGTTGCTCGTGCTGTCGTAGGTGATTTACGCATCGCCATTGAATCCAAACTTTCTTTTGGTTTACCACACACACCGATGGCCGATTCACGGATCCGTTGTGTCAGTGGCAATCTTGTGACCGCACGCCCTGCCGGCATTATTGATGGTATCGATCTGGGACATACCGGCGAGGTCAGACGTATTGATGCTGAAGGTATTCAACAACAATTAAGCAATGGCAATTTAGTGTTGCTGCCGCCTTTAGGCTATTCGCTTACTGGAGAGATCTTTAATTTATCAGCTGAAGCCATTGCTACTGCGGTAGCCAGCAGATTGCAGGCTGATAAACTGATTTTTATTGGCCAAAGCAATGCCGATTTGCCGCGTGAAATTACTCTGCAGCAAGTCAAAGATTATGATCATCCATCGCTAAATGCTGCGGTCACTGCCTGTGAAGCCGGAGTCTGCCGGGTGCATTTACTTGATAGATCTGTTGATGGCGCGTTGTTACAGGAATTATTCAGTCGTGACGGTGTAGGCACATTGATTAGTGCGACATCCTTTGAAACCACTCGTCAGGCCACTATTGAGGATGTCGGCGGCATTCTGGAATTATTACAACCACTGGAACAGAGCGGTGTGTTGGTCAAACGTTCTCGGGAATTGCTGGAACGGGAAATTGAACATTTCACCGTGATGGAACGTGATGGCACGGTAGTCGCCTGCGCCGCGTTATATCCGTACCCTGAAAATAATGCTGCAGAATTGGCATGTATGGCGATTTCACCAGATTATCGTCATCAAGGTCGTGGCAAACAGTTATTGTCCATGTTGGAAAAACAAGCCAAAGCGTCTGGCTGGACCAGCCTGTATGTACTGACGACTCAGACTGCTCATTGGTTTATTGAACATGGATTTCAACCGTCTGCTATCAGTGAATTACCGATGCAAAAGCAGGCTTTATACAATTATCAACGTAATTCCAGCGTATTTAAAAAATTGCTGACTTAACTTTTAGAATCCGGCTTACCGGCGCGTTTTCGATATTCGGGAAACAATAATGGGGCAAACTCGTGAAGGGCTTTTTCATACACCCGACGTTTGAAAAATACGATTTCCTCGACCGGGGTCCAATAATCGACCCAGCGCCAATCATCAAACTCGGGTTTTTCATGCAGATCCAACCGCACATCGGTTTCATCACCAGTAAAACGCATTAAAAACCAGCGTTGTTTCTGACCGATACACAATGGTTTGTTGCCATAACGCAGATAACGTTTAGGCAGGCGGTAACGCAACCAGCCACGAGTAGTGGCCAATAACTCAACATGTTCACGCCCCAAGCCGATTTCTTCCGTCAATTCACGGAAGGCAGCCTGCTCTGGCGTTTCATTAAATTTAATGCCGCCCTGGGGAAACTGCCATGAGTCATGTTGAGCACGTTGTGCCCACAACACCTGGTTGAGTTCATTGCAGAGGATTATCCCCACATTGGCTCTAAAGCCATCTTTGTCTATCACGGTTCAATCTCTCGCCGGGGGCAACGGTAAGTACGGGCCGCCAGCATAATTATTTATAATAAGTTTAGATTAGTGAATGAGACATGAGGATGCAACGCATTTTGTCTTACAATACGCACTCATTTTATCGGGACATGACCAGTTACAATGGCTTTAGCAATATTTGATTTAGACAATACCTTACTTGGTGGAGACAGTGATTATTTGTGGGGGCGCTATTTGGCGGAAAATAGCATCGTTGATCCGCAGAGCTATCACGACACCAATCTGGCTTTTTATCATGACTATCAGTCAGGACAGCTGGATATTAATGCCTTTCTGCAGTTTGTGTTTGAACCGCTAGCCAATAACAGCATGCAAGATTTGCTCAACTGGCGCGCTGATTACCTGCAGCAGAAAATCCTGCCGATCATTCTGCCAAAAGGTCGTGAATTAATTGAACATCACCGCCAGCAAGATGACATTCTGCTAATCATCACCGCGACTAATAGTTTTTTGACCACGCCCATTGCTGAACTGTTAGGTATCGACAACCTGATTGCCACTGATCCTGAAATGATCGATGGGCGCTATACCGGTCAAGTGCGGGGTGTGCCGTCATTCCAACATGGCAAGGTAACCCGCTTGCAACATTGGTTGGCTGAACATGAGTACAACCTGGATGGCAGTTACTTCTACAGCGATTCACATAATGATCTGCCATTACTGGAGCAGGTCGACACGCCTATAGCGGTAGATCCGGATGACAAATTGGCGGAAGTTGCACGTCAACGCGACTGGAAAATTCTCAGTCTGCGTGAATAATTGCTACAATTCGGGGTTTTAATCACTTAAATTCAGGCCGGCAATTATGGAATGGGAAGTTGTTATCGGGTTAGAGATCCACGCCCAACTTGCAACCAAAACAAAAATTTTCTCCGGAGCAGCCACTGCTTACGGTGCGGCACCCAACACTCAGGCATGTGCAGTTGATCTGGGCTTGCCGGGCGTGCTGCCGGTGTTGAACAAAGAAGCCGTACGAATGGCGGTTAAATTTGGTCTAGCCGTTGATGCTGAAATTGCTGATCGCTCGGTGTTTGCCCGTAAAAACTATTTCTATCCAGACTTACCTAAAGGCTATCAAATCAGCCAGTTTGAATTGCCAGTAGTTGGCAAAGGCCAAATCACGATAGAAATGGAAGATGGCAGCGAGAAAATTGTCGGCATCACTCGCGCCCACCTCGAAGAAGATGCAGGTAAATCCTTACATGAAGATTTTCACGGTCAAACCGGTATTGATTTAAATCGTGCCGGTACGCCATTACTGGAAATTGTTTCCGAGCCTGATATGCGCAGTGCTAAAGAAGCCGTTGCCTATATGAGAAAAATCCACTCATTGGTGCGCTATCTGGAAATTTGTGACGGCAATATGCAGGAAGGTTCTTTCCGCTGTGATGCCAACGTTTCCGTACGCCCTAAAGGTCAGGAAAAATTTGGCACCCGTGCTGAGCTGAAAAACATCAATTCATTCCGTAACGTCGAACGTGCCATCAATATCGAAGTTGAACGGCAGATCGATGTGATTGAATCTGGCGGCACCGTCGTCCAGGAAACTCGCTTGTATGACGCTGATAAAAATGAAACCCGGTCGATGCGCAGCAAGGAAGAAGCAAACGACTACCGTTACTTCCCGGATCCTGACTTATTGCCATTAGTTTTGGATGAAGGACTGCTCGAACAGGTCCGTGCCACGTTGCCAGAACTGCCGAATGAAAAACGCGATCGTTTCGTCAATGACATGGGTTTATCAAAATATGATGCCAGTGTGTTGACCAGCAGTCGCGAACTAGCTGATTATTTTGAAGCCGTATTGGCCGCCACTGGCAATAAAGATCCAAAGCAATGTGCCAACTGGGTTATCGGTGATCTTTCCGGTGCGTTGAATAAAGCTGGCTTGGAGATCACTGAATCTCCAGTTTCTGCCCAGCAGCTTGGCAGTGTGTTGTTACGTATTCAGGACAACACCATCTCTGGCAAGATCGCCAAGCAGGTATTTGAAGCTATCTGGAACGGTGAAGGTGCCGATGCCGATGCCGTTATCGAATCCAAAGGTCTTAAACAAGTGACTGATACCGGTGCAATTGAGGCAATGATCGATGAAGTGATTGCCGCTAATCCAGAGCAAGTACAACAATATCGTGATGGTAAAGAGCAAGTATTCGGCTTTTTTGTTGGACAAGTGATGAAAGCCTCGAAAGGTAAAGCCAATCCAGGTCAGGTGAATGACATCCTTAAACAAAAACTCGCTGGCTAGCTTTTTGGCTTAATTTTTAAAAAGCCCTGACGCAACGATGTGTTCAGGGCTTTTTTATGCCCCGGATTTGTGCAAATCAGTTCACATTTTGAATTAAGCTACTCCCAGTATGCGGTGAACTGATGTAGTATCGGCTGAGGTTTTTGAACACATTCAACAAGGACGCTAATGATTCATTTAAATTTCAGGATGTTAGGTTTACGCAAATGAAGTTTGTACAAGAACATCTACCCTCCAAAAGTGGGTTTAACAAACTCCCCTCAACATCGACGTTGAGTGAAGCGAACTGGGTATTAGTTTTCGGCTCAGTTAACCGTTTTAGCGAACGCAACTTTGCCAGTCAGATACAAAAACGCTATCCCAATGCACAAATTATTGGTTGCACCACATCAGGTGAAATCACTGGAGACGGGGTGTTTGATGATAGCGTGCATATCACCGCCATGCATTGGCAGCGTAGTCAGCTCCGTTTTATCTGCAAACCGGTAAATAGCATGGAACAGTCTCATGCGTTAGGTGCTCAGATTGCCAACGAATTAATTGCCCCGGATTTAAAAGGTGTGTTTGTACTCAGTGACGGCCTCAATGTTAATGGTTCAGAGCTGGTCGAAGGTTTGCAGGAAGTACTACCTAACACGCCCATAACGGGCGGATTGGCCGGCGATGATGCCAAATTTACCAAGACATTGTTACTGAATAATGATCAAATCAAAGATCGTATCGTAATAGCTGTGGGTATTTACGGTAAAGACGCTATTGTGACCAGTGGTGCATTAGGGGGCTGGAAACCCTACGGCCCTCCAAGACGTATTACTAAAGCCATTAAGAACGTTGTCTATGAAATGGATAACAAACCCGCTTTACCACTGTACAAAATGTATATCGGCTACTACGCCAGTGAATTGCCTTCTTCAGGTCTAAATTTTCCGTTCGCCATCATGGATGATAAAAACGTCAATGTGATACGGACATTGCTGTCAATTAATGAAAAAGACAACAGCATGACGTTCGCCGGCAATATCGCCGAGGGATCCACAGTACGTTTTCTAAAATCCGATCACGACCAACTTGTTGCCGGAGCCAGCGACGCCGCACGGCAGATTTTATTGAAGAAAGTGGATATCAACGATAAAGCCCTGGCCATCTGTGTCAGTTGTGTGGGTCGTAAACTGGTGATGGAAGATCAGGTTGCAGATGAGGTTTACGCAGTGCAGCGTCTGCTGGGAATGCAAACGGGTATCACCGGCTTTTACTCCAATGGAGAAATCTGTTCCGGCGAGGACGATAGTCACAGTCAGTTACATAACCAGACCATGACTATCGCTTATTTAAGCGAACATAACGCCTAACATTCAGCTGGCATACTTTCTTTCTATGCCAGCTCTCTTGCCGCGGCCAATAAGGCTAACCGCGCAATTACGCCATAAGCATAAAATCGGTTAGGTTCGGCATCCGGTTTATCAAATTTGTCTGGAGTAATACAGGATTGGGCAAATGCCAATGGCTCGAAGTGCATTCCCGGCGCATTAAGATTTTCATCAATTCCGCGGCCGGTATGCACACGATAAAAGCCACCAATAACAAAATGATCCATCATATAAATAACGGGTTCCGCAACAGCTTGATCTTCACCCAGCGTTTCAAAGGTATAAACCCCTTCCTGAACTAAAACATTATCCACAACCAATCCTTCTTTGGCTGAGGACATCTTAGTGCGTTGTTTGCGATTCAGGTTCAAAAGCTCATCAGCACTTTTGACCATCATAATACCCATTCCGTAGGTTCCAGAATCAGCCTTCACCACCACAAATGGTTCGCGGTCGATACCGTATTGATCGTATTTATTCTGAATTGCAGTGAGCAATGTATTTACATTGCGCGCCAAACATTCCATGCCACTGCGTTCCATAAAATTTACTTCGCCGCATTGCAATGTCAGCGGTGAGACCAACCATGGATCAATATCAAGCTGCTCAGCAAAAGCATGTGCCACCATCGAATAGTGGGTGAAATGATCCGACTTCTTGCGCGTCGACCAACCTGCTTTCAGTGGTGGCGCAAGTTGCTGCTCCAAACCTTCAAGGATCGCTGGGCGACCCGCAGACATATCATTATTCAACAACACCAGACACGGCGAAAAATCGCCAATTGCTACTCGATTACCCTGGCGTTCCAATGGCGAGATTTCACATGTTTTTCCTGAGGGCAATTCGACTTGTATGGTCTCACTGATATCTTCACGCAAGCTGGCAATGCGCGCCTCCAAACCGGCTTTTTCGAAAATGTCTCTTAATGTTTCGACGCTTTCCATATAAAACAGGTTACGAGTATGGTTTTCTGCAATGATCAATACCCGGCGGGCTTTTGGGCATAGCCGTTCCACAGCAGCCTGTGCCGCTTGGACACATAAAGGCATAAATGCCGGATTCAGATTATTAAATCCTGCTGGAAATAAATTGGTATCGACCGGGGCAAGTTTAAAGCCGGAATTTCGCAGATCCACTGAAGCATAAAAAGGCGCCGGCGTTTTCAGCCATTGCTCACGCAACCAACATTCAACATCGGCCTGCCGCTCCAATAAATGTGATTCTAATTCCAGTAATGGTCCATTAAGGGCAGTAGTTAGGTGCGGTACGGCTGATGTCATGTTGTACTCTCTGAATCAATATTAAGTGCGGCTGGCCGGGCTATGAGCATTTAACTTTAATCGTCGCCACTGTGATGGTAACGAAAGATAAATAGACCCTAGTTACTGTGATATGGGACACAGATTGGATATTTCAAGTCATACATACTCTTCCATGCGTTTAGAAATGAAGGAATAACAGTCCCCGACCTCGAAAGTAGTCACTAGCCTGACGATCAAAAATGGGTTATCTTCAAGGCTGATTTTAATCGAATGTGTCAGGCTGTAGGTACTAATGACCGTGAGTGAGACTTTATCAGAATTTTCAGGCCTTAAGGTGATGGTCATCGATGACAGCAAAACGATTCGCCGTAGTGCTGAATCCCTGCTGCAGAAAGCAGGTTGTGAAGTATTGACCGCGGATAATGGTTTTGAGGCATTGCCTATCATCAGTGGACAGCATCCCGATATTATTTTTATCGATATCATGATGCCGCGACTTGATGGATATCAAACCTGTGCATTGGTCAAAAACAATCCCAAATACCGGGATATTCCAGTGGTGATGTTATCCAGTAAAGATGGTTTATTCGACCGCGCAAAGGGACGGGTTGTGGGAGCAGAACAATATCTGACAAAACCTTTTACCCGCGACGATTTATTGGATGCGATACGGACGCATTTGCTCGACAAAAACAAGGACGCGTAGATTTTATATGGCTTTAATTTTGATAGCCGATGACTCGCCAACAGAAGTGTATGTATTACAGAAAATGTTGGAAAAAAACGGTCATGAAGTCATCGTCGCCACAGATGGCGAACAGGCCGTTGCAATGGCGCAATCCCAATTACCTCAATTAATTTTGATGGATGTAGTTATGCCAGGTTTAAATGGTTTTCAGGCTACTCGTCGGCTGACTAAAGACAGTGCCACTGCACATATCCCTATTGTGATTGTCTCATCTAAACACCAAGAAACCGATCGAATGTGGGGCATGCGCCAGGGCGCACGAGGTTACCTTGGAAAGCCGGTAGCCGAAGACGATCTGATATTACAAATAAATGAATTGGTGGAAGTGTCAGCATGACCACAATGGATAATCCGGCAGATATCATTGCCATCCTCAAGGATATCGAACGTCGCAGCCAGCAGCGCATTGCCGGCTTATCACAGCAAGACAATATGGAAGGGGCCTGGACCGCCATCGGTTTTCGTCTGGACAACTTGCATTTGCTTATTCCGCTCGGCCAATCACGCGAAGTTTTTCCACTGCCCCAACAGATCACCCCTGTACCAAAATCACAGCCCTGGGTGGTTGGCATGACCAGCTTGCGTGGTGATTTACTTCCACTTATCGACTTAAACCTGTTTCTCCAAGGCAATAGCAGTCCGACGGATAAACGCAAACGCGTTATCGTTTTGAATCATCCTGAGTTTTTCACCGGATTGATTGTGGATGAAGTGTTCGGCCTGAAGCATTTCCAACGCCAACCGGAACCGGCTGATGCCAGACAACACATGCATCTGAAGCCTTATTTGCAAGGTCGACTTTATCAGCAGGAAACCTATTGGCATGTTTTCAGTTTGCTTAAATTAGCTGAAGATCCCAGATTTTTGAATGCAGCCGCTTAACGATTTTATTTCAGGACTCGCCCTATGAACGCCACCAGTAAACTGTTTTTTTCTTCGCTGCTCAGCGGCAAAAATCTGTTTTACCTCATCTTGATTATTATTTTTACTGGTTTAGCACTTGCAGGGATTTGGTTACTTGTAACCGGCCAATCTGCTTTGATTTATCCCGATCCTTTGGTCACGGCCGGCATCAGTGGAGTGAGTGTCATTTTAGCGGTCTTATTTGCCTTGATCGTGGCTTATCAGCCACTCAGCAAAATTAAACGCTCTATGGACGAAATGGAACTACAAAACCGCCATAACCAGGATGCGATTTTGCGCTTGCTGGATGAGATGGGCGATTTGGCTGATGGTGACCTGACCGTGACCGCCACCGTGACTGAAGATATCACTGGTGCCATTGCCGACTCTGTCAACTACACCATTGACGCGTTACGCAGTCTGGTGGCCCAAATCAACTCCACCACCTTGCAGGTTGCTTCTGCAGCGCAGGAAACCCAGGCAACTGCTTTACATTTAACCGATGCCAGTGAGCATCAGGCACAACAGATTTCTGAAGTCAGCTCGGCCATTACCCAAATGGCCGCCTCTATCGAACTGGTTTCTGAAAATGCCAGCCAATCTTCTGAAGTTGCGAAGCATCGGTAAGTCTTGCTGTTCAGGGTAACGGAGCGGTGAAAAAAGCTATCCATGGTATGGATACCATTCGTGAACAAATTCAGGAAACCTCTAAACGGATGAAACGCTTGGGTGAAAGCTCACAGCAAATCGGTGAAATCGTTGAACTGATTAACGACATCGCTGAACAAACCAATATTTTGTCTCTGAATGCAGCCATTCAGGCTGCCATGGCCGGTGAAGCCGGGCGAGGTTTTGCGGTTGTTGCCGACGAGGTTCAACGACTTGCGGAACGTTCAGGCAGTGCCACCCGACAAATTGATGCTTTAGTTCGCACCATCCAGAGTGATACCAGCGAAGCGATCAGCTCCATGGAGCAAAGTACCGCTGAAGTGGTTTCAGGAGCACGTTTATCACAAGATGCCGGTGCTTCTTTGGAGCAGATTGAAACGGTATCTCAACAGTTAGCGGAATTGATCAACAATATTTCCAGTAATGCGAAACAACAGGCTACGGCGGCAATTAGTACATCCGAAAACATGAGTGTGATTCAGGAAATCACTATGCAGACTTCAACCGGTACCAATGAAAGTGCGGCGGCGATCGGTAGACTGCTCGAACTGACAAACGAATTACGTAAGTCAGTCTCTGGTTTCAAATTACCTTAATACAGCCTGAGCCGGCGGAGAAGCGCATATGACCCAACCCAGAGGCAACTACAATGCCCTGACATGGCTGCAGGAAGAACTGCAGAAGTCACTCGCTGCAGCATTGCAATCGGTTCAGACCTATATCGAAGATCCTCAGCAATCAGAGTCATTGAGCCGCTGTGTGGAGCATCTTTATCAGGTTAACGGCACCCTGGAAATGCTTAATCTTGATGGTGCCCAGATGCTTGCCGCTGAAATGCAATCCATTGCTGGCTATATGCGCTCGTTTCCGGAAGATAAACAAAACCTTGCTTTGGAAACATTAACCCGCAGTCTTATCTTATTGCCAACGTATTTACATAAGTTGAATGAGAAGTTTCCAGATAACGCTTTGTGCGTATTGAGCCCTATCAATGAATTGAGGCTGTTGCGTGATAAGCCAGCGATTGCAGAAACCGAGATATTCCAGCCGGATCTCACCGTTGAACTGCCTGAAGGAATTGCACCGGATCCTGCTCGAATTGCTCCGCCGCTAGATCTGGAAAGACATAAAATTGCTCATGTCTTTCAACACCTGCTGTTGACGTGGATGCGTGAACAAGATGACAAAAGCCTGCGTAAAATGCGTGGTATTTTGCGACATTTACGGTTGCAGTGTTTACAGCAAAAAACCACTTTATTCTGGTGGGTGGCAGAAGCTTTATTGGAAGGACTGGTTCATCGTGGGATTCGTGATGATGCCTTCGCTAAACAGCTTATCGGCAAAATGGCCTCTCCCATCAGACTGGTTTGCGAGGGTGATGAAAACTCATTACTTGCCGGCTATCCCGACGTTTTATTAAAACAACTTTTGTTAGTAGTGGCCCGGGCAACCAGTTATGGCCCATTAGTCACCGGAGTGAAACAAAGCTTTGAACTGACGTTTTATGATCAGGCTTCGCAACTGATTGGTCATAGTGATTCTGCGTTACAAGAAGCTCAGAATGCCTTACTTGAACAACTCGAAGAATTAAAAGAACGGATTAGCCAGTTTGATACCGCTGAAGATCAGGCTGATGAAGCGGTCAACGATATCAGTGTGCAATTGCTGAGCATGGCGGATACGCTTTCTCTGCTTCAGCACCAACAACAAAGTGATCTGTTACATAGCCAACATACCGCACTGCAAAAATGTCTGACCACAGACAAGGCTTACCATGACCAACTGGCCCTGCTGGCTGATGATCTGCTGCAAATCGAAGCACGGCTCAGACAAACCGATGCCTCGGATGCCATTCACCGCCAGCTTCAAAAAACCGTATTAAGTGAATGTCTTAACGAATTAGCCAGTATTAAAGAATTATTGATCCTGCAATCCAATCAGCCATCTGACGATATCGATGCGGTGAATGAAAACTTTACCAATAGTTTAAGGATGTTGGCGGGTAGTCTGGATATTTTGAACATTGGTAAAGCCGCCGAATTATTTACTTTTCTAGCGAATAAATTTGTTGATGAGACGTCATTATTATCGTCCGAACAATCCCAGCAGGATCTGGCCGAGATATTAACCTCCGCAGAAATTTATCTGGAAAATCTGCATCGCACCGGCCAAACCGATGAAAACAGTCTGCAATCAGCCTTGCAACGCATGCAACACTTCGGTCAAATTCCGACGGCGCAAAGTCCAACTAATGAAACCAACACGACAATACCACTAGAAATATCTGTCACCGCCGCTGATAGCAATGATGAATATTCGCCGGAAGCCATTGAGTTACTGGATTTTGATTTATCTGTTGCTGAGGATTTCTCAGAGGAAGAAACCGAAGCCGAAGCATTGCCATTGATCGATTTTGTTCCCACCCCAATTGAGCTGGATGATGCTGAAACGGATACTGTGGACCAAGCTCTGGACTTCATTGATATCGAAGTGCAACCACCACAAAATATCGAATCCATTGAACTACAACAAACCACTGAAAACGAATCTACTAATGGCTGGCGATTTGCCCCGCACATTAATAGTGAAATTGCTGAAGTGTTCGTTGAAGAAGCCAATGAGGTTTTAAATGATTTGCAACTGTTGTTGCCGGCCTGGTGTGAAACTCCGGAGGGCGGTGAATTAAGCACTATCAGAAGGCATTTCCACACCCTGAAAGGTAGTGGCCGGATGGCAGGGGCGGAAACTATCGCCAACATGGCACAGGCGATCGAACATTTATTAAATCAAGTGTTGGATGGTGAGTTGAAGGTTTCGGATGAAATTATGGCGTTAGTCATGGAAGCAGTACCCGAAATACAAGACTGTTTACAGTTATTTACCCAAGCACAATCTGACTTTACTCAATCAGCAGAAGCGCTAACCATTCTAGCCAGACAGCTTAATGAGCAACACAGTGTACTGGACGGCCTCCAAGCAGAAACTGTCGCTGATGAAGATGAAGAAGACCAGGCTTTGCAGGATATTTTTTATCTGGAAGCAGAACAACACCTGCAAACCTTATTTGCCGAAACCGCGATTTTGCAAGCCGGTAAAGTCATTAATAAAACTATGCTCAGCGCAGCGCATTCACTTAAAGCTGCGCCAATATTGCCGGTGTAAAACCGGTTGCTATTATCGCTACCCAGCTGGATCAGACATTTCGTAATCTCTATCATCAGCAGCAGCAATTCACTGAAGAATCTGTCAGTGATTTGAATGACATCATTATTGAACTGAGTCAGTTACTGCAGGCAGTCAAAACCAGTTCCGATGAACCTGATATTCGTTTACTGGATCGCCGGATCTTTGAGCTTTGCCCACAAAAAGTCGATTACTCTCATAGTGCACCGCTTGATCCCGAGCAGCTTGTCAGCTTCCTTGAGGAAACTGATGGTTTACTTAATGATTACAGTCAGCAACTTGAACAATGGCAGCACACAGATGACGAAGCACCACTGTCATTACGCCAAACATTAAATACGCTTGCTGAGAACGCTGAAAACGCGTCATTGCAGCAACTTGCCGCGCTTTATCAATTGATGCAGCGATTGATCATGCATCCTCAAAGTCGGAGCAATAATCTCAAAGCATTGCTTGATGAAGCGTTAGAAATTGTTAATGACCAGATTGAAGCACTAATCCAACATAAAGTACCGGCTGATTTCACAGCTTTCCGCGAGCAAATTCGTTCTACGTTAACGGCTTTAGACAGCGTGTCGACCGTTGAAGTCGATCCGGAAATTCTCGAAGCCTTCACCGAAGAAGCCGCAGAATTATTGATATCCACCGACCGAGCCATCAAACAATGGCAATCGGAACCGAATAACCCAGCAGGATCAATGCAGTTACAGCGTGATTTACATACGCTAAAAGGTGGTGCCAGACTTACCGCTACCATGGCAATGGCTGATCTGACACATCAAACCGAGACATTGGTCCTGTCGGTAACAGATCGCCCAGAAAATCCGGATGAAGGTTTCTTTAATTTATTACAACGCTGTCAGGATCGGCTGACAGAAATGCAGGAACAACTCGCCAGCAGAAGCATTATTCCTGCGGCAAATGACTTATTGCAGGATATCCAGCAATATTCTGGTTATGTGCCAGCTGATATCGACAATATGGATACGCTGGCAGATTCACCTGCATTTATTGAACATTCCATGCCGGATATGCAAAGTATCAGCAGCGCTACTCCGGCAACAACTAAAGCCAGCCCACAGAGTTCTGAAAAAATCAGGGTTCGCGCCGACTTGTTGGATTACCTGAGCAACTTTGCCGGCGAAGTCAGCATTACCCGCGACCAGGTTACCCAGCAGCATGGTGTGATGCATCTGCAGCTTGAAGAAATGGAAGAAACCGTTGCCCGTTTGCATGAACAATTACGCAAACTGGAAATAGAAACTGAAACCCAGATCCTGTTCCGTTACGAAGATACGGTTCAAGATACCAATGCCGAATTTGATCCATTAGAGCTGGATCGTTTTTCGACAATCCAACAGCTATCACGCAGCCTCACCGAAACCGTTAACGACTTGAATAACATCAGCCGTTCGATGGGTAATCTGATGCGTGAGACCGATATTTTATTACTGCAGCAATCCCGGTTAAATACGGACTTGCAACAAGGCTTGATGCACACCCGTTTGCTGCCATTTAATTCGATAGTGCCTCGACTGGAAAGAATCGTCAGACAAACCAACAGTGAATTGGATAAACAGTCTCAATTACTGGTCAGTGGTGCCGATTTAGAATTGGATAGAACCATCCTTGACCGGCTGGTAGCACCGATTGAACATATTCTGCGTAATGCCATCGCCCATGGTCTGGAAACTGCTGACGAACGTGGGCAACATGGAAAAGATCCCGTTGGTCGATTGCAAATCACCATGCAACGTGAAGGCTCTGAGGTGTTAATCACCATTTCTGATGATGGTCAGGGACTGAATATTGAAAAAATCAAACAGCGTGCAATCGATCAAAACTTAATTGACCCGTTTAACATTCCTAACGAGCAATCACTGATTCAATTGATCCTGACTTCAGGATTCAGTACAGCCGACAAGATCTCACAACTTGCCGGCCGTGGAGTTGGTATGGATGTGGTCAGTAACGAAATCCGTGCCCTTAAAGGTCGTTTATCCATCAGTTCTCAACCTGGCAAAGGCACCCAGTTCCATCTGCGATTGCCATTAACGCTGTCAGTGATGCAGGCCTTATTGATTTCGGTAAATCAACAGCAGTTTGCGGTTCCATTATCTGCGGTTACTGCGGGCGAACGCATTAGCCTGCAACGCATACGCGAATTAATGGCTCAGGAAAAACCAACTTACACTTTCCATGGCGAACATTATGACTTTGTGCCGTTAAGCAACCTGCTCGGTCAGCCACTGAATTTGCTCGACAATCTGCGACAACAGATGCCGTTGCTGTTATTCCGTAGTGGCGATGTCAAAGTTGCACTGGCTGTTGATAATATCGATAGTAATCGTGAGATTGTTATTAAATCCGTCGGAGCACAACTGGGGCAGATTGACGCGATAAATGGTGCGACTATTCTTGGTGATGGTCGTGTTGTATTTATCCTCGACATCCCGACGTTAATTGATAGCTATCAAACGCCAACCGGAACCTCTAATCTGCAACAGGCCAGTGAAAGCTATCAACAGGTGGCGCCTGACCGTAAACCTTTGGCGATGATTGTTGATGACTCAATTACCATGCGTAAGGCAACTGGCAGCCTGTTAGGTCGCCTGGGCTTTGATGTGGTGACCGCAAAAGATGGGGTCGAGGCGCTGGCACAACTTTATGAGCAAACTCCTGATATCGTTTTATTAGATGTGGAAATGCCGCGCATGGACGGTTTTGAATTCGCCTCGATTATTCGTAACGATGTACAGTTTAAACACCTGCCGATTGTGATGATTACCTCGCGTACTGGCGAAAAACATCGTCAACGCGCTATGACTATCGGGGTCAATGCCTATCTTGGTAAGCCTTATCAGGACGATGAGCTGATCATCTCAATGAAACAACAGTTGGGTAACCGCTATCCTGCTGAGCAACGATAAACATAACAAAGGCAAATATGAGCAAAGAATCTGATTTCATTCATTGCATGTTGATTCCGCTGCGACAACATTATCTGTTGCTGCCGAATCCAACCATTGCCGAAGTTATTCCATTACCGCGGCTTACGGATAGTGACATCGATTCTGTCTGGTATATCGGCCAGTTTTTTTGGCGTGATTTACCATTACAGGTGATAGATCTCGAAATGTTAATCGGCAGTGGACAACAGAATACTCGGCAAATAAATAAGCTTTGCGTGATTAATGGCATTAATAATGAAGCAAAAATCAAACATTATGCGGTTGCCTGCTGTGGTGCCCCACAACTGATAACAATCAATGAAACTGCGCTGCAACCTACCCACGATATTGTTGATTCGGACTGGCTACATTGTCAGATCAAGATCGGCTCCAACGTGGCTTTTATTCCAAAATTAGACAATATTGAAACTCATCTGCAAAACAGTTTGTCCGGTAATACATCGTCTGACAATTTGCTTTAAGATACCCGCATGAAAAATCACATCCGTATAGCTATGCTGCTAATGCTTGCAGCCTTTTTACCTGTTCAGGCCATTGCCGCAACAGATATCAATCAACAACGCAAAATCTATCAGCAAGCCAAAAAAGCGCTGCAAACGCATCAGCTTGCTCAGTTCAGACAGTTACGCGAGCAGCTGGGCGATTATCCGCTGCAAGAATATCTGGATTATTTATATCTGCAGCATCGGATAAACGATTCAGAAGCCGCAAATATCAAACGCTTCCTGCAGACACGGGAAGAAAGTTTTTTCAAAGCCCGGTTGCGTAGTGCCTGGCTGGATAAACTGGCAAGAGATCAGCAATGGCAACAATATCTGGAGTTTTATCAAGGCTCCCAGTCCGCAGCACGTGAATGTCATTATGCACGCGCTTTAATTGCCACCAATCAACCACAAGCTGCTGTTGAAGCATTTGAGAAACTTTGGCTGGTGTCGACTTCTCAAGATAAAGCCTGTGATCCAGTATTTCAGACGGCAACCCAACGCGGCTGGTTGACCGATGATTTGCGCTGGCAACGAATGATGTTGGCATTACGTAACCAACAGTTCCCGCTAGCCAATTATTTAGCTAAAACTGTCCAGCAGAGTGGGACTGCTCAAGCCTGGGCAAAGCGCTGGGAAGATATTCATAACAATCCGGTCAGCTTGCTTTCACAGTTACCTGCAGCGGCGCCAAGTCAAGGCGTGTCTCTGGCTCAGGATGTGCCGATGGCCAGAGAGATCATTGTTTATGGTTTAAAACGTCTGGCAAGACAAGATTTCGAGAAAGCCTATTTTCACTGGAAACGTTTGCAAAACAGCTATTTGTTTTCAATTGATGAACGCCATGATGTGCAAGGCACTATTGGCATGTGGGCGGCCTTAAATAAAGACGAGCGAGCGCTCTATTTTTATGGCGACACGCCCAATCACCCATGGCGAGTTCGTGCAGCCTTATGGCAACAAAACTGGAAAGAAGTACAAAAAGCCATCGGCAGTCTGGATGAAAATGTTCGCCAGGAAACCCGCTGGCAATATTGGTTGGCCAGAAGCATGGCTGAACTTGGCCAGCGTACTGAAGCTGAAGCCATATGGCGGACCTTAGTGGATGAACGTGATTTCTATGCTTTCCTCGCAGCTGATAAAGTTGGCGCAGAATATGAAATGAATCATCACCCGATTGTCGCCGAAGCCTCGGAAAGTAATGGCATTGTGAATTCCGCTTCAGTAAAACGCATGCGTGAGTTTTATCTGCAGGATGAATTACTGGATGCCCGCCGCGAAGCCTATTTTCTGCAGCAGACTTTGACATCACGTGAATTGCAGATTGTCGCAAATGAAACTCACAAATGGGGTTGGCACAATCAAACCATAGCGCTGCTGGGCACTGCACGCTATTGGGATGCCTTGGATTTACGTTTCCCGGTGCTTTATGGCAACGAAATGCGACAAGCCAGTGCCAATGTCGGTGTTGACGCGTCATGGCTGCTTGCCATTGCCAGACAGGAAAGTGCCTTTAATCCTCAAGCACGTTCTCATGCTGGTGCGATGGGTTTGATGCAAGTCATGCCAGCGACCGGCAAACAAATAGGTGGTTGGCTCAATAAGCCGTTAAAACAGGATTCTGAACTCTACAACCCAGCCCGCAACATTGAAATGGGCAGTTTTTATATCCGCCGTATGCAAGATCAATTTCAAAGTAATCCCGTGCTGGCAACTGCCGCCTATAATGCCGGGCCGCATCGTGTTTCGCGCTGGTTACCGGAACAAACCATGCCTGCTGATATCTGGGTAGAAAATATTCCGTTTACCGAAACGCGCCGTTATGTCCGTGCAGTATTCAGTTTTGCTGCAACCTACGACTATCAGCTAGAAGTTCCCATCAAGCGAATGTCAGAAAGGATGCCTGCCGTTCGCCCCAGAACGCGTTAACCTATCAATATGCAAATATTTAAAGTAGGTGGCTGTGTTCGGGATCGCTTACTGGGTTTACCGGTAAAAGACCGGGACTGGGTTGTGGTTGGTAGCAATGTTGAGGAAATGCTCGCTCAAGGATTCAGACCGGTGGGCAAAGATTTTCCGGTTTTCCTGCACCCAAACACGCACGAAGAATATGCAATGGCACGCACTGAGCGCAAAACTGCGCCTGGTTACCATGGCTTTGAATTTCATGCCTCCCCGGAAGTCACCTTAGAAGAAGATTTGGCCAGACGGGATTTGACCATCAATGCAATGGCAGAAGATGCCCATGACAATGTCATTGATCCTTTCGATGGACAAGCCGATCTGCATAATAAAATTCTCCGTCATGTGTCTCCGGCTTTTGTTGAAGATCCCGTGCGTGTCTTACGTCTGGCACGTTTTGCAGCTCGCTTCGACTTTCAAGTTGCCGATGAAACCAAACAGTTAATTTCCCAAATGATCGCTAATGGCGAACTGGAACACCTGGTCGCAGAACGCGTATGGCAGGAATTAGAAAAAGCTCTGTTGAGCGAACAACCATCGTTGTTTTTTTACTGCCTGCGTGAGGTGGGAGCCTTGAAGACTCTTTTTCCGGAAATTGATCGACTGTTTGGTGTCCCGCAAATCCCTAAATGGCATCCCGAAGTGGATACCGGTGTACATGTAATGCTGGTATTGGATCAGGCGGCCAGACTCAGTGATGATCTGGCCGTACGTTTTGCCGCGTTATGCCATGATTTGGGTAAAGGCACGACACCAGAGGATATTCTGCCAAGTCATAAAGGCCATGAAGCCCGCAGTATAGCCTTGACTCAACAACTGAGTGAACGCCTGCGGGTGCCACGAGAAATCACCAGCTTAGCAATAAAAGTAGCTGAATTTCATACGCATAGCCATTTGCTATTCGAGTTATCGGCCGCTGAAGTGTTAGCTGTATTTGAAGGTCTGGATGCGTTTCGCAAACCGCAACGGTTTTCACAATATCTGTTGGCCAGTGAAGCCGATTTCCGAGGACGCCCTGGATACGAAGATGCGGATTTACCTGAAAAAGCGGCTTTTCAAGCCTGTTTTGATGCTTGCCGAGAAGTGAACGCCGCACCGTTTATAGCAAAAGGCTTACAAGGCCCTGCAATCGCTGCCGCCATTGCGGAAAAACGTTGTCAGATTATCGATGAAAAGCTTGAGCCGTTTCGTAAAAAACACTGAGACAGCAGCAGGCTGACTGTTACAGCGCTAAGTGCATGACGTATACTATTTTCATTTTTTATCAGACAGGATCTTTTCATGAGCAGCCAAATCTCCGCCAACTGGACCAGTGTTAACGCCGCCTGTCAGCCTCTGGTTGATAAATTAATCGACAATGCTCAAGCCTTGCAATTAGAAATCAGCTATTTATCCAACGGTACTCGCGTAGTTGATGCCGGCATCAAAGCCAATGGTGGTTTAGAAGCAGGTCGTTTGATTGGCGAAATCTGTATGGGCGGATTAGGCACAGCCACACTGGGCAGTAACAGTGGTTTTGCTGAATGGCCCTGGTCAGTTAATGTGCATGCTAAAACTCCGGTCTTAAGCTGCCTGGGCAGTCAATATGCTGGTTGGAGCCTGTCGCATAAAAGTGAAGATGTTAAATTCTATGCACTGGGTTCTGGGCCAGGTCGTGCGTTGGCTGCTCGTGAAGAATTATTCAAAGAATTTGGCTATCAGGATAAAGCGGATTCTACTGTCATTGTGCTCGAAGTCGACAGCATGCCGCCAGTTGAAATCGCCGAGAAAATTGCTGACAACTGCGCCATTAAACCGGAAAACCTGACATTAATTCTGACTCCAACCACCAGTCTGGCGGGAGTAATGCAAATTGCCATTCGTGTACTCGAAGTCGCTATGCATAAAGCACATACCCTGCATTTCCCTATGGATAAAATTGTCGATGGTTTTGGTACAACGCCTGTTGCACCGCCGGGTGGCGACTTCATGACTGGCATGGGCCGCACCAACGACGCCATTCTTTATGGCGGTACTGTGCACCTGTTTGTGAACAGCAGCAACGATGAAGCAAAGGATCTGGCTGAAAAAATGCCTAGTAACACTTCGTCAGATTATGGTCGCCCATTCGGCCAGATTTTTAAATCGTATGAATACGACTTTTTCAAAATTGACCCAATGCTGTTCAGCCCGGCCAAAGTCATTATTACCAGCACCCAAACCGGCAAGAGCTTTACTGCAGGTGAGTTGAATGCTGACTTATTGAAACAATCCTTCGGGTTTTAATATTTGACTATGCCCCATGCCCGCATTGCCATTTTTAACGATACTCATGGTTGGCACAGCGTCCAGTTAACTGAGGCTTTGTCAGCTCTAGGCATGGAGGCGGTGCTTATCGATCTGGCGGATTGCCGGATCGATACGCGAAGCCCGACCGGATTGATCATTCCAAAGTTTGAGACAACATTGCCAGATGCCGTTCTGGTTCGAGGCATTGCTCCAGGAAGTCTCGAACAAATTACTTTGCGCATGGATGTTTTGCATACTCTGGCAGAATTAGGAGTCCCCGTTCTCAATCCCGCTCATGCTATTGAACTGACCGTTGATAAAGCGAGAACATCCCTAAAACTTCATTTAGCCAATATTCCCTCACCGCACACCTGGGCCTGTGAAAATCGGCAACAAGCTCTGCAAATCGCTGTTGAAGAGCTTGTGAAAGGCCATAGTCTGGTCGTTAAACCACTGTTTGGTTGCCAAGGAAAAGGCATTCAAAGGATTGAACATATATCGCAACTGGATCAGTTGTCCGTGGTCGGTGAGGCCTATTACTTACAACATTACGTTGATCCAGTTCAAACCGGCCAATGGCAAGATTGGCGACTGATGGTGGTTCAAGGTGAAGTCATTGCAGCCATGACTCGTCGTTCTAATCACTGGATCACTAACTTTGCACAAGGTGCAAGTTGCTTTGCCAGCACCGTTACACATGAAATGGCGCAGCTTGCAATTCAGGCGACAGCAATTGTAGAGGCACCTTATGCCGGAGTCGATCTGATTCAGGATCAGCAAGGTCGTTTCAGTGTATTAGAAGTAAATAGCGTCCCGGCCTGGAAAGGTTTGTATCAGGCAACCGGAATTGATATTGCCGGTCGACTTGCCTCAATGGTGGCCTCACATATTCAACACATCAGACAGGTATCATTTCCCGAACATGTTGGATGAACAACAGATTACTGAATGCGTACGCTGGGCCTGTGAACAAGAGGTTAACGCCCCAAAACCCGGTAATGTAAATGTGTGGAGCGATGGCCACAATATGGCTGTGCAGGACTTTTTATTAAGTGCCAAAGCTATTTCTCCCATCATGGCCCAACCAAATCTGAGCGTGGGTCAACGAATTCTGCAATCTATAGAGGCCACGCGTCAGGTTGTTAATTGCAACACCAATCTTGGCATTGTGCTGTTGTTTGCCCCACTGTGTGATGCAGTTCAGCGCTGCTCCAGTTTTGATACCTTATCCTTTGAACTCGAAAAAACATTAAGCCATTTGACATTGGAAGATGCTCAGCTTTGTTATCAGGCTATTCGTCTGGCCGAAGCGGGTGGCATGGGTGAGCAATCCGAGCAAGACATTAATCAACAACCCAGTGTGACTCTCCTAGAAGCCATGGCATTAGCGCAACATCGGGATACTATGCGTTGCAATATGTTAATAATTACCAGCAAGTATGGGATATCGGCTATAAAGAATTGACAGAAGCGCTGAAATGTGGGGAAAAGGTTGAATGGGCAGCCACATTCGCGTATCTTTACTTACTAGCACGTGTGCCGGATACTTTAATTATAAGAAAGCAATCCCGGCATATCGCCCAGACAGTGGCACAGAAGGCACAGTTATTTATTTTAAAAATGAATAAAAATAGACCCCTAAGCAATTCAACAGCTGAGCTGACCGTCTGGGATCACGAATTAAAGCGTCACGCCATAAATCCCGGAACCTCCGCAGATATGACTGCAGCAGCACTGCTGCTGTTTGCGTTTGAGCAGGCGTTTGATTCGAACCGAATTTCAGTAGCACGATGCTTATAGCGGGCGGCACTGAGCAGGTGATACGTTCCTTTATTACGTATAAACCTCAACCTCACGAAAACGGTTGAGGAAAAAATGAGCCTTTTTGACAATTTTTTTGGAACAGGAAAATATAACATGCCAGTTATCGATCGCGTACTTGTAGGTGAATCCTTAGTCATTGAAGATGGTGACTTAGACAACGTTGCTCACATTGACTTATTAATGGGCCCACGTGGTTCAGCAGCAGAAGATGCTTTCTGCCGCACTATGACCGACCAGAAACAAGGTGTTAACGGCCTGTTGGCTGTAGTTGCACCTAACCTGATGGTCAAACCAGCCACCGTTATGTTCAACAAAGTAACAATCAAAAACATGAAACAAGCTGTGCAAATGTTTGGCCCTGCACAACGTGGTGTTTCTGTTGCTGTTGCTGAATGTGTTGAAGATGGCACTATCCCTGCCAGTGAAGCTGATGATTGCTTCATCTGCGTTGGTGTATTTATTTCACCAACTGCTGACAGCGATGCAAAAATCCAAGACTGGAACTACCGTGCAACCAAAGAAGCTATCAAGCGTGCAGTAGCTCGTGAGCCTAAAGCGGCTGACGTTGTTGCACAATACAAAGCTTCTGAACACCCATTTGGTGCTAAGTAAGTTTTAGACTGATGCAAATGCCACCCTTCGGGGTGGCATTTTCAGTTCATTATCTGGCGTATCGTATCGACGCTAAGCTCGCCTTTGTGCAATGCACTGGCAACTAGTACAGCTTTGATACCTGCTTCCGCCAAATCTGTTAAGTCTTCTTTTCCTCTCACTCCACCCGCAGCGACTATCTCCGCATTTGGTTTGAGCAATTGTATTTTTCTCAGTAATTGCCTATCCGGTCCATCATCTCTACCCACACTATCCAAACTCATGACAATGATAGTGTCAGGCCACAGCTCAATCTGTTCGAGTAACTCAAATTTCCCCAATAAACCTCCCTGTCGAAAATCCAAGGACAAGATAAATTCTGTTGGCTGAAGCTGTTTTAATAAATCCAGATCGTTAAGACTTTCACTTCCTAATATTGGCTTGAGGTTTGGGATATCGTGCCAAATTAACCAGTCATCCAGGTTGCGTATTCCCGCATCCAGCCAAATGGTTAATTGCGGAAAAAGCTGGTGCAGTTGCAGATAAAAGGCTTTATCTATTTTGCCGGTTTCAATCGCATCAAGATCAGCTATATAAAGATCGGTAAATGGAAACCAAATTAATAATTGTTTAATCACTGCATTCGGATAAACACTGGAGGTAAGCTGTGACTTCAAAGGAAGATAGTGATCACGTTGACCACCACGGGCATGCACAACCTTGCCCCCCATTAAATCAATGACCGGTATAATCAGCACTTCTTTAATAAACCTCAGAAAAATGAACTTAGTCGTATACGAGCATATCACCAGTGGTGCATTGTGTGATGAGCAGTTACCCGCATCCCTCGCACACGAAGGCGAGATGATGCTTTATGCCATTGTGCAGGACCTGCTACAGCTCAATGATATCCATATCACTATCCTACAAGACAAACGTCTGTCGCCCCCTGAGTGGCTGATAAACTCTAAAAGAATCACTATACATAGTTGCGCCAATCAGCAGCAATTTGAACAACAATGGCAAACCTGCCTAGGAGAACACGCATATTTTTTGCTGATTGCACCAGAAACTGACCACACGCTCCTAGCATTACAACAACAAGTGCTCGCCGCGAACAAAACCTACTTTGGATGTTCATCGGAGGCAACCATGCTGTGTAGTGACAAACTCCGCTGCTATCATTTGATGCAAACAGCAAATATTCCGACACCAACCAGCTATTCCGCCAGCAACGCTCTTTTGGATGTGTGCCTGATTAACCAGCCATATATCGTCAAGCCACTGGACGGGGCGGGCTGTCTGGAGACGTTCAAATTTGATTCTGTAATACAATCTCGAGAGTATTTGTTCTCCTTACCGCAGGACCGTCGGGACAGATTGATTGTTCAGCCTTATATTGAGGGCGCAACATTAAGTCTGAGCATTTATGTCGATGGAGAAGACATTCAACTGCTTTCAATTAATGAACAATTAATCGAACAACACGCATCACAACTTGTCTTTCATGGGTGTGCCATAAATAGTGATGTTACGCGGCAATTCAGCCAGCAGGAGGCAACGCAGCTTGCCATCAACATCCATCAGGCTATTGCAGGATTATCAGGCTATGTTGGTATTGATTTTATCCTGAGTAAGCAAGGCCCGGTGGTGGTCGATATCAATCCACGACTGACTACGGCTTATGTGTATTTATCGGCTAATGGTTTGCACAACCCTGCTCTGCCGTTATGGCAGCATTTACAACGTTTGGATCAACAAGAAGCGCAATATGCATAGACAAGAGAAAGGCTGTTTCACTGGTTGGGATATTGGCGGGGCGCATTTAAAGGTAGTTCGTTGTGATACTGATGGCCAACTGTTGCAAGCCATTGAGCTACCTTGTCCACTGTGGTTAGGTAAAGATGCTTTGCGTAAAGACATCCGGCTGGCCATCGACACCTTGAACAACGAATTGGATCAGCAACTGATCACGATGACTGGGGAACTGGCTGATTGCTTTGCTGACAGAGCGAGCGGTGTCTCAGAAATTCTGTCCTGTATGTCTGAATACTTTCCTACCGATCGGCTATCCGTTTTCAGTAAGGATGGCTGGATAAGTCAGGAGGAAGCTCGAACTCATTGGGATAAAGTCGCCTCAATGAACTGGTTGGCCAGTGCACAATTAGTCGCCACCCAGTATTCAACAGCCCTTTTGATCGATTGTGGCAGCACTACGACTGACATTATCGCTCTCGAAAACTCTGCCCCTCAATTAACCGCCTATGATGATCAAGGCCGTTTAAGCAGTGGTGAACTGCTCTATACCGGTGTTATTCGCACACCGTTGATGGCTGTCAGTCAGAAATTACCTTTTCGTGGCCAATGGCAAAACATCACCGCTGAAGTGTTTGCAACCACGGGTGATTGCTGGCGCATTCTGGAAGAATTAAGCGCATCGCAAATAAATGATAAAAGTGCTGACGGTAACGATTGGCAACTCGAAAACTGTCAACGTAGATTGGCCAGAATGCTGGGCACCGATGCAGGTTTATTTGCTGCAGCAGACTGGCACAATGTCGCAGTGTGGTTTACTGAGCAACAATTACAGCAGATCCACAATGCCTGTTTACAGGTGTTGTCTGTCCAGAGCGGTTTTGACCAACAAGCGCCGATAATCGGCGCCGGTAGCGGACGGTTTATCGCCAAAATAATAGCTAACCGTTTACACCGTCCCTATGTGGATTTTGATACCCTGCTAGGAGCGCATGAAAATGCTGCAGCATACGCACCGGCCAGTGCTCTTGCGCTTCTAGCCCAAAGGCAGTTCACGTAAAATACCATGATGACTTCTCAACCACCGCCTTTATGTGCTGAGCTACCCTATCAAATAGATAGCGATCTTCTGTTTGCAGCCATTCGCGATTTGCCCTGGGCAGTTTTTCTAGATAGTGCAATGACTGAAGGTGAAAATGGCCGCTTCGATATTATCGCAGCAGATCCATTTATTACCCTGCAAACCCGCGATCAAACCACGACCATTGAATATCGAGATACAGCTGGTCAACAATCCTGTGATGATCCTTTTGGTTTACTGCAATGCATACTGCAGCAATACGCCCAACCTTTGAGCGACTTGCCTTTTTGTGGCGGTGCCATCGGCTACTTCAGTTATGATCTGGGACGCAGAATTGAAAAGCTGCCTGAGCTTGCCATTGATTCGGAGCAAATCCCGGAAATGGCTGTTGGTATTTACGATTGGGCGGTTATCAATGATCATCAACAACAACGTTGTTGGTTGGTCAGTTATGGATTGGATCCTGAAACTCATCGTAACTGGGCAAATTTACTAAGCCGACTGCAACAGCCAAAAAAACCAGACTCAACTATTTTTAATGTTATGGGTGAATTACGCTGTAATCTAAATCAAACGGCTTATCAGACAGCATTTGAAAAAATTAAAAACTACATCACCGAAGGTGACTGTTATCAGGTCAATCTGGCGAAGCGCTACGAAATAGCTGCCGAAGGCGATCCGTGGATTGCCTATCAGCAATTACGTAAACAGAATGCCGCACCTTTTTCAGCTTTCTTAACTACACCAGAAGCTACCGTATTGAGCTCTTCACCTGAGCGCTTATTACGCGTTAAAGATAAGCAAGTTGAAACCAAACCGATTAAAGGCACACGTCCACGCGATCTCAGCGATCCAGATCGTGACAGATTACTTGGTAGACAATTACAGGATAGTCTTAAAGATCGTGCAGAAAACCTGATGATCGTGGATTTACTGCGTAATGATCTGGGTAAAGTCTGTGAACCGGGCTCAATATCAGTTCCTACACCTTTTGCACTGGAATCTTTTGCCACCGTTCATCATCTGGTCAGTACCATCACTGGCACTTTGGCCACAGATCAACACACCGTTGGTTTGTTACGCGCCTGTTTTCCGGGGGGCTCGATAACTGGCGCGCCAAAATTACGCGCCATGGAAATTATCGAAGAACTCGAACCACAACGTCGAGGTGTGTATTGCGGGAGCATTGCTTACATTGGTTTTGACGGCAATATGGACAGCAATATCACTATCCGTACTTTAGTATTTAGCGATAATCGCCTGCGGTTCTGGGCGGGTGGTGGCATTGTTGCTGATTCTGAACTTGAGGCTGAGTATCAGGAAGTGGCTGATAAAGCTGCTGCCATGCTCGCACTGGTGGAGTCTTTACGCTAGATGCTTATTGTGAAACTGGGCGGCAGTCTATATCGCACAGCAGAGCTTAAATCCTGGTTAGCATTGTTAGCTGAATACGCGCAGCATGAGTCAGTAGTGATTGTTCCTGGTGGCGGGCCTTTTGCCGATATGGTTCGCGAAGCACAGGCATTGCATGACTTTGATGATCAACATGCACACCATATGGCCCTGCTGGCGATGGCACAATACGGGCTGATTTTGCATGCATTGCAACCGTCTGCCATTACCATCAATACTCCAGCCCAAGCACCCACCAGCGGCCAACTGGCTATCTGGTTGCCAGACGATCAGTTATTGCAAGCTGAAGAATTAATGCAGAACTGGGACATCACCTCAGATAGCCTTGCGCTTTGGTTTGCCCAGCAACACGCTCAGAGCAAATTAGCACTTATCAAGTGCGTGCCCGTCACAACTGGTGAGATGAATGTTTTAAGTGAAAACGGCGTTATCGACCAGGGTTTTAGAGCTCTGTTTCAACAACATCCAGTTGAGACTTATCTTGTTCATTATCAACAGCTGAATAATTTCCCCAAGAGTGGTGTTGTACTCGGATGAGTGATCAACAAACTGCGTTATCCACTGTGTTGCAGGATTTAATAAGCCAAGCTTTAAATCGCACTAATATGGCTGCTGAGCAACAGCAGCAATTGCTCAAGCAGGTTGACAGTATTTTGTTCGCTGCACAGCGCCACAGCCAGTCCAATTGGGCAGGACATATGACGACTGCTGTAGATGAAATTGCGGCATTGGGACAGCTGTTAGCGAGTCTACATCAAGGTAATTTACTCTCGCCAGAGCTCTATCCCGAACTCAGCATGATTGAAAGCGATATCTTTGCTTTTTTCTGCCCTTTATTTGGACAAACATCAGGCCATGTCACACACGGAGGCAGCTATGGCAATTTGGACGCCTTATGGCAGGCACGGAAAAAATACGGTGATTATTCAAAACGAGTTTATGCCAGCGATCAGTCGCATTACTCTATCGCCAAGGCTTGCGACATGTTGGGGTTGGATCTTCAACTGATTGCATCCAATTCACTGCAGCAAATTGACATCCTTGCACTAGAGATGGCCTGTAAACAACAGCCGCCGATGGCGATTGTGGCGACCTCAGGCACAACCAGCAGTGGGCAACTAGACGATATAATTGCCATCAAACAGATCACTAAGCAACTACCCTGCTGGCTTCATGTTGATGCCGCCTGGGGTGGATTTTTGAGCTTGATTGACAGCAGTCCTCTAAGCGCACAACAATTCGGGCAAGCAGATTCAGTATGTTTTGATCCACATAAAAGTTTAGGTCAACCGCGTCCTAGCGGGTTATTGATGTACCAAGACCAGATAAAAAAAACGCCCTTCTCAACCCAATATTTAAGCCAAGCACCTCGTGACGTGTTACCGGGGTCATATGGTGGCGAGCTGTTGCTGCCTTTGTGGTTAACGATTAAAACGCTAGGGAAAACCGGTTTAGCCAGTCAAATTCAAGCGAAACTTCAGGAGGCTTGTCAATTTGCCAGTTTTATCAATCAACAATCTGGGTGGTGGGCACAGGGCTCCCCGACTGGCATCGTCTGTTTTACGGCACCACAAAGTCAGTTGTCGGGCTTGGTTGAGAAAGGGATTTTTTCGCAAACGGAACTGGCTGGAAAATCGGTATATCGAGCGGTATTTGCCAGTCATACCACACGCTCTGATGCATTAATTAGCGATCTGGCGCCCTTTCTGTAATCTGTTTTTGTACATCATCAAAGCGTCGCAACCAAGGTTTGACTTTATTTAACGGTGATGGCCACTGTTTACTGGAACGCATCGCGACATCTCTCGATGGATACACACCATAAATCAATGCATACCAGACTTTATCGTCACGCATACTCTCAAAAATCGCTACATTACCGGTGAGTGAATGCTTTTTCACAAACCTTTCAATTTCAGTACGATCCCATGAGCCCATTAGCTGAAATGTAAAAGCCTTCCCGGATTGTTGTAGGATCCAGTCTTTATCTTTTATTGTCGTATCAACCAATGATGGGTCGGGTTTCGATACTGGGGCAGGAGGTGGAATCAACTCGACAGGTTTAATTTCTTCAGTTTTTGAAGTTGATTGTTGCTCGTCCGTAGCTGTTTCAGCTTCCGTGACTTCTACGACATTGTTCTGTGCAGCATCGTTAGTACTAATTGCCGTAATTGATTCCGAAGGAATGATCTCTGTCTCCAGTATTTCTGCGGATAGCTCAGGTTCTGGTATAACAGACTCAAGCTCTGCCTCAAGTTCAGACTCTGGAATTTCTACTGCAGGTGCTTCAACTGTTTGCTCAAGTTCATCAAGCAATTCCAGTAATTCCAAACGATCTGCTTCCGCAACACTGGTTAATTCTTCTGGCTCATTAACCACCACCATGGGTAATTCTTCGGTTAAATCCTCATTAACGAACAAATCATCCTGTATGGTATCTGTATCCGATACAAACCAGTCGTTTATCTGTTGCTGATAAATCAGAACCACTGCTAGTAAAACACCCACAGGAGCGAGACCAAACCATTTATTCCATTTAAAGCGGATTTTATTAATTTTAGGGCTGATCTTCGGTAGCTTAAAACTGAGCGGAAGTTGCAGCTGTCGGGATTTGCCTTGACCTAATAAAAATTGATGTGCCGCTTGATTTAACTTCGCCGGATTACCAGCTGACTGGCGATGAATACGTGCTAACGCTCTTTCATTAAAAGGACTATCGCCATTGAAACCGGCCCCCTGCAACCTTTGTAACAAATAAGCAGCTGTTTCGGCGAGCGGAATCGGGGTGAGCATTAACGACTGCAAACGATCATTATCCGTCACGATGGAATCTGCTGCGACATCTGTTAACACAGCCCTCCACAGGTATTTATCTGCATGCTGCCAGTCAAGCCATATCTTTAATTGCTGACGTAATGGTTCAGCCAGTTTACTAACATCGTCAATCAACAAAATTGGTCGAATTTGTAAAGCTTGCAGCTGTTGTAATCGCTGCTGTAACAGCTGGAGATTATTGCTGCCTAGCGTATTTTCTTGGGGTGCACCGAAGACTTGAAGACATCGGCTGACCATAAACTGAATGGTTAGCGACGGTTCAGCCTGAATGTAACAAAAACGCAGGTCATCACCACCAAGATTCATTAAGGCTTTTAATGCGGTCGTTTTTCCCAAGCCTTTGGGACCGTAGAGTAACGGAATTTTATCGCTGGCTCTAAGCAGGTGGAGCACTAAATCAAGACGCTGCTTTATTTCTGGCCCTAGATACAAACTAGCATCGGACACCTCAGCTTTAAATGGATTGCTCTGAAGCGCTAATCTCGAAATATATTTTGGTTCAGCTGCCGCCGCCTTCATGGCATTACTCAATATCCAGCAGTAAATTTTGCCAGGGTTTCGGCCAGAGCCGGTGCATCATAATCATCGGAAATAACCGCCTGACCAATGTCGCGCAGCAATACTAGACGAATCAGTCCATCCTGAACTTTTTTATCGACTGACATCAAGTCCATAAAGTCTGCCGAAGTTAAATTTCCTGGAACTGCGACCGGTAAATTAGCCGCAAGCATAATTTCCCGAATTCGAGTGACTTTATCTTCACTGAGCCATCCCATGCGTTGGGATAAATCTGCGGCCATCACCATACCAATTGCAATGGCTTCACCATGCAGACAGTGTCCATAACCACATCCGGTCTCAATAGCATGACCAAAAGTGTGTCCAAGGTTTAATAAAGCCCGTACGCCTTGCTCGCGTTCATCATCGGCCACTATCGTGGCTTTATCCTGACAGGATCGCGCAATCGCTTGTGCTAGTGCAGCCGGATCTCGCGCTATCAGCAATGACATATTCTGTTCCAGCCAGTTAAAAAACTCGCTGTCATTAATCAAACCATATTTAATGACTTCAGCTAAGCCGGAAGAAAACTGCCGATCATCCAAAGTATTTAATGTGGCGGTATCAGCCAGCACGCACTGCGGCTGATAAAACGCGCCAATCATATTTTTGCCAAGCGGATGATTTACTGCCGTTTTACCGCCGACAGAGGAATCTACTTGCGAAAGCAATGTAGTGGGAACCTGAATAAACGGCACCCCACGTTGATAACATGCTGCGGCAAAGCCTGCCATATCACCAATAACACCGCCTCCCAACGCTATGATTGTCACCTGACGGGACAAACGTGCTTCCAATAAACGATCAAAAATTTGCTGCATAACTGCCAGCGTTTTGTATTGTTCACCGTCCGGTAATATGGCCACTTCAACACGATAATCAATTAAAGCCGTTTTCACGACATCCAAGTACAACGGCGCCACTGTTTCATTAGTGACGATCAATACTTCTTTGCCTCGGATATGCGTACTAAATAAGCTGCTTTCGGCAAGCAAATCTTCGCCAATGTATATAGGATAACTGCGTTCACCGAGCGCAACTTGAAGTGTATTCATCATAATTCGTTATCTTTTGTTTTTAATTGCTGCAGCTGTTTTATCACTGCATTTACGGTTCGCGTAACAGACTGATCACCGGTTTGTAGAACCACATCAGCTACTTCACGATATAAAGGGTCACGTTGTGCCATTAACAGCTTAATTTGCTGGCGACGGTCGCCTACTTGCAAAAGGGGCCGACTAGTATCTCGTGAGGTGCGCCGGAAAAGTTGCTCTGCCGAAGCAGCCAGATAAACAACCTTACCGCGTTTCAGATTACGCCGGTTTTCTTCAGCAAGTACAGCTCCCCCCCCCGTTGCCAGCACTATATTTTCCATAGCGGTGAGTTCAGCAATGATTTTTTGTTCACGTTCTCTGAAACCCGCCTCACCTTCCATTTCAAAAATCCAGGAAATAGACACGCCTGTGCGTTTTTCAATCTCACGATCGCTATCATAAAACTTGAGGTGCAGCTTCTTAGCAAGCTGTCGACCAATGGTCGACTTTCCAGACCCCATCGGTCCCACCAGAAATATATTACCTGAAATCACGCGACTAATGACTCAACTGTTTATCGTGAAAAAAAACCGGATCGTAGTAGATCCGGTTTTTTATCTTAACTGAAAAAGCTGGATTTAATAATCCATACCTTCCTTAATAATTTTTGGCGTCACAAAAACCAGCAACTCACGTTGACGATTTTCATTCAAATCCGTTTTGAATAAGAAACCGACATACGGTAAGTCACCAAAAAATGGGACACGTGTTGAAGATTGAGTTGAGGTTTGTTCATAAATACCCCCAAGTACAACCGTTTCGCCATTGTCCACCAATACCTGTGTACGAACACTTCGAGTATCAATACTCGGGACCCCAAGGAAAATAGCACCCACTTCATCCTTATTAACTTCCAGATCCATCACAATGCGATCATCTGGAGTTATCTGTGGCGTTACATCCAACTTTAACAATGCTTCTTTAAATGAAACCGATGTGGCACCACTTGATGAAGCTTCTTGATAAGGAATTTCGGTACCTTGTTCAATGGTCGCCTGTTTTTGATTAGAGGTAATGACTCGCGGGCTAGAGACAATCTCACCTTTACCTTCTTCCTGCATCGCGGACAATTCTAATTCCAATACAGCACCTAAAGGCAATTTAGCCAAGGCCAGAGCAAAGGTACCGGCAGGATTGGAGGCTGGTAAATTCACATTCAAATCCTGGCCTCGTATACCAGTAGAATTCGTTGGCACTACTGAGTTGTTATTGGTGGCAGGAACCTGCAGGCCTTCAAGTGAGCCTGACGTACCTGCACCCAGAGTGCCGCTTCGTGCAGAAGTCCCAAAACGCACACCCAACTCTTTGGCAAAATCATTATTCGCAATAACAATTCGCGACTCAATTAACACCTGACGTACCGGAATATCGAGTTTTTCAATCAATTTGCGTACATCGGCCAAGTTTGTTGCAGTATCTCGCAGCAATAATGAATTGGTCCGTTGATCCACCACCACGCTACCACGATTCGACAGAAAACCACCGGCACTGCCACCTGCACTAGTTTGTCCCTGAGTAGTGGTTAAAATCGCCGCCATTTCAGTTGCTTTAGCAAAGTTGACTTCAAATATTTCTGAATAAAGCGGTTCCAGTTCTACTAATTGCTTTCTGGCTTCAAGTTCCTGTTTTTCACGAGCTGCAATCTCCGCAGCTGGTGCAATTAACATCACATTGCCATTCTGACGCATCCCTAAACCTTTAGTTTTCAGGATGATATCCAGAGCTTGATCCCAAGGCACATTTTTCAAACGTAAGGTTAAATTGCCTGTTACCGTGTCACTGGTGACGAGATTCATGCCATTAAAATCAGCCAGTAACTGTAATACCGCTCTAACCTCAATATTTTGGAAATTTAACGAGAGCTTTTCACCTTCAAAACCAAACTCGCTCTCAGTATCCGCTAAGCTTTGCTCTGCAACTGGTTTTACTTCAACAACCAGCATATCGCCAGACTGATATGCCAGATGTTCGAATTTACCGGTAGTGGTCAACACTAATCGCGTACCTTCCGGGGTTTGAATGCTGTCAATTAAATGAACGGGGGTTGCAAAATCTATGACATCCAAACGACGCTGCAACTTGCCAGGCAAATTGACACCAGGTAAGTCGACCACTAAATCGCCACGTTCACGACGCACTTCTAAAGAGGTGTTTTCATTTTGCAAAGCAACCATCAGTCTGGCTTCACCCTGCTCTCCTCGGCGAAAATCAATGTCCGTAACAGCATTGCCAGTTTGTGGGGCAGAAGCTGCTGAACCAGTGCGGGCACTTGCAACGGAAGTATTGTCATTCAACATGACTTTGACCACATTACCTTCCACCTCGACTTGATAAGGCAGTTTGCGTAACAGGTTAATCACCATGCGAGTACGTTCACCCGCTTCAACGGTAGCAATGCTACGAGTCTGTCCGCTGTTAATTTGTTTCGTTGTTTCGCTTAATTTATTACTGACACCTCGAAAGTCGAGCACAATTCGAGCCGGCTCATCAGTAGCAAAACTCTCAGGAGCCTCAACAGCTTCAGAAAACGTCAGGGTGATGAGTCCTTTATTACCGGAGAGGGTTGAATAATCCAGTGACTGTAATTCATTTGCTGAGGCAAACCCACTGACTATCAATAATGAGAGCATACCCAAGCTCGACCGCCACCGTTCAAATATTGTTTTGTCTGTGGGTGCCATGACTTGCCGCCGTGTGAATTTTATTGCGTATTTACTCATCATTATCCTGGCCTTTAATTTATCTCAACGACGGGTACTGTCGTTTCACGTTCGTTATAGCCATTCCCTTCAGCTACGATTTCTTTTAGTGTCATATAGGTTTCACTGATTTCGACAATCTGACCATGGTTCATGCCCATGTAATTGCCAATTTGAACTCGATGTATCGTGCTATCGGGTGCCCGAATCAGTGCCCAAATACTTTCTTGCTCCAGCGTGCCGACATATTGCAAATCAGACAGCGAATAACTTTCCAATAATTCTTTCATCCGATTTTCATTCGGTTGAACACCACCGCCCTGGACTTCTTGTTCAGGCTCAGGTTCTGGAACATCAATCACGGTTGGAACAAAAGGATCACGTAAGCCAGCTGCCGAGTAGCTGAACTTCTCATATGGTTTCATTACCGGGATCGGTGGAATATCTACTTGTTGGCGTGCTTTAACTTCTTCGACATAATTTTGCAGGTTATCTTTTTTTGAATCACAGGCCGTCAGTACTAACGCCAGTGAAAGCAGTAACAGTCGACCGATGAATGATTGTATTGTCAGATTAAAGTTCATCACCAGCATCATTTCCCTTGCTCATCAAAGTAACGATATGTCTTGGCGGTAACATCCATCGTCATATTGCCACTGGTCGTCAAAGGCCCCATTTTGAAATTATGTAAGGTCACAATTCGTGGTAAGGCAGCAATCCCGCTGACAAACTCGGCAAATTGATGATACGAGCCAGTCACGCGCATGGTAATTGGCAATTCAATATAGAAATCTATTGGTCGCTCTTCTTCCGGTTTAAATAATTCAAATTCCAAACCGTTAACTAATCCAGTGCGTGAAATATCGACCAGTAAATCGGCCACTTCACTTTTTCTCGGTAATTGTTGCAACATGGAAGCGAACGATACTTCCATTTCTTTCATTTGCTCTTTGTAAGCTTCCAGATTGACAGCTTTGCTCTGTTTTACTTCAAAGCTCATGCGTAATTCAGTTTCGGTTTGTTCCAGCCGCGCTAGTTGACTACGTTTGTCTTTGATTAAAAAATAATATCCAGCGCCCCAAATCACCGCACAAATCAATATCGCTGCAACAATTTTGCCTATCAGCGGCCATTCACCGCTTTCATTGAAGTCAATATCATTGATTGAAGGTATATCCATGACTATTGCTCCTCATCCGTGCTGGCTTTGGATTCATTCACTTCTACGGTGAATTGGCGGATGGCATCATCACGAGACGATGTCCGTTGCACAATACGGAGTTTTGACTCTGTGAATTCCGGATCTTTATCAAGTTGATTCATCAATACCGATACCCTGGCGTTAGTTTGCGCCACACCTTGCACAATTAACTTATCGCCCTCTCGGGTTAAAACTTGAAGATGAATTCCTTCAGGAACCGTTTTAACTAGGGAATCAAACACTTTTACAACTTTCGGACGACTCTGCTGCAAATCTTGAATGACTTGCATCCTAGCAAGCAGCTGATCGCGTTGTTTCTCCAGTTCTTGAATTTCTCTGATTTGAATATCTAATTTGCTAATTTCTTGTTGCAGGAAGCTATTACGTTGCGTTTGCTCATTCAGGAGCCCGTTCATATAGCTGGTAAAAAAGTAAAAAACCAATATGGCAAACCCTAGGGTTAGTCCCATTGCGATATAAAATTGTTTTTGCCGTTCCTGGCGCTTTTCTTCACGCCATGGCAGAAGATTAATATGTGCCATTAGTCAAAGCTCCTCATGGCCAACCCACAAGCAATCATCATTGACGGGGCATCATTACTCAAAGCCTGGACTTTAACTCTGGAGCCTAAAGCCATATCGGTAAAAGGGTTCGCTACCGATGTAGATGTGCCAGTTTCAGCCTCGACAATCTGATCAACACCATCTATTGATGCACAACCACCAGCAATTATGATGTGGTCGATTGACTGATATTGACTTGAAGCGGAAAAGAAAAATTGCAGTGCTCGAGTGATGGTAACCGCCATCGATCGTTTAAACGGCTCAAGCACTTTGGGGAGATAATCATCAGGCAAACTGCCATCTTTTTTGGCACGACCGGCTTCTTGATAAGACATCCCGTAATAACGCTCGATATCTTCCGTAAGCATTCTGCCGCCAAACGTTTGTTCACGGGTAAATACAATTTTGCCATTAACCAGTACGTGTAAGGTGGTGACATTCGCACCCACATCTGCAACAGCAACCGTTAAGCCATTACCTTGATTGGGCAATTGTCTGGCAATCAATGAAAAAGCATTTTCGACTGTATAAGCCTCAACATCGACCAGGCGTGGCTTCAACCCGGCTTTTTCCAGCACTGTGGTTCGGGCATCAACATTTTCACGGCGTGAGGCTGCCAGTAAGACATCAACCGCATCAGCATCAGCGGCAGAAGGACCTAAAACCTCAAAATCAAGGCGTACTTCATCAAGCGGATAAGGAATATAATTTTCTGCTTCCAACATCACATTCTCTTCCATATCGCGTTCTGAAATGGATGCAGGAAAGGAAACCACTTTGGTGATTGCTGAGTTGGCTGAGACGGCAACAGCCGCATCTTTGGATTTGGTACCCGAGCGTTTAACTGCTCGCTTTATGGCACCGGCGACTTCATCACTATTCTCAATACGGCCTTCCACCACAGCATTTACAGGTAATGGTTCGACGGCATAGGATTCTACGGTGTAACGATCCCCGCGTTTATTTAGCTCCAACAGCTTCACCACCGAAGAGCTGATATCTATCCCTAGTAACGGGGATTTTTTAGGTCCAAACATGCATCGCCCCAATTCCATCGAAATGATGTGTGAAGTACACTTACCTTTGTAAGTTAAAGTAGTTTATTAACTATTACTAGGATGTCAACAACTAAAAGTGTGACATTTTCCCGAAAAGTCATTAACTGGCATTATTACGACGTTTATATATACTCTACGGTTTTATTTTTTGCGAACGAAATAATCCAATGTCGCGACTTGTGTCACGCCTTTTAATATGGGGCTTTACCCTTCTGATAGCTGGTCTGCTGTTTATCGCTGTAGCCTATCTATTTCTGTCACCTAAACTCCCTAGTGCTGAATCACTGCGCACGGTGCAATTACAAATTCCTTTACGTGTATTTAGTGAGGAAGGCTTGTTGATGGCTGAGTTCGGCGAAAAACGTCGCATACCAGTCACTTACGATGAAATTCCGTACAAACTTATCGAAGCCTTTCTGGCTGCAGAGGATGATCGTTTTTTCCAGCATCCTGGAGTGGATTATCAAGGCCTGATCCGAGCCGCTTATTCGTTAGCGCTTACCGGTGAAAAAGCGCAAGGTGGCAGTACAATCACCATGCAGGTAGCACGTAATTTCTTCTTAAGTAACGAAAAAACCTATTTGCGCAAAATCAATGAAATTATTTTGTCGCTTGAAATAGAAAACACTTTATCTAAGGAAGAAATCCTCGCTCTATACCTTAATAAAATCTTCTTGGGTCACCGCTCATATGGAGTTGGCGCAGCTGCCGATGTTTATTACGGCAAAAGACTTGAAGATTTAACACTGGCTCAAATGGCCATGCTCGCCGGTCTTCCCAAAGCTCCTTCCACCACCAATCCGATCACCTCTCCTGAAAGAGCATTAAATCGGCGGAATTATGTACTGAGAAGAATGCTGGATGTCGGCTATATAACACAGGCCGAATATCAGGAAGCACTTAAAGAAGAAGTGAGTGCCCGCTATCATGGACGTGAAATTGAAGTTTATGCCCCGTATGTTGCTGAAATGGTACGGACATATATAGTTGATGAATATGGCGAACTAGCCTATGAAAACGGCATGCGAGTATTTACAACTATTAAAGCCAAACATCAGCAAGCATCAACAAAAGCTTTGCAGGATGCTCTTCTGGCCTATGACAAACGCCATGGCTACCGAGGCGCCGTTGCCAAGGTTGATCTAAGTGAATTACCGGATTTAGCAGCCTCGGAACTTCATCTGAAAGATTATTCAATAATTGGCTCTATCAGCCCCGCCTTGGTACTGAGTATCGAAAATAATGTTGCACAGGTATTTGTAAAACGCTTGGGCCAAATTGAACTCCCTTTTTCAGCCGTCAGTTGGGCACAACCGCAATTGAGTGCCAATAGCATGGGCCCAAGACCGCAGACTATCTCTGATGTATTGGCAGTTGGCGATATTGTGTATCTTCGCGCCTTAGAAGAAGATTCATGGCAATTGGCCCAAATTCCTGAAGCTCAAGCTGCTTTAGTATCGCTAGCATCAGAGGATGGGGCCATTACTTCACTGCAAGGTGGATTTGATTACTTTCACAGCAAATTTAATCGGGTCACCCAATCCAAACGACAGCCTGGTTCCGGCTTTAAACCCTTTGTGTATTCGGCTGCATTGGAGAAAGGCTACACCGCGGCAACGGTTGTAAACGATGCGCCAGTGGTATTTGATGATCCTGGGCTTGAAAATGTCTGGCGCCCAGAAAATTATAGTGGTCGTTTTTTCGGCCCAACCCGCTTGAGGGAAGCACTCACTCACTCGCGAAACTTAGTTTCAATTCGTCTGCTTAGAGATATCGGCATTGCCTACACCGTAGATTACGTGCAACGTTTTGGTTTTACACCAGAGCAGGTTCCGGCCAATCTTTCGGTTGCCTTAGGTAGTGGTAATGCTGCACCGTTAGACATGGCTCGTGCATATGCGACTTTGGCAAATGGCGGTCATTTGGTGAATCCTTATATTATCTCCCGTATAGAAAACTCCGCGGGTGAGGTAATAATGCAGACCAAACCACACAAAGTGTGTGACAACTGCGCTGTTCCAACTGAAGCAATATCCGAAGAAGAAGCTTTAATGCAGGCTGAACTGTTAGGTTTCTATCCTGCCAAACAAGTCATCACACCGCAAAATGCATTCATTGTTAACAGCATGTTGCGAGATGTGGTGAAATTCGGCACCGGCAGGCAGGCACTTAGCCTGAATCGAAACGATTTGGCAGGTAAAACCGGTACGACCAATGATCAACTTGATGCTTGGTTTAATGGTTATACCCCGGATTTAGTCGCTGTCGGTTGGGTGGGTTTTGACAACCCTCGCACATTGGGACGATACGAAACTGGTGGCCGCGCTGCATTACCAATGTGGATTGATTTTATGCGAGTGGCTCTTGCTGATATGCCTCAACACGCTTTCGAGCAACCCGTAGATATGGTGACCGTTCGGATTGATCCACAAACAGGATTACTGGCTCGTCCAGGGGATTCGGATGCCATCTACGAAACCTTTCACAAGGACAATGTGCCTGCGATGCGCGGTGGAAGCAGTTCCACACCTGACCAGGATGATTCACTTATTGATTTGTTCTGACAAACCTACCTTCTTCCGGCAACATCCTGCCGGAAGAAAATCAGCTGGTTAACTGTTCACATTTCAAAGGCCCTAGCCTATCTGCTTGAAAAATGAACCTGAGTGAATTCAATGAGACCATTTGCGAAGATAAACTGGTCTTAACTATGAGAATAACTGGCTCCAATCAAGCGAGTTTCAACTCAGCAATGTGAAGACAACTGTCTAAATGTTCGCAATGTATTTGTTGGGGAATATCAAGCTTTAACTGTATGCATTCTGGGAGCTTAAAAGCAACCAATGTTGAACTAGCGAATACGTTTAGCCATTTGCCCCGGCTTCAACTCACCATTTGGATAATGACCATTTAATAATCGCAATTGTTGGATTGGACTATTACTGATCCGGGTAGTGGCCGCCCAGTTTGCATAGCTATCATTATTTCCCACCTTAACGACTTCTATACGCTGTGCTTTGGCTAAGTGTTTTTCGTCATCTCGCAAGGCATGAAAGCTCATCACTGTTTCACGGAAACTGGCATCAAACTTACTAAAATCTCCAGCCGCTTTGGTGGTGGCGATGAAAATAAAGGCTTGCTCACGCAGATATAAAACCGCAACACGAACATTTTTGCCTTCTGCCACTGCAATACCGGTATAACCCTGCAGGCCATGACTGGTAATCGCTTCACCACTCTTCAGATCTTTAATATTCAGTCGGTCACGGATGAATTCCGCCGGTGTCTGTTTACGATTAAGATCGGAAACACCCATCTCAATAATCGCTAAACCTTGTGGAGCCACCGCACGCAAACTGGTTGGATTATTTTGGATATGCCAATTAACTGGAAAGCTCAAAGCAAACTGCATATCACCATGATAAAAGTTTCTGCCTGACCGAATTCCCTGGGACTCGCTATCGCCAAACACCATGCCGTCAATCCGCTGCAGGTAACGCTCAACACCTTCTTCACCCTGAGCAGAAGTTTTATAACGATCTGCCGCCTTAACTACTTCCTGCAAACGCGTATCGTTGTCCGGGTGAGAGGCAAACAGGCCGTGATAACCCTGGTAGTCCTGTCCTTGCTTTTTAGCTTCTGCTTCAGCAAAGGTAGCCTGATCTTTTAACACCCCGATCACATTAATCATAGCCTGAGGGTTATAGCCCGAACGGGCCAGATATTCTGCACCAAGTCGATCCGACTCTAATTCGTGTTCTCGACCATAACCACTAAGCAAAGCGCCACCGAACATATTAAATAAGTCCTGCGCGCCAGCAGTACGCATTCCCGGCACCAGGATTGCACCAAGTGTGTAACCTAGATTAGCCGCTTGAGCAGCACTTTGCTGACGGACGCCGTGTCTTGCAGTAACATGGCCAATCTCATGCCCTAGAACGGCGGCCAGTTCAGCCTCGGAATTAAGATAAGACATTAAGCCGCGGGTGATATAGATATAGCCGCCAGGTAAGGCAAAAGCATTGATAACCGGCGAATCCAGCACGGTGAATCGATAAACCAGATCATCACGATGACTGACTACAGCAAGTCTTTGCCCTACTTCCTGCACATATCTTTGCAGTGCTTCATCTTCATACAGACCGTATTCTTTGACGATCTGCGGATGATAAGTACGGCCCATCTCCAGCTCTTTGCTTTCACTGAACATCACAAAGTCTTGCCCGCCAGTTACTGGATTTTGCGCACAACCCGTAACAAATCCCAAAAACAACAAAGCCCCTGTCAATCGACAGAGGCTTTGGTATGTAGCTTTAATGGTGTTCATTAGTAACTTCGGCTTATTGCCCGGAAGTTTACTTTCCGTATTTTTGACGGAATTTATCAACACGACCGGCGCTATCAAGCATTTTTTGTTTGCCGGTGTAGAACGGGTGACATTCTGAGCATACATCCAGCGTCAGGTCATTGCCGCGTGTTGAACGGGTTTTGAAGCTGTTACCGCAGCTGCAGGTAACATTGATTTCGCTATAATCTGGATGGATATCCGCTTTCATATCTGTTCTCGCCAATAATAATGTTTGCCTGACAAACATACAAAATACGTTTGCCCTTTCTGAACCGCGTAATTCTACTGATCAGCCATCGTTTCAGCAAGCCTTAAATAAGTATTTATTTTTATTAAGACTTTTGAGCCACTAACAGGGCCTGATTACGCCAGCCTTGGGTAATGTCTCCCAGCAAATTCTCTTCACGATACGCTCTGATTTTGAGACCAGCAAATAAATGCAACAGTTCATTATCAGCCAGTAAAAATTCAGGATTTTGCGGGCCTTTGTTTTCCACTTTGTTGCGACAAAAGGTCTGATAAAACACCAAACCGTTAGGTTTTAATGCGTCAACAAGTTGTGCACACAAAACACGATCCAGAAAATGACTGACTACAATTACATCAAACCTGTTTTTTGCCGGTGGTGCAGCAGACACATCTCGCTTTTCGGTCAGCACATCCAGCTGACGGCGTTTTGCTTCGACTGCTAGTTTTGTTAGTGCCTCACCGCTGATATCCCAGGCTTGGGTTTGTAAACCATGTTTGGCCAACAATAGCGCATTTGCCCCCAAACCACAGGCGAGATCTAGAGCATGACCATGTTTGGGTAATAAATGCTGATTTTGCTCTAAGACTAATGCAGGTTCTGGATAATTAACTACCGCTTCTCGGTAGCGTTCATCCCATTTATTTTGAATATCGCTCATTTAGCGACGCCAGAATGCTGGTGTCAGCACCACTAACAAGGTGAAGATTTCCAGACGGCCTAACAACATGGCAACACATAATATCCATTTTGACGTGTCATTGATCTGCCCAAAATTCGCTCCAACATCCCCAAGGCCTGGCCCCAAATTATTCAAGCAAGCCGTAACAGCAGAAAAAGAAGTTACCACGTCAAGACCTGTCGCCATCAGCATTAAATGCATGATGCTGAAACAGAACACGTATAAGGCAAAGAAACCCCATACGGCACCAACCACTTTTGATGGTAGCGCTTTACCATTGACCTTAATGGCAAATACCGCATTGGGATGAATCAAACGTAAAACTTCACGATAGCCTTGTTTGAACAACAACATGGCTCGAATAACCTTGATACCACCACCGGTCGAGAAAGCACAGCCGCCGATATAGCTGGTCATTAACAATAATATTGGCAGAAAACCCGGCCATAAATAATAGTCTGTCGTGGTAAAACCGGCTGTTGTTCCGATTGAAACAGCCTGAAAAATACCGTGATGAGCTGAGGTCCAACCATCATCAAAAGTGCCGGTAAAATATAGATAAACGCTTGTGATCAGCGAGATGATAAACATAATGCTTAGAAACACTTTCAACTCGGAATCACGCAAATAATGCATCAAACTACGATGCCGCCAGGCTAGAAAATGTAATGAAAAGTTCATCGCCGAAATCAGCATAAATGCCACCGCAATCATCTCAATAGTCGCGCTGTTAAAGAAGCCCATGCTGGCATCGTGTGTGGAAAAACCGCCGATAGCGACAGTAGAGAAACTATGTCCGATAGCATCAAACCAAGTCATTCCGGCCCAGCGATAAGCAATGGCACAGGCAACGGTTAAACTTAAATAGATATACCAGAGTGCTTTCGCGGTTTCGGTAATACGTGGGGTTAATTTGGCATCTTTCATCGGTCCAGGGGTTTCCGCCCGATACAGCTGCATACCACCAACACCTAATAAAGGCAGAATGGCCACGGCTAAAACCACGATCCCCATACCACCTAACCATTGCAGAAACTGTCGATAAAATAATACAGCCTGCGGCAGCGTATCCAAACCGACTAATACCGTGGCACCGGTCGTGGTTAAACCCGACATCGACTCAAATACCGCATCGGTAATGCTCATCTGTGGTGATTCAGTCAGATAAAACGGCAAAGCCCCGGAAAAACCCAAGGCAATCCAGAACATCACCACGACGATAAAACCATCACGGATCTTCAATTCTTTCCGATGTTTTCTGGCAGGAAGCCATAACAACAAACCAACGCTAACCAGGATGACAAACGCAGTCAAAAACGCTGTTGCAGCACCATCATCAAACCACCAGGAAACCAGCACAGGTGGCAGCATGGTAATACTGAATAAACTCAGCAAGATGCCCAGAATGCGCTGGATGGTCATTAATTGCATAGTAGATTATTGGTCTAAACGGCGGTGAAGTTGAAGATAATACGCCCATAGGGCCAGTAACAACAAAGTACTAATCAACAATGGCCATTGTCCCCAACGAACATACGGAGTGCTGCCATCTCGTGGTTGAATTTCCCCAGTCAGCACAGCTTGTTCGAATTGAGGACTTTGATTCTGGATTTTACCCTTGTAGTCAATAAACGCTGAAATACCATTGGTAGTGACCCGTAAAATCGGTCTGCCGGTTTCCAGTCCTCGACTACGCGAGATCTGTAAATGCTGGTGCGGGGCAAACGAATCGCCATACCAGGCATTATTGGTAGCATTGATCAGCATCGTTGCCACCGGCACGGTATCGAGGACCTCTGAGGAAAATGCATCTTCATAACAAATTGAGATACCCACAGGCTGTCCGGCAAGCGTCATCTGCGGTTGATTGACAGAACCTGGAACAAAAGCTGACATCGGTAAATCAAAAAACTTTATTAATCCACGCAGCGTTTCAAAAGGAACATAATCACCAAATGGCACCAAGTGACGTTTGTGATAGAACACCGGTGTTTCGGTCAGACTGACCATGCTGTTGTAATAATCGTCACCATTTTCATCCAGCACCGGCAGGCCAAGAATAATATCAGTATTTTGCCCACGAGCTTCGCGCCCCAAGGGAGCAAGATAGCCTTCATCTATTTGATGGTAAAACGCTGTTGCCGCATTTTCCGGCCAGACAATAATGTCAGCATCCCAGTTCTGACGACTCAAATCAGCATAAAGCTGCAAGGTATTACGCAATTGTTGCGGATCCCATTTAATTTCCTGCGGCACATTGCCTTGTATCAATGCTGCTTTGAGCGGCTCACCAGTAGGTTGTGTCCAATCAACAGATTGCAAAGTATAAGCACTGCCCCAAATGACTACGGGCAACAATATTAGTGGCCATTTACGCTGGCTGATAACGATAGCCAAACACCCAGCGGTCAGAGCTACTAACCAGGATGCGCCATGTACACCAATTAACGGAATAAAGCCGGCAAGCGGACCTTCAATTTGTCCGGTGCCCACTTCCAACCAGGGAAAACCGGTTAAAAACCAGGCCTTAAACCACTCAAATAATAGCCAGCCTATAGGCAGTAAAATCAGAAAATCTTTGCTGGAGAAGAATGGTCCGGTCAGACGTTTGAGTAGCCAGCCCAACCCGCCAATCATTAAACCCAAGGCAACCACAAATAAGGCTGTCAGTAACCCTGCGAGAAAAACACTCGCCTGGCCAAACACATGGATGGCTACATAGACCCAGGAAACGCCAACGCCGAACATACCGGCGCCAAACAAACTGCCACGCCAAAATGCTTGTCTTGGTGTGACATGCTGCCAACTCATAAACAAGATCAGCAGGCTGATTATGGCTAGCGGATAAAAATGAAAAGGTGACAGGCTTAACGGCAGAATGGCACCAGCAACTAATGCTGCCCAACTACCAAACGCACCTTGCCAAGCTTTATGCCCGGGGATTGTCATTATTCTGTTTCGCTTTCGCTATCAGTTGCTTCGGGTAATATCACCATACGTAATAAATGTACGCGGCGTTTATCTGCTCGTAACACCGTAAACTCAAACTGACCAATGGTGACCTGCTCTCCCCGGCCGGGCAAATGACCGAATTGATTCACTACATGTCCACCGACGGTATCAAAATCATCGTCACTCCACTCTGTTTCAAAATACTCGTTAAAGTCTTCGACGGGAGTCAATGCTTTAATGGTGAAAGTGTTTTCATCACGTTGCAGAATCGGCGCATCATCGTCCACATCGTGCTCGTCTTCAATTTCACCAACGATTTGTTCTAAAACATTTTCGATGGTGATCATGCCGGCCACACCACCATACTCGTCGACAACGATTGCCATATGATTGCGACGGGCGCGAAATTCGCGGAGTAACACGTTTAAACGTTTACTTTCAGGGATAAACACAGCTGGTCGTAACAATTCACGTAAATCAAAATTAAATTCACCAGAACTAACAACTGCGGACAGTAAATCTTTGGCGAGCAGGATACCAATGACATCATCACGATCATCATCAATCACTGGAAAACGTGAATGGGCTGTTTCGGTAACCAGTTTGAGGGTTTCTTCTGCCGGAGCATCTCTTGAAACCATAACCACTTGAGACCGCGGAATCATAATGTCGCGGGCCTGCATTTGTGAGACGCTCAAAGCGCCTTCAACAATCGACAGGGCTTCGGCATCCAAAATATGCCGTTCTGACGCATTGCGTAACAATTCAATCAGCTGTTCCTGATCTTTTGGCTCCAGGAACAAATTACTTAATTTTCGCACCCAGGAAACTGGACTGTCTGAGCGACTCGGTCGTCCCTCACTCATGATGTAACCCTCTGCTCTATATAAGGATTGTTGATAGCAAGTTTTTGTAAAATACTAATTTCCAATGATTCCATCAATTCGGCTTCATCGTCTTCAATGTGGTCATAGCCAAGTAAATGTAAACAACCATGCACAATCAAATGTGCCCAATGATCATCAATGGCTTTATTTTGTTCGGTAGCTTCTCGTTCCACCACCGGTACACACAACACCAAGTCACCTAATAACATAGGCTCTAACGGCACAGGTGACTCAAAGGGAAAAGATAAAACATTGGTAGGAGAGTTTTTGCCGCGATAATCGTTATTCAATTCGGCACTTTCGGTCTCGTCCACCAAGCGAATACTTAATTCACAGTCTTCGTTGACTTCGGCCAGTGCAGCACTGGCCCAGAGTTGAAATTGTTGTTCAGACGGTACATCTGCATCAGTTGCCTGCTGCAAATCAATAATGACGTTCACGACTTTGTTTCAGCCTTTTCATAAGCCAAGATAACTTTTTGTACCAAAGAATGACGGACCACGTCTTTGGCCTGGAAGAAGGTAAAACCAATACCTTCAACATCTTTTAATACTTCGATTGCATGACGTAAACCAGAACGTACTGAGCCCGGTAAATCTACCTGAGTAATATCACCGGTAATTACAGCAGTGGAGTTATAACCAAGACGGGTCAGAAACATTTTCATCTGCTCAACAGTCGTGTTCTGCGCTTCATCAAGAATGATAAATGATTCATTTAAAGTACGGCCACGCATATACGCCAGTGGTGCAATCTCAATGACATTTCGTTCAATCAACTTGGCCACTTTTTCAAAGCCAAGCATTTCATAGAGTGCATCAAACAATGGCCGTAAGTACGGATCCACTTTTTGTGCTAAATCACCCGGCAGAAAACCGAGTCGCTCACCGGCTTCAACTGCAGGTCTGACTAACACGATACGTCTGGCAAAATCACGTTCCAACGCTTCTACTGCACAGGCAACCGCTAGATAGGTTTTACCGGTACCGGCTGGACCCACACCAAAGTTGATGTCATGAGTCATCACCCGACGTAAGTAGGCTTGTTGATTTTCACCCCGCGCTTTGATCAGGCCGCGCTTGGTTTTGATGGTGACTTCTTTTTCTTCTTCAAAACCGGTAATTTCGGTGCCGCCTGATTCACGAATCGCTAAGTGCACTTGCTCAGGTTCTAAAACAGATTGGGCCGTATCGGCATACAGGGCATGAATCACATCCTGAACTTCACTGAGAATATCCGGCTTACCAATGATCTGGAATTTGCCACCTCGGTTATTGATTTCAACACCAAATCCGCGCTCCATCATCCGGATATGTTCATCCAGGTGACCGCAAAGATTGGCTAAACGGGGGTTGTCCGAAGGACTTAATTCAAAGCTTATCGTGTCAACTGTTACAGTTGGAGTGACCACAAATTTGATTCCAAAAAGGAGTTAGAGGATAACGCTATCAGCAAGAAGTTCTCCTCGCAAGGAATTGGTGTGTGCTTCAGTAATTCGCACATCGACAAACTTGCCCACCAGCGCCATATCACCGGGGAAATTAACCACCCGATTATTTTCCGTTCTGCCAGCGATTTCATCTGCATCACGATGTGCAGCACGCTCTACCAATACCCGTTGTACGGTGCCAAGCATCGCATCACTCACTGCATCTTCCAGTTCACGCAAACGATCTTGCATGATTTGCAGACGTTGTTTTTTCTCTTCATCAGACACTGAATCATTAAACATCGCTGCCGGTGTGCCCGGACGCGCGCTATAAATAAAGCTGAATGAATGATCAAAACCGATTTGATTGATCAGTGCCATGGTGGCATTAAAGTCATCGTCAGTCTCATTGGGAAAACCGACAATGAAATCACTCGACAGACTTAGATTAGGGCGAATTTTTTTCACCCGTTCAATTTTCTCAATATATTGCGCGACGGTATGACCACGTTTCATCATCGCCAGAATGCGATCTGAACCTGACTGTACCGGTAAATGCAGATGGTTAACTAATTCAGGAATTTCGGCAAACGCTTCGATTAACGAATCAGAAAACTCCACCGGATGTGAAGTAGTAAAGCGAATACGCTCAATGCCATCAATTGCTGCGACATAATGAATCAACAATGCTAAATCAGCAGTTTCATCATCTTCGATAATGCCGCGATACGAATTAACGTTTTGTCCTAACAGATTTACTTCACGTACGCCCTGAGCGGCCAGCTGTCGAATCTCACGTAACACAGCACCAACAGGGCGACTGACTTCTTCACCGCGGGTATACGGTACAACGCAGAATGTGCAGTATTTGCTGCAACCTTCCATGATAGAGACAAACGCTGTTGGGCCATCGGCTTTCGGTGCAGGCAGATTGTCGAACTTTTCGATTTCCGGGAATGAGATATCAATTTCCGGTTTATTATTTTTTCTGACGTCGTCCAGCATGGTGGGCAGACGATGCAGAGTTTGTGGTCCAAAAATCAGATCGACATACGGTGCGCGTTTACGGATTGCTTCACCTTCCTGACTGGCTACACAGCCGCCCACGCCAATAACCAGATGTGGTTTTTTATCTTTCCAGCGTTTCCAGCGGCCTAATTGATGAAAGACTTTTTCCTGGGCTTTTTCACGGATCGAACAGGTATTGAGCAACAACACATCCGCTTCTTCAGCGATATCGGTTGTTTCCAGTTGATGCGACGCAGCAAGCACCTCGGCCATCTTGTTCGAGTCATACTCGTTCATCTGGCAGCCAAAGGTTCTGATAAAAAGTTTTCCGGCCATAAAATCAGTTATTGATAAAGGGCGCACAGCATACGCTTTTTAGCGCGCAGAGTACAGACAAGTGATTGTTTTTGTTGACGCAAAATTATGCCAACGTAAAACAAATCACTCGTCTATGCTTAGCCGAACCTTCTATTAGTTTTTCAGCGGGTTACAGCATAGCCAACAGGAATCTGATAACTCCATGTTTCAGATAAGGGCTGTTGGTTTTCATCTACCAATGCGGCGCGCATTTCAACCACCTTAGTAGGATCGTGAATTCGCGTCCGCATAATCAAACGCCAGCCTTTTGTGGCCTGGTTATACCGCAGGTGGCTACTTAAAATTTCAGCATGTTCACTGATACTAATTTGTGTTGCAGGCATCTGATATTCACCGCGCTCGGTTAATACCGGACCTTGAAAATCCACCTGCAATAAAATGGTTTCATCTAAATCACGGATCAGGTTTGCCTGTTTGTCTTCGCCAGCTGAACGTAAGGTTTGTGCAACCCAGGCAATATTTGGATCCGCCAGTGATGGCTCATCCAAGGTCCAATGGATTCGGTAGGCTAGATCAAGCGGTTCACCAAACGCTGGAAGGTTATCCGGAATCCAGAAGGCACCAACATTATCATTGGTTTCGTCGGCAGTGCGATATTCAATCAGTTTGATACGACCTTTGCCCCAGTCACTTTTGGTTTCAACCCAAGCACTAGGTCGTAAATGGTATAAATCATCAAGATCCTGAAACCTTGAAAATTCACGGCCACGCTGCAATAAACCAAAACCTTTCGGGCTTTCAACCTGCCAGGTACTGACTGATACACCATCAGGGTTATTCAATGGACGCCAAATCCATTCGCCATTCCCAGCGTGGATCGACAATCCATTTGAATCATGAATTTGTGGACGGAAATTATGCTGGCTAGGTGGTTGGCGGCCGTCATATAAAAACATACTGGTTAAGGTTGCCAGACCCAACTCATTAACCTGTTTGCGTAAATACACTTTGGCTTCAACATCAAGCACCGTATTGGCGCCAGGTTGTAAATCAAAACGATAAGCTCCGGTTGCGCTGGGTGAATCCAACAAAGCGTAAATCACCAGATTTTCCTCGCCAGGTTGTGGATGTTGAATCCAAAACTCACGAAACTCCGGAAACTCTTCGGCGATGTCATCGGATACCGCAGTATCAATATTCATTCCGCGTCCGGATAACCCGTAAACTTGATCTTTACCAATGACTCGGAAATAACTCGCACCTAAAACACTCATGATTTCGTCATATTTATCCGCTTTGTTTATCGGATATAAAACACGGAAACCGGCATAGCCAAGATTCGACGTCGTAGCTTTATCAAACGATAAATCACCGAACGCAAAATCCTCAGGATCATAGGTAATTTCCGTCATGCCATTGGGCAAGATTTCATTAATTTTTACTGGCACTTTAAAGTGCATACCTTGATGATAAAACGCCAAACGAAATGGTGTTTGCTGATCATTCCAGTGAAATTTTTCAGCGATTGGCTGAATCTTCATGTAATCGGCAAATTGCATCTGACTGAACTCAACCGGTAGATTGCTTTGCGGTTTGACGTAGTCCTGTTTGACCAATGCCTGGGCTTTTTCGGCCACATCATCCAGCGAAAAACCAAAGCTGCTGGTTGAAAGCACTAACAAACTGATTGCGACTACATTCGAGATAAAATTTAACGAGCGACCTGAGCGATTAGCTAAGGGATAAGACATGTTATTTCCTCAAATCAAAGCTGAAAATGGATATTACTTAGGTATAAATTTAGGCCGGCATTGGCATAAAAACATCAAGATTGTTTTGTGGCCATCAATGGCAAACGTTTTAATATCCATTTACGGGTAGGCACCACCGCACGCTCCATCATCCAGATACACAAGATAATGGTCAGCAACAGAAACAATGGATAAAACCAAATCGACAAGGTTTGTTCACTTGCCTGCACCGCACAGCTTTTCCAGTCCTGCAAACACTCAACTGACATCACATTGAAAATCTTTTCTGAGCGGGAAAATAAGATAAAAGCCGGTACATGTAAGACAAACAACGGTAAAGATGCCGCACCAAGTCGACGTGACCAGTTATTAAACCATTCACTGCGTGGTGTTCCTGCTAAAGCGCACAAATAAATTAGCATCAGTTGGGCAGGTAATAGCAAACCGTTATGTAGCAAGAAATACCAGTAACGCTCACTCTTAAGTAGCCAGATTGCTCCGAAAAAGCACAACAAAACAAACATAATCATCAGCATTCGAATAACTGGCGTAGGCTCTCGTCCACTATCCCGCATCTGGCGAAAAAGGGCATAACCGACAATACCGGCAAAAAACTCTGGAATACGAATAATCGGCATTCGATGCAACATGCCAGTAAACGGCATTCCATAGTCGCCATTCCAAATCACCAATAAAGGCGGGATCAGATAAACCAACATTAATGCCGCAATCCACAACACTTTATGCTTTACCCGCATCAGATACGGCGCGGCAAAGGGAAAGGTCAGATAAAAGAAAAACAAGGTAGAAATCGACCATAACGGCGCATTAAAAGTCAGGTAAAAAGGATTCCACGCCTGCAACATAAACACTTGTAAAAACGAGTTGAGCAATAACTCCCCATTACTCATGTAATGCTCTATTGACGCTCGGCCCGCTTCACCTAAATCCACATTGGTGTCATACACCACAAACCGCACAGTGGCTTTTACATCATCCGGTGGAATTCCCAGATAACTGATAATGGTTAATACAGTGAAGGTTAACAGCAGAGAAAAAATATGCAGCGGGTATAAATTAGAAAATCGCTTGGCCCAAAAACTGGTCGCCGCTTCGCGTAATTCGCCATTGCTGCAATATACATGCGCTAATAGAAAACCGGATAACACAAAGAAACTGCTGGTGGCAAAAAAGCCAACACCCACCATATCCATCAACCAGGGGACTTTTTCTTTGAGTTTATAAGTGTGCAGCGTGTGGAAAATAACAATATAAAGACCGAGCAAAAAGCGCAGCCATTCCAAACCTATAAAATGTTCCTTACCACCTCGTTCCACTCAGTGTCCTTGAGAAATTGTTGTAAAAGATATTAGACAGTGCATCTTAAACCATTCAAATAAAACACTTTACAAGTCGTTCCAGTGATCTGGATTTAATTGGCATTTCGATAAGATTGCCGATAATTCCAGGCTTTTTCACACTCTGGCAAATCATAAAATAATACCGGCTGATCCCCACCCTGATTCCCATAGTCACTGTAAAAGCGCTCGCAATATTCCTGACTACGATCCCACTCAGCGACACACTCCGCGGCATACCTTTCTCTGATGGGTCGCAGCTTTTCCAATCTCACAGCCTCGCAAGCTTGATCGAGTTGCTGTTGAATAGCTCGACGATCTTCAGCTATCGCCGGACTCATAAAGCCAGCCAACATCATGGTCAGTAAAGATAAAACAAGTTTCATATAACGATCCTTTATCAATTCTCTACCAATACATTTGCTCTAGGTTAATGCGCTTATTTCTCTGAGTTCTACAGTGGGGATGTTTCGTTAGTTATGCGACTAAACAACTTTTGTAAGTTTGTTACGAATCATCTTTGTCATGATCATATTTCATGACAAATATATCTGTTGAGAAATTTTCACTCTCAGCAGTTCTAATCCGGCAACAATTAAGGAAATAACCATGCACGTAACTTCAGAAGCAGCTCAAAAAGCCATCGATGGCGCACTCAAAAAAGCCGAAGAAACAGGTACTCGCATGTGCATTGCCGTGGTGGATTCCGGCGGTGCACTCAAAGCCTTCTATCGTATGGATGATGCATGGGTTGGTAGCATCGATATTGCCATCAAAAAAGCCCGTACGGCTGTTTATTTCGGCATGCCTAGCGGAGAAATCGGCCAACTGTCCCAACCAGGAAAACCATTGTATGGCATTGAACACTCCAATGATGGCATGATTACTTTTCCGGGGGGTGTACCGATTGTCGATGATGAAGGGTTTATGTCTGGCGCGATAGGCGTCAGTGGTAGCTCGGTTGAAAACGATGATTTAGTCGCCCGTGCAGGTGTTGAAACCATTGGCGTATGTGATTTACCGGAACATCCGTGGAGAACATAAACAAATAAAATAATTAATGGAGAGAGAATATGAGCACCAAACTTTTAGGCATTATCTTGTTAGTTGTTGGCGTTATTCTGCTGGTATTCGGTTGGAATTCTTCACAGTCTTTAGGCGATCAAGTCACTGAAACGATTACCGGCCGTTTTACCGATGAAACTATGTGGTTCATCATTGGTGGCGCTGTAGCTGTAGTAGTGGGTGCTTTTTTAGCACTCGGCAAAAAATAAATATTAAGATGCCTTCGACTCATAAATCGAGTAATGGCAATTATGCAAAAAGCACAACCCGCAAAGCTGTTAAGATGTGAAGCCAAAGCAGGCTAACTGAAAAAGCCCCCATTACTGGGGGCTTTTTTATCTAAACGAGTATCCAATCATGACTGAGCAAACATTCATCAAAGGCAAAGATAGCGACCTGGAAACCAGCATCGCCACTATGCAGGCCAAATTAAAATCGTTTGGTTTTGATATTGAAGAGGCCTCTTGGTTGAACCCAGTCAGTAATGTTTATTCAGTCCACATCCGCGATAAAACCTGCCCTTTGATGTTTACCAACGGCAAAGGCAGCAGCGAAAAAGCCTGCTTGGCCAGCGCGTTAGGTGAATATTTTGAACGTCTCAGCTGCAATTACTTCTTTGCTGATTTCTATCTGGGCGAGCATCACAGCAACAGCGAATTTGTGCATTATCCCCATGAACGCTGGTTTGATATTGATGGCGATGAAATGCCTGAAGGCTTGATGGATGAATCGCTGTGGAAATACTTTGATCCGGAAAATGAACTGACGCCGGATATGTTATTTGACACCAACTCCGGTGATGGCGAACGCGGTATCTGTGCAGTACCTTACCAACGTTTGCGTGATGGTGAAATCCGTTACATTCCAGTCAATGTGATTGGCAATATTTATGTCAGTAATGGCATGTCAGCGGGTAACACCCAGAATGAAGCCCGTGTTCAGGGTTTGTCTGAAGTATTTGAACGTTATGTGAAAAACAAGATCATTGCCGAAGGACTTTGCCTGCCGGAAGTACCTGATGAAGTGTTAAACCGTTTCCCTAAAATTCAACAAGCCTTACAAGAGTTGCGTGATCACGGTTATCACCTGCGAGTAGCTGATGCATCACTGGGCGGTCAGTTTCCAGTAATGTCCGTGACGTTAATTAACCCAAAAGATGGTTCGGTGTTTGCGTCGTTTGGTGCCCATCCCAGTTTTGAAGTGGCATTGGAACGTACTGTCACTGAATTATTACAAGGCCGTGGTTTGGACCAGCTGGATGTATTTCATCCACCGACTTTTGATTTGGATGAAGTCGCCTCACCTGCCAATCTGGAAATGCACTTTATCGACTCCAGCGGTTATATCTCCAATGATTTTTTCCGCGAAACGCCTGATTTTGATTTCGTCGATTGGGACTTCGATGATGCCACCGCCGATGAATTCAAATTCCTCAGCGATACCATCCATAACCTGGGTTTTGATATCTACATTGCCGATTACAATCACCTGGATGTCTACGCCTGTAGAATTCTGGTGCCGGGCATGTCAGATATTTACCCTGTCGATGAACTGGTTTGGGAAAACAATAATGAAGGTGCCCTGTTCCGCGAGGATTTCCTGACCTTAAAAGATGGCGATGCTGAACAATGGCAGGATATTCTGGATCGTCTGGATGAAGGTGGTTATAACGACCAAACCCCGGTAGCCCCATTTATTGGCCTGGCTGCAGATCCTGGTACCTTATGGGCAGAGATTCGTCTCGGCGAACTGAAAGCCATGTTGTATCTGGCGCTGGAAGACGAAGAAGCCATCGACTGGATTGACTGGTGTCTGGCACTAGATCAGGCCAGCGAAAAAACCATTCTGCATTACCGTTGTTTAAAAGCATTGCTGGAAATCAAATGGGATGATGAACGCGATTATGCTGAATACACTAAAGGCTTGGCATTAATGTACGGCCAACAAAATGTAGACGATGGCATTCAAATCGTTGAAGGTAAAAAACTATTCCACAACCTGCATTGCCCCGGCCTCAGCCTGGAAGGTTTTGAAAGACATAATGCCTTACTGGCTGGTTATGAAAAACTCCAACATGCCAAGCGTACTAATTGGAAGTAGGTTTTCCTCAATAACGTTCTTGAATTTAGCTTTCACTGCAGCGATTAAATAGATGACTTAGTCGCTGCTTAGTTCTAGCGGCGGCTTTCAAGTAACCAATAAACTTGAGCACACCTATGTTTTTGAGGGTTGGCTAAGACAGCTATTCAGGCTTAGCTCTATCAGCTGGTAGAGACTGTTTCGGGGAATACGCCCTCTTCGTTCCGCATCAATCAATCCTGCCAATATGTTATAGAAAAGTTCGGTCATCGCAGCCGCACTAATATCTAACCGGAATGCGCCTTCCTTTTGTCCTCGGAGAAAAAAAGCATCTAATGCATCCTGGCCATTAATCCAGCTTTTATCTGGATGGGATTCATCCAAATAATCTGGCCGCCAGTTGTGCATCATAAAAATTCCAAATTCTTTGTTGGTCAGATAGGCATTTATTAATCTCGATAGCGCCTCTTGTGGGGAGCCTTTATCCAGCTCTGCACGTTTTATCGCGTTGATGTAATACAGCGCAACATGCGATATCAAGCGATCAATCAACTGTTTTTTTGACGGACAGAAACGGTAAAGCGTGGCTTTACTGACTCCTATTGAGTTTGCTAATTCTTGCAAGGTCGCACGAGGCTGGTTAACCAAAGCAAGCGCTAATGCAGGCAGAAAGCGAAATTCCATGTCGTCATATTCTGTGGGGCTCTGCTCAGTAACAGACATCAGTAAATTTCCTCTCTAGTCATAATTCAACCTTAATAAAACTTTATTAACTTTCAAGTATACAGAAACCATTTGCCCCTGCTTGAATCAAAATTGATTCAAATGAATCAATTAGGTATCATCTGTTTTTTCCCACACTTTACGACGATCAACTTTTTAGGAATAAGATGAAAATGTCACCGTTAAAACTAGCGTTACCCGCGTTAATATTGGTGAGTATGACTTTAGTTGGCTGCAAAGAAGACGAAGTCATTGTTGTCGTTGAGCCCAAACAAGTGGATGTTGTCGAAGTACAGCATGTGCGATTGTCTCAAACAGACGAACTAGCTGGTCGAGTTATCCCAGTTAGAGTCGCAGAAGTTCGTGCTCGAATTGCCGGCATCGTTTTGAAAAGGGAATTTGAAGAAGGTGCGGAGGTAAAAGCAGGACAAGTTTTATTCCGAATTGATCCAGCACCTTTCAAAGCGGTGTTGTCCCGCGCAGAGGCCGAGCTTGCAAAAGCAGAAGCAGATTTATTCAATGCAGAAACTATCGTCAAACGATATAAATCGTTAATCGAACAGCAGGCCATCAGTCAGCAAGAATTCGATACGGCGCAAACTGCCTATAAAAGTGCTCAAGCCGCAAAATTATCCGTATTAGCCGATATAGAAACAGCTAAGCTGAATTTAGACTATGCCACCGTAAGAGCGCCTATCTCCGGTCGAATTGGGCGTGCTTTTGTCACTGAAGGCGCGTTGGTTGGTCAAGGTGAAGCGACACCTATGGCAACCATTCAGCAGCTTGATCCCATTTTTGTCGATTTCACTCAATCTATTGAAAAGCTTATTCAAACCCGTGAAGCGATTGAGGATGGCCGTTTATCAACAAATGAAAGTGGTGATGCCATTATCACGTTAACGGTAGATGGCAGCACCCGAACACGTGAAGGTCATCTGTTGTTCTCAGATATTGGTGTAGATCAAACAAGTAATCAGGTTTCACTTCGCGGTCGTTTTTCTAACAGTGACAAAGTGCTGCTTCCCGGCATGTACGTTCGCATTCAAATTGAGCAAGGTATTTATCCTCAAGCTGTTTTAATTCCGCAACGATCCATCAGCCGCAGTACAGATGGTAAACCTCAGGTACTCGTCGTTGGTCAGGACAATATTGTTGAAGCCCGTTTAGTGGAAACTGGCGCAATGCATGGTAGTGAATGGCATATCTTAAATGGGCTGAATGCAGGTGAACGCATAATCGTTGGCGGCGCAAGCGCCGTTATGCCCAACGATACAGTTATCCCCCGGCTAGAAACGGCGAAAGCTGAAAGAAACACCACACCCTCCACCAAAATCTGAACTGATATTTAGCTGATTACCTGGGATAAACCATGTCAAATTTCTTTATTTCACGTCCCAACTTTGCCTGGGTTGTGGCCATCTTTATTGCTCTTGCTGGGTTGTTAGCAATTCCATCATTACCTGTTTCGCAGTTTCCTGTCGTGGCGCCTCCACAAATCATGATTACTGCCACTTATCCAGGTGCTTCAGCACAGGTGTTGGTTGAGACGGTGACCAATATCATTGAAGAAGAACTCAATGGCGCAAAAAATTTGCTCTATTACGATTCGGCTAGCAATTCAAATGGTGTGGCTGAAATAAGCGTAACCTTCGAACCGGGCACTGACCCTGACATGGCACAAGTTGATGTGCAGAATCGAATCAAAACCGCCGAGGCTCGTTTACCTGCTGAAGTGATACGCCAAGGTCTACAGGTTGAGCAAGCGAACGCCGGTTTTTTAATGATCTATTCATTGACTTACAAAGGTGATGACACTGACAAAGATATTGTCGGTCTTGCCGAAGTAGCAACACGCCAAATCAATAATGAAATACGCCGAGTACCAGGGGTCGGAAAGGTCCAATATTTCGGTTCAGAAGCAGCGATGCGGGTATGGATCGACCCTGAGAAATTGCGAGGCTTTAATATTTCCATGGCAGATATAACCGCTGCTATCACCGAACAGAACGCGCAAGTTCCAGCCGGTAGTTTTGGTGGTCGACCCAGCTTATCTGAACAAGAGCTCACTGGAACACTGCTCGTTAAAGGTACTCTCGACACACCAGAGGAGTTTGGACAAATTATCCTAAGAGCCAATAGAGATGGTTCTATTGTGCGATTATCTGATGTTGCCAAGCTTGAAATCGGTCGACAAGATTACAATTTTGAAACCCGCTTGAATGGTAAACAAGCTGTCGCCGGTGCTGTTCAGCTAGCGCCTGGTGCAAACGCAATTGCAACGGTAGAGGCGGTAAAAAAGCGCCTTGAGGAGCTCTCGGTAAATCTGCCAAGCGATATTGAAGCATCTGTTCCCTACGATACATCCTTGTTCGTTAAGGTCGCGATTGAAAAGGTTATACATACCTTGCTTGAAGCCATGGTTCTGGTGTTTCTGGTAATGTTCCTGTTCCTTCAAAATATCCGCTATACGATGATCCCGACAATTGTTGTGCCGGTATGTTTGCTTGGCACATTTGCGGTGATGTCGCTTTTAGGTTTCTCCATAAACATGATGACCATGTTCGGTATGGTCCTTGCGATTGGTATCTTAGTCGATGACGCAATAGTCGTTGTTGAGAACGTTGAACGCCTGATGGCAACAGAAGGCTTATCGCCTAAAGATGCAGCAAGAAAAGCGATGAAGCAGGTTTCAGGCGCCATTGTGGGGATCACCCTTGTACTCTCAGCCGTGTTTTTACCACTTGCATTTATGGATGGCTCCGTTGGTGTGATTTACCAACAGTTCTCGCTAGCACTTGCTGTATCAATTTTGTTTTCGGGTTTTCTCGCGCTCAGCCTGACACCGGCCTTATGCGCCACATTATTAAAACCTATTCCAAAAGGACATCACGAAGAAAAGAAAGGCTTTTTTGGATGGTTTAATAACACATTCGGTTGGCTCACTAAAAAATATGTCTGGCTGAACAGTAACTTTGTACAAAAAACCGGAAGATATATGGTCATTTACCTCGGCCTGGTTCTCACCTTAGGTTATTTTTACAGCCAGTTGCCAGAGTCTTTTTTGCCAGAAGAAGATCAAGGTTATTTTATCGTGGATGTTCAATTACCCTCGGGCGCAACTTATTCGCGTACTGATACGACCATTCAGCAACTGGAAAACTTTTTAATCGATCGAGATTCCATGCAGGATGTGTTCTCCGTAATGGGCTTTAGTTTCTCCGGCATGGGGGATAACGCTGGCATTTTATTTCCCACATTAAAAGAATGGTCTGAGCGAGATAAATGGCAATCTGCCAAAAATGAAACTGACGCGGTCAATCAGGAGTTTGCCGATGTGAGTGATGGTGTCGTCATGGCGGTGATGGCACCTGCAATTGAAGGACTAGGTAATTCCGGCGGCTTCTCTTTGCGCTTGCAGGATCGAGCAGGATTAGGACGCGAAGCATTATTAAACGCTCGAGACGAATTACTTGCAAAAGCAAACAGCTCTCCCACGATTGCCTACGCCATGATGGAAGGGTTACCAGAATCTCCGCAATTGAGAATCAACATCGATCGTGAGAAAGCGCAATCCATGGGCATCAAAATAGAATCTATTCACAATGTCATCTCCACTGCTTTTGGATCAGCCACTGTGAGTGATTTTGCCAATACAGGCCGTCTACAGCGCGTCGTCATTCAAGCGGACATTAACTCACGCATGACACCAGAACATGTTTCCCGGCTAAATGTAGAAAATAGCAATGGTGTGCAAGTGCCTTTTAGCGCCTTTGTCACCACAGAATGGGAAAATGGGGCGGTACAAGTTGCCCGCTACAATGGCTATCCATCTGTCCAGATTGCTGGAGATGCTGCACCAACTTATAGTTCAGGCCAAGCGATGGCTGAAATTGAACGCATTGTTTCTGAAATGCCTCAAGGGATTGGCTTTGAATGGACTGGACTTTCTTATCAAGAAAAAGCTGCTGGGGCTCAAGCACCTTTTCTATTCTCACTGGCGATTTTAGTCGTATTCCTCTTGCTGGTGGCCCTATACGAAAGTTGGTCCATACCGATTTCAGTGATGTTAATTGTGCCAATTGGTGCATTAGGATCGGTACTTGCCGTAACAATCCTTGGCATGCCCAATGATGTGTATTTCAAAGTCGGCCTCATCACCATTATTGGTTTGTCAGCAAAAAATGCCATTTTGATTGTGGAATTTGCCAAAGAGCTACGGGCTGAGGGTCATACGATTATTGAATCAGCCGTTGAAGCGGCAAAACTCCGCTTTCGTCCTATTACTATGACTTCGCTGGCATTCATATTAGGTGTCGTGCCATTAGCATTAGCGAGTGGTGCTGGTGCAGCCAGCCAACAAGCTTTGGGCGTCGGAGTTATTGGTGGAATGTTAAGTGCGACATTTTTGGGCGTGGTGTTTGTGCCAATATTTTTTGTTTGGGTTTTAACCACTATGTCTAAGCTGAAGCGAAAAAAACAAAGATAAACCAATTCATCTCGACGAAAAACTGGCTGGTTCTTAAAACAATTTCTAACAGTTCAAATGATATGACACGAGCCTTTAACCTGGCTCAGATTCTGGAGAGGAAGTTTAAACTTCCTCTCCTATGTTACTAACTTTAAAACGACCTAATAAACCTCCTGCATCGCTCGGTCTGCCAGCGACAAACCTGCACCTTCGTATACTTCAAATACTTCATCCGCCCCTAAGGCTTTTAAGCGCTCTACTTCATCGGGATATTCGACAATGGCCGCCACACGGCCTTTAAAATCGCGGCCTCGCAGTTGTTCAAGTGCATACACATTCCCGGCATGATGTGGCATCGCCAACACCACCAGTTGAACTTGATCGCTCACCAATAATTTGTCCCAGAAATCCGAATCTACCGCATCGCCTTCAACGATTTGATAATGCTCGCTTAAACGTTCAACTTTGTTTTGATCGTTATCGATACCCAACACATTTAAATTATATTTATCCTGCAACCGTTGATAGGTACCCCGACCAATCTTGCCCATACCCAAAATGACAGCCTGAGCACCATTCAGCTCAATCGGTTTGTCATGCGGATGTAAATCCGCAGCAGGCACTTCATCTAATCGACCTCGGCTTAATTGATACAGACGCTCGTTATAGTTATTCAAAATAGCTGCCACCACAAAACTCATCGCAACTGATAACGACAAAATCACCAGCCAGTCACTGCTCAACCAACCTTGCGTCATCGCGAGAGCTGCCACAATCAACCCGAATTCTGAGTAATTGGTCAGCGTCATTGAGGTTAACACCGAGGTACGTACTCGTAATTTAAAACGTGGGAACATCAGCACAAACAACACCGTTTTCAATGGAAGCAACACTAGTAAAAACAGGGCCAAAGCTACATGTTCCCAACTAGGTAATGCGGTCAGCCCAATTGACAGGAAAAAACCAACCAGAAACAGTTCTTTAATATTGAATAATGAACGCGCCAGACTGGCCGAGGTTTTATGCGGTGCCAGCAGAATCCCCATAATCAACGCACCCAGATCGCCTTTCAGCCCCACCATCTCAAACAGTTTGTAACCCAGCACCAATGCTAAGACAAAGCCAAACAATACCTGCATCTCACCATGACCTAAGCGGTCCAAAATTTTCCGTAAAAATGGCGCTGCAGGAATCAGCAGAAATAAACCCAGAGCCCATACGGATGGCAGACTGCCGGTGGTGGCAGACAGGAAAACCACCGCAAAAATATCCTGCATAATCAAGATACCTATCGCCACCCGACCATAAAACGATTGGGTTTCACTGCGTTCTTCAAGCAGTTTGACGGCAAATACGGTACTGGAAAACGACAAGGCAAAGGCCAAAATGAGAATGGCGGTCCAATCGGTAGATTGCATGAGCACAATGCCACCAAACTTGAGCAAGCCGATGATCAATACAAATAACAGGCTGGACAGGGTGATATGCAAACTGGCCACGCCCCATACTTCGGACTGCAGCAGAGTGCGGATATTGAGTTTAAGGCCGATGGTAAATAGTAATAAAGTGACGCCGAGATTGGCGATGGCATTGAGGGTCGGGGTCAGTTCATAGCCTGAATAATTGAGTAAAAACCCTGCTGCAAGAAAACCGGCCAGTGGTGGCAGGCGCAAAATCATTGCCAGCAAACCACCTGCAAAAGCGTAAATAAAATAAGCCGGTTCCACTGTATAACTCCCCAGTCTGAATGCCGATTGAAAGCCAATCGGCATATTTATTCAGGGGAATCATACCGTACAAAATCCCAATTCAGTCGAATCTAAACTATTTGATAGATCTGTTACTTTCTCCACCAGCAAATATAGTTGATGTAACTCGTATTCAAAGACAGATCTTATTTACCGTCCCACATCACATCGACATTGGCGTCAATTGCTGCTTTTAACAGATTAATTAACGGCAATGCACGTTGTGACAGGCCTGGTTTGAATTCGCCGTCCTCAGGATCTTGATCTGCAGCTGCACTGGAATCAACGGCTTTTTGTAGATTCTCTAATGCACGTGGCAAATCCTGAGGCTGAAACGCGCCAGGAACGGTGCCGCTATGGCCCATTATTTTCAGCATATCTTTTGCTACATCACCTAACATCGTGATATTCGCTGAGGCTTTCGAACTAAACGTTACGATCATGGTTTTCTTCCTTATTTTTTTAACCTGCGAACAGCCAGGCCACTGCTAGTGTAATGATTAATAAAACGACGGAAACCACACTACCGATTCGTCGAGCATAGATATGCAACATAAAATTTCCTTACACTAAATCAAAGCGTTCAGAATAAATGCGCCGAGCATTCACACCACGTTTTTGCAGTTCAGGCTCCACCAGATCCATCATCGGTGGTGGTCCGCAGACAAAATAATCTATATCGTCAGCATCTTCCGGCAGGTATTCATCTAGCAAATCACCATCTACATACCCCGTTTCTCCCATCCAATCATCAGAAGGATCTGACAGCACATGAGCGAATGTAAATGGAAGTTTTTGGGTAAATGCCTCCAGCGTTTCTCGCATAATGATTTCATCTTCTGACTTATTAGCATAAATCAGCCACATCGGAGTGTAATTCTCCTTTGCCAATCGACTGCGAATCATCGACAACACGGGGGTGATGCCAATGCCACCCACCACAAAAACAGCACGGCGTTTCGCATTAGGATCTAACGAAAACACTCCGTATGGTCCTTCCAGAAAAGCTTTATCTCCGGCTTTAACTTTGGATAAATGATGGGTGAAATCACCGACTTCTTTAATGACAAACTCCAATCTTTCTGGATTTGTTGCACTTGATGCCATTGAAAACGGATGTTGTTGTGTCGAAAACGGTGAATCCCCCATCGTCAGCCAGACAAATTGGCCGGGGGTAAATTTCATTCCCGAATGACCGTCAGCGACTAAAATCAAGTCGTTCGAATCCGCTCTCATTTCATCAGACTTAACCACCCGCCAAGGTCGTTTTTGTAACTGATAAGGTCGCCATAAACGTGTTTCCAGTAATAGTAATAACGGAATCGCGATCACAGCAATAATCAAGGCTTGAGTTAATAAACCTTCGGTATGGTGCTTGCCCATCAAGGCATGACCTAACCCACCTGCGACAACAAATAACGACAAACTCGCATGAACGGTTCGCCATGTTTCATATTGCAAACCAAGTTCTTTTCGCCATAACGAACTGATAATTAATGCCGTCACTGCCAAAGCTAATGCAATCACACCACTTGCACGGAGCCAGTCTTCTCGCGGATCTAACCAGGCAATAAACTGCTGATCACCAGCAATTAATAACACCGGATGTGCCAGGATAAATAACCACGCAGCAATGCCGGTGCGTCGATGAAACTGCAGCAAATTGTCTTGCCCGACATTGCCGGCAAACCAGCGATGTCTACCCGAAATAATTAATTGAGTTGCCAGCATGCCCAGTCCTAATAAGCCGAGCATTGATCCCATTTCAACCATGAGATCTCGTGGCTCCGGGCGATCAATGCCCATGGCGATCATCATCGGCAGCAAAGCGATCACCAAATAAAGCACTAGCCAAAGAACAATATTGATGGGGTTTATCGGCATATAAAACACTCCGATTCAGGGTGAGTGGATGCAAGCGGACCGGCATGAAGAAATGTAAATGAAGAGGCAATAGAGGGATTTGCTTCAATCAACCTTAAACAACTCTAAAGCATATTGCTAATAGCCGTCGTTAACAGACATCAAACTCAGGTTTTTAAATAACTAAACCCGGCAGTCACTTCACTACCGGGTTTAGTTTTGATCAACGATTTAGGTAATTATCTAGGCTCAACTGTTGTTTCATATTCTGGGCTGACCAGACGTGGGTCACCTTTATCCAGACACAGGAACGTTGCATCGTAAAAATATTTTACTTTTTGACGTTTTAAGATTTTAGTGACCAACAGTTCTTTACCCTGACTGGCACAATATTCACCAGCTTGATCCAATACAGAAGCTTTAGCGGGTGTTGCGTTCACATGGTCAGCAGAAACCGTATAGGTATCCGGGCCGACTTTTTTTATTCCTGTAGTTTTGACTGCACAGCCGGAAACTAAAGCGACTACTGACAAACTAACGATCAAAGCAATTATTTTCATTGTTATCTCCATGTTAATGAGGGCTTGGTTATTTTTTAAAGCCGCCTTTGTTGTGGCGCTAAAAGATAAACAAGCCCCATGTCGCCATTATCAGCGGTTTACCACCCAACAACAATGTCTATTAAAGACCAGAAAAATCAGCTTGGCTTTAACATACATTTAGCTCTGGTTAGAGAGTGACAAAGGCTCTGGCCTTCACCTACGCTTTTGTTTAGGCTAGCGCTATGCAATCAACACCCAAAACAAATAATGTCATTCTAGTACGTCCCAGAATATATCTGGGCAAAGGCTTGGCTATTGGTCCTGGCAAGATCGATTTATTACGAGCTATCGCGGAACTGAAATCGATTGCTGCAGCAGCAAGAAAACTCAGTATTCCTTATAAAAGAGCCTGGGCGCTGATTGATTCGCTGAATCAGGGTTTTGGTAAACCGGTGGTTGAAACCACCAGTGGTGGCAAAGGTGGCGGTGGCACTTCGTTAACCCTTCTCGGCCAGCAGCTGGTGGAGAAATATGATGCTCTTGAAATACGCCTTAATGCACAAGCCACCGAAGAATTAGCCGCCGTTCGCGCCTTAGCCGATTAGTCTCAATCCTTCGCAAAGTTGTTGTCATAAATCACATGCATTATATTGAGCGTTATGTCTCAACAGGCCTAACGAAAGCAGCCCCATTAATCAGGACACCATGAAGTCTTTTAAATTAATTGCCAGTTTTTTTATCGTGCTGCTTTCGACCCAGGCTATGGCTGAAAGAGCTACCGTAGCAGCGGCATCCGATCTCAAATTTGCAATCGAAGAAGTCGCCGCTTTATTTGAGCAGCAAACCGGTCAGCAACTACGTTTAGTGTTCGGTTCGTCCGGCAACTTCAAAACCCAGATCCTGCAAGGCGCGCCATTTCATGTGTTTATGTCAGCAGATGAAAATTTTGTATTTGAATTAGCTAAAGCCGGTAAAACTCAAGATCAAGGTCGCATCTACGCTATTGGCCGCATTGGCATTATGGTGCCGCATCAATCTCCGTTAAAAGCCGATGGCGAACTGACTGATTTAACCAAGGCTATAACAGATGGTCGATTAAAGAAATTCGCTATCGCTAACCCTGAACATGCTCCCTATGGAACGCGGGCAATGGAAGCTTTGCAATATGCCGAGCTGTGGCAGAGCATTCAACCAAAGCTGGTTTATGGAGAAAACATTTCTCAGGCCGCCCAGTTTGCCACTTCTGGATCCACCCAAGGCGGCATTATTGCGTTATCTCTTGCACTTGCCCCACAAGTTGCCAAATTAGGTGAGTTTGAATTGATCCCCGAGCACTGGCATCAGCCACTTATTCAACGCATGGTGGTGATAAAAGATGCCCCGCCAATGGCACAACAGTTCTATGACTTTCTCGCCACACCACCAGCACAAGACATCATGGTGCGTTATGGCTTTGCGATGCCCGATGCCTAATTGCGGACTTTTATAAGATGGATTGGCAGGCGTTAATACTCTCGCTGCAACTGGCTTTTGTAACCTTGCTGATTTTGCTGCCGTTTGGGCTGTTACTAGGTCGCTGGCTGGCGCATACCGAGGTTCGTTATAAAGCCTGGATAGAAGGCCTGGTGGTTTTGCCATTGGTATTACCCCCGACGGTTTTAGGCTATTACCTGCTGGTTTCTATGGGAGGTGGCTCGCCGTTCGGCCAATGGTTCGCCGAGACTTTTGGCTTTCAACTGACCTTTAATTTTTTAGGTTTGGTGATTGCTTCGGTGATTTTTAATATCCCATTCCTGGTACAACCAATTCAACGTGCCTTTGAATCTATCCCTAGGGAATTAGGCGAAGCTGCTGCGGTCAGTGGCTTAAGCAAATGGCAAAGCTTCTGGCGTATTGAAGTGCTATTGGCCTGGCCCGGTATTTTATCCGGCATGGTTTTAACCTTTGTACACACCATGGGCGAGTTTGGTGTGGTTTTAATGGTCGGTGGCAGTATTCCCGGTGAAACCAAAACCATCGCCATATCGATTTATGATCGAGTGCAGTCATTTGATCTCGACGGGGCAAATCAAATGGCGATGATGTTATTGCTCTTGTCGTTGACCGCAGTAGTCGCGTCATTTTTTGCTTCGGCACGATTGGCGGTTAAACGATGACGCAACATTCTCCGGCCCTGCAGGTTTCGATTGAACAAACATTGCCGATGCCGATAAAAGGCTACTTTCAATGTGAATCCGGGCAGTTATTAGCATTGGTCGGCCCGTCAGGAGCAGGCAAAACCTCATTAATACGGATGTTGTCAGGTTTAATGCAACCGCAGCAGGGCAAAGTAATTGTCGGCGACGAAGTCTGGTGCGATACCGAGCAGAATATTTGTCTTTCTCCTCAAAGTCGTCATGTCGGCATGGTGTTTCAAAACTACGCGCTGATGCCGCATTTTGATGCGATTGAAAATGTGTCATTACCCCTGTTGCATTTGCCCAAAGCTGAACGGATAAAACAAGCTAAACGCTGGCTGGATCACGTGGGGTTAACTGATGCAGAACAACACCGTAAACCAGCAGATTTATCGGGCGGTCAGCAACAACGTGTCGCCGTTGCCCGAGCATTAGCCCGTGAACCCAAATTGATGCTATTGGATGAACCCTTTTCAGCAGTAGATCAGATGAATCGTCAAAGTCTTTATCGATTGCTGGCAGATTTACGTCGTGAATTAGCCATTCCGATTATTTTAGTCACCCATGATTTAAACGAAGCGCGAATGTTGGCTGATCAATTAGTTGTGATCGATAACGGCCAAATTCTGCAGCAAGGCACGCCGTCGGATATTTACAATGCACCACGTAATGCTCGAGTGGCTGATCTGGTCGGTATACATAATCGTTTTCTGGGGGAATGGATTGGACCATCAGAGCAATCCGGGCAAGGGTTATTGCGTTGGAAAGGGCAAGGTTTAAGCGTTGCCCAACAACCTGTTTTACAAGTGCGTGATAAGGGTCGATTACCTGAAGGTCAGCCGGTCAACTGGGTAATTCCAAGTGATGGCATCAGCTTGATTAAAAAAAATGAAATTTCTCAACAGAATGACTTTCATGCCGAAGTGACGGAATCCAGACATTTAGGTGAAATCAACCTGCTGACATTAACTATTGAAGAAGTACCCGGAGCTGAATTTGTGTTGACCTTATCGGGTTCCTTTCGCAAAAACCTGCCTGTTGGAACCAAGCTGGGGATCCGCTTGGATTTAAGTTTGGTACATGTCATGCCGATTCGAGCGGATGGTCAGGGCAAAAACAGGCTCAAAATAAACAAAGCCTGAAAGCCCCTATCTAACTTGTGTTACTGATAAAACTCTACATAAAACCGCACGGAACCAACAGGTTTCACCTGATGTAAAACAGTTGGCTCAACCACACCAAAGGTATTGATATCCAAAGTAATTTCTTCAAATGGCTCATGAATGGTGTAAAGCAGATGTCCGCTCAATACGACGATTTTTCCCCAAACATCAGCTTTAGTTTGATGATTCTTTAACAAACCTTCAGGAATTGACTCCTCATCAAACTCAGGGGTGCGTTTATAGGAAACAACAGTGTCTGGTAGTGATTTCATCGTCAGCCTCTCATTGTTCGGATGGAGCCTGAAAAGTCTATTGAACGGTAAATTCAATCAGGCGCGATTTCATAGCCACTATATAACTTTCATTTATATAAAGCTGCATTTATAAGCTGTGAGAGTCAACAACGCCGATGAAAGAAGGGTTTAGCCAAGCCTTATAAAAGCTCGGTACTCGTAATATGCACTTCACCATCCACCGCTTGATGATTGCGAATCATGCCTTCAGCAATCTCTTCGAACTTATATTGATGATCCAGAAATAACGTCTCAGCTTCATCTTCATCGTCAGGGTTAGTCAGCTCAAGTAAAGCTGCTTTTGAAACAATACATGCCACCGTTTGATTATCCACAATGGCAAAAAACGTCACATCGTTGTCATTCACCACATAATCACTCGTAAAGTCGATATCCATAACGTCTCCTTGGGTTAATTAAGGTTTCTGAAAATTATTTCGACATAAAACATAGAGAATAAAAGTGACAGATTGTTCCAACCGACGCGTTAACTGATGTTAATCACGATGATTTTTCGCATGCATTCTAAAATCACGTTAAAAAGTGCTTAGGCCAGTCGCTTCCATAAAGCGATAAAGCATACGCGGCCAAAGCCTTTCATCGGCATAGGTGGTGTAGTCGACACTGTAGTTACGATCGTTCAGATTGTTCCAACGCTCTTCAAACCACTGCTCAGCTTGTTGTATAGGTTCAGCATCAGCAGAACCGCGCAGGATCACGTTGGTTTCCAAATTAAGGTTATGCAGATTTCGTCGAGTAAAGTTGGTAGAGCCAAGCAACATCGTTGTTTGGTCATCAACATCACGATGCATCAACCATTTGGCATGACATTGCTCGCCATGAGTATCGCACCACCGGACGGTCACGCCGGCTTGCATCAATTCATGTGCTACCGGACGATTGGGCACACCATTTTTCTCCCGACCAAAAGCGTCCTTATTTGGATCAAGCAATACCCGTAATTTCACGCCCCGCTCAGCTGCTCGTTTCAGAGCTTTCACAATCTGTCGGTCAGACAAATAAAACATCGCCATATCCAGTTGCTCTCCGGGTTTGGCTTTATCAATCAGATCTAAGGCCGCCCGCTCAACAGCCCGTTCAGTGACCACTTGAACAGTAAGCCCGTTGGTTGCCGAATTGGATATTTGCACTAACTCCGGTATCGGAACCAGTTCGCCAGAAAACTTCAACACGGCCGCTTCGCTTTCAAACAAATCCCAGGCTGCATCGCCATGAAAACGTAACGCCACATTGCCGTGCGCACTGCTGCCATCATGAGGGTTAGCTGAGGTAACCAACGCCGTCAGTTCATGAGCGTCATCAGCAATGATCAGTTTGCGATGGTTGGCTTTAAAATTAAGCATCGCAAGATAGCTACGCAGTGAAACTCGACCCTCGCCAAAAGGATTGGGCAACAGCTTACCCTCGCTATTGCCAAAGGGCTGGATAAATAAACGCCAGAAAGCAGAATATGCCGGGTTGCTATCACGCAAACGAGTCAAATCGGTCAAAGTAACTGGAATACCGGCCGCTTCCAGTTGCTCAAAATGCCGGGAAGGAAGCCCGCCATAAACACTGTTAAGCGGATCAGTGATCACCCAGATATCCAGTTCCGGGTAGCGTTGTTTCTGGGCGATTAGTGTATCGGTTAATTCGTCAGATAGATTACGATGCGTCTCAGCTACTTGCCCCTGAAAATCATTGAATAGGAACATATCCACCAGCACCAAACGACGGGCACCGGCAATCATCTCCAGCACGGCATCAAATATTTGCTGATCCATCTGGCGTTCGCCATCAGCATTGGTATATGTCCGGTCAGCCAGAAACTGAACTTCAGTAGCAGATCGCTCCGCGGGCGAAAAATCCAAACCTTGTGGCAACGGTTTATAAACTTGGTAAATCGCAATAACCAATAACCAGAGCACTATTAGAGCGAGCAGCCTCGCTCCTAACCGATGATGGCGATGTGTTCCTTCGTTGGAATTTAACTCTGTCATGGGGTGGTGCTCCTTTTTGCCACTCGCTTACCTAAATCCATTTTAATTGCGTGTTAAACCAAGTTTATTGCCACGCCGATATCACGATAAATCCTGCAAACCCGGTCAAAATGACGCTTGAGAACCGATTGAACAGCTTTAAGTTGTGTTGCCCAGCGACTGATCCCACAAGGTAGCCAAACACTACCCAGCTCAAGCCAATAAACATGATGCTTGCCGCCAAAGCGACAAAATACCAATGCATCTGATTATGGCCAATAGGGATAAGCGTTAAGGCAAACACAAAGGCTTTTGGGTTTAAAAACGTCACTAGAAAGATTTTTTTAAAGGTGATCAGTTCAGCTGTAGCACTGATATGGTCGGCTCGGCGCCACATGCTGATAGCCAAATAAATAATATAGAGGCCAAGGATCACAGCTAGCAGCGGCTGAAACAAAGGAAACTGCTCAATGATCGGTTCAAAAATAATCAGAATCAGCAGAATTGCGCTGAGATAACCCAATAACTCCCCCATCAACAATGGCAAGGATTGACGTACGCCCACCACTGCCCCGGAAGCCCATAACAAAGTATTGGTCGGGCCGGGCGTAACAACAGAATTACAGTGGCAAATAGAAATAAAAGTGGGCTAGTCATCTTTCACATGATAAATCAGCAGGAGCATTCTGTATTAAGAAGTTACTCAAAAATAATTGAGATAACAGGTAATCATTTACAGTTCCTATCTTTAAATGGGTCCCGCTCTCGACAGTTTAGTGTTCAAACTGCATTTAGTGCAGTTCCTGCCACCAAAAAAAGTGCATGACTTTCGCTTGATGCACATTAATAAAGCATAAAAATGTCCTCCGTCCTTGCAGGAAAAAACAATATGCAAACCAAAATATAAATTATCTTATTAAAAATCAGTTTGTTATAGATATTTCATCTTAAGAAAATCCAGCTGAACACATTGGCATATTTAGTGCTCATCCCAATAAAAATCATCATTTTCAGTTAATTGGGAGATAAATCATGCGCTATAAAAGTGTGTTGATGCTTAGCTTGGGCTTACTCGGCTCAATAAGCACCACGTTTAGTTATGCAGAAGATGAGTTCGTCCCTGAAGTATTAACCGTGGAACCGAGCATTGCCCCCGGCCCAAGTATCTTTGTTTTGGATCAAAGTTGGGATGGTGCCAGCTGGGTGCATATTCGATCCGCAGAAGATCTCACATCGATTAAAGGCAGCTTGAGCGCTGGCGTAGTCTCTCAATTTGCCATGAGTAAAGATGGTAAGTCGGCTTACACAGCTTCGGTGTATGCCAAACGAATTATGTCCGGCCCGACAGAATCGGTTTTGGAAGAGTTTGATGCCAAGAGCTTAGTCAAAAAACGTGAAATCATCCTGTCACCGAAAATGGCTCAGTCAGCTCCACAGCTGAGTTACCTTGAATTTTCAGCTGATGGTAAATATGCCTATGTGCAAAATGCCACGCCAGCAACCTCTGTCACTGTGGTGGATATGGAAGCAGGCGAAGTTCTAACTGAAATCCCACATCCTGGTTGTGTGGGCATTTATCCTGCATTAAAAGGTAACCGCTTTAGCAGTTTATGTGGGGATGGTACGGTCACCAGCTATTCTTTTTCTGCAGATGGCAAGGTCAATAATCCGGTTAAAAGTGCCAAAGTATTTGATGCAGATGATGACCCGGTTTATGTGCATGTTTTACGTGTAGATAACGATCTTGTTCTCACCTCTTTCAACGGTAATCTGTACCGCGTTTCTGATGCTGATGAAAAACCTAGTCTGGTTGATAAATTTTCTTATGTAGAAGGCGTTGAAGGTGAATGGGCTCCGGGTGGCGTTGCGGTTATGACGTATAACAAAGCCAATAATGTGGTCTTTATGACAATGCATTCTAAGGCTTATAACGGCAGTCATAAAAATGGTGCTGAAGAAATCTGGACTATAAGCCTCGATAGTAAAAAAGTGGTTTCACGTATGCCGGTTGATATAGAAGACTCCGGTATCTCTTCACTTGCCGTTACCGATGGTAAAGATCCTATTTTATTTGCCCATGACTCTGAACTTGGCGTGGTCTATCGCTTCACCATCGATCCTAAAGCCGACTTTGCAGCCACTCTGCAAGAAGACATTGCCGAAGATGTTGGCCATTACGACATCGTCTGGATTGCTGACAAATGAATGTCGATCAGCTAGTGCATCTGATGGCGATAACCGGCACCACCTTTCTGGTGCTGCTGTTTGTTATTTCCGTATTGCACAAATTATTGGATGTAGATCGCTTTTCCGGTTACGTAAACAATTACGACCTCGTCCCAGAACAATCGGTTAAAGCCACAACTTACGGCCTGATTGGCCTGGAGATTGCCATTAGTTTGGGCTTAATCATTCCTGCCTTTAATGGAATTGCCACTGTGGCAGCCATTGCTCTGTTATCCATCTACGCCCTGGCAATGCTGATTAATATCCGCCGCGGCAATACGCAGATTGAGTGTGGCTGTGGTGGTCCAGTGATGTTTTTATCTTATGACCTGGTGCTCCGGAACGGCCTGATTATATTGATAGCGTTACCGGCGCTGTTCGCCCACCCCACCGACATAAACATGATCGATACCTTCGTATCGGTTAGTTGTGGTGCCTTGCTGTTTCTCATGTTCATCATCGCTGAAAAACTGCTGGCCAACTTCCACCACTCACAAACTTTAAATCGGTAACAACATCATGATTAATACACTCATTTTCCTCGTCGCGCTTCTCTCCATCATCGTGATTGTGCTAACGATTATGGTGTTTGCCATGGCTCGACAAATCGGCATTTTGTTTGAACGGATCTCGCCTATCGGCGCGATGATTAACGATTCTGGCCCACAAATTGGTGCTGCCAGCCCGAGCTTTGATTTAACCAGCTTAAATGGCGGTGACGTTAAGATTGGCTATAAAGGTGATAAAAGCACCCTGGTGTTTTTCTTATCACCGACCTGTCCGATCTGTAACAAGCTGTTACCGGCAATTAAATCGATTCAGAGTGCTGAAGGTAGCTGGCTCAATATCGTGTTAGCCAGCGACGGTGAAGCCACCAAACACCTTGAGTTCATTGAAAAACACGCTATTACCAATTTCCCATACGTGCTGTCTCAGCCGTTAGGCACGACCTATCGTGTTTCACGCCTGCCGTTCGCTGTGTTGCTTAACAGTGAAGGTGTGGTGCTCGCCAAAGGTTTGGTCAACACCCGCGAACAACTCGACAGCTTATTTAATGCAGCAGAAACGGGCTTTGCTTCTATTCAAGAGTTAGCTAAGCAACACACGATTAGTTAAGAAATAACCATTTAGACCAAGGAGACATCCATGTTCACTAAACTTGAAAAAATGCTCCAAATCCTGGATAGCCGTGCAGAAAAGCAAGCCCGTAAAAGTGCAGAGACGCATGGCCGAAGAGGTTTTTTGTCGAAGGTCGGCGGTTTAATGGTAGCCAGTGCGCTGTTTCCTGTATTACCGTTTGATCGCTCAATGGGTAAGGCTTATGCCTCGGATGGCTCCTCGGTATTTGATGAAACTTCCTGCGATTATTGGCGTTACTGCGCGTTAGATGGCACGTTGTGTAATGACTCCGGTGGCACCAACACCTCATGCCCTCCCGGCTCAGATGCCTCAAAAGTCGCCTGGGTAGGCACTTGTCTTAACCCGGATGACGGCAAGGATTACCTGGTTTCTTACAATGATTGCTGTGGTAAAGCGGCTCTAGTCGGTAGCACCTTCTGCTTTACCAGCCAAGATGAACGGCCGGGATATCGGATGGGCCTGCATAACGATATTAACTGGTGTATGGCCAATGACAACAAAGGCTATTACTGCACAGTCGCCCTGCTGGTGGGTATCGTCGATGAATAACAGAAAACACTTTCGGCATGTTGTTGCTTCAGCATTGGTACTGCTCACTACTACGCCAAACATTTGGGCAGCAGAAGTAAGCGGTGCAGACTTGTTTACGAATACCTGCGCTGCATGCCATGGCGATGCTGGCGTCGGCATACCGGGATTGGCACCGCCACTGCAAAACGCTGAGTTATGGCAACGGCTAGGTTCAAAAGGTAATGAATATATTGCTGGCGTCATGACAGCAGGATTGAGCGGGACTATTACGGTTGACGGTATCAAATATCAAGCCATGGTCATGCCGCCCCAATCGATGGTTGAAAGTGAGGAATTGGTCAAAATAGCGGAGTATGTTCTCACCACCTTAAACGGCAGCGACGCATTACCGGATGTTGTCCTTATCGATAAATTGAAAGCCACACCGCTGTCGCACAAAGAGCTGCGTGCGATACGCGAACAAAAGTAATATGACGGGCAAACGCATCAGGTTGTTATGGTGGTTAATGGCGTTAACAGCCATTCCTTCAATTTCACCCGTGCTTGCCGAATCGGCTCGTTACAATGCCACCACAAGCTATATTTTAAAGTGTGCCGGATGTCATGCGATGGATGGCACAGGCTCAGCAGCAGGCGGAATCCCGCCGTTACAGTTAATAAACGTTTTCACCTCTGACACCAAAGGCCGTACCTATCTTATGCATGTGCCGGGCGTAGTCAGCTCTGGCTTAAACTCAACAGAAATCGCCGAAGTGATGAATTACATCGTCGAGCTTTGGGGCGATAAAACCGCCGATTACACACCCTTCACCAAAGAAGAAGTTAACCAACTCCGTGCAGTAGATATTGCTGATGTGGTCAGCTACCGCCGGGAAATTGCTGATCAATACAAACAAGAAGGTAAAACAGTAGCTGACTATCCTTGGCCGTAACTGCTGTTAAAAACTCAAGTTCAGCCTCAGAAATAAGTGATGTTCCGTACCCGTGATGTCACACCGTGCCTTCAACGATCTCGCCAATCCCGGTTTTTCTCTGGCTGCTGGAGAAGTTGAAGTCAAAGAGGTGAAGGAAGGTAGTTGCTACGCTGTCTTTAATGCTCAGCTGGGTTATGACATCACTCAGAAGACCGGCCTGACACTTGCTGTAAATAACTTTACAGATCGTCACTATTATGAACGTATCCGCGGGCTAAACAGCTACAACATTTATGGTGAACCCCGTAGTGTTTCACTTAATCTGAGAGCAGGGTTTTAATTTTAAACAGCGCCCGCGGACATTAACGTGTTCGTGGGTTATTTCTAAATCACAAAAATCAAACTGGCGGCCACACTGCCTTGTTATATGTCACATTCAATTTCGCTTTGGAGTTTTTCAAGCTCATCAAGAATACGTAGAAATTTGGTGCCGAACTCGGTGACCTTATATTCAACACGGGGTGGCGTTTCGTTGTAGTTAACACGCTCCAAAATACCAAACTCTGCATTCTTTCTCAGGCATTCATTGAGCACCTTGGTTGTTAAGCCCTCAACGTTACGAACCATTGCACCAGGCCGGTTGATGCCATTAGCCAGTAGTTGATAAACCGTCAGAGACCACTTGCAACCGTAAATGGTCTCAACCATACGAGCACTTTTTTCGGGGGCTGATTTCCTCAAAAATATTTTTCCCTTTGCTTTCATAAAGATGTACCAAAAAGTACCTAAGGCACCAATTTGTGCCTAATTTTCAATAGTCTACGAATTTCATAACCTATGTCCACACCTTAATATTTACCCGTGGAGGTAATCAGATGGAAAACATGACCAGTCCTTTGGCTTTGATCGTAGGCGGCTCAAGTGGAATGGGTTTAGCAACTGCAAAGCAATTGCTCAAACGCGGCATTCATACACTAATTATTGGTAGCTCATCTTCGAAATTGGAGGCGGCCAAGCATGATCTCTTTGGAATGGGCCACATTAAAACCCTACAGGCAGACTTGTACGAAGCCAGCGATGTTCAACGCATAATTGATTTTGTGGCAAATCACGACCGCCATATTCAATATTTTGTAAATGCAGCGGGCAAGTTCAAACCAACATCCTTTCTTGAACATGAGAGTAAGGATTACGACACTTATCTTGAGCTAAACCGTGCGACATTCTTCATCTCTCAGGCTGTCGCCAAAAACATGGTCGCAAATGGTGGCGGTTCTATTGTGCATGTTGGTTCAATGTGGGCAAAACAAGCTATCAAAGCCACGCCGTCATCAGCTTATTCCATGGCTAAAGCCGGTTTACATGCATTGACACAACATATGGCGATGGAACTGGCTGATAAGAATATCCGGGTCAATGCGGTTTCACCTGCAGTTGTAAAGACTCCAATTTATGAATCCTTCATTGAACCGAGTGAAATCGATGAAACGCTTGCTACATTCGATAGCTTTCATCCGATTGGCAGGATCGGCACTGCCGAAGATGTTGCTCATGCGATTAGCTTCCTGCTCAGCAGTGATGCAAGCTGGGTAACCGGTGCCATTTGGGATGTGGATGGTGGTGTAATTGCTGGACGAAACTAACTCCAGTATGAAAAATGAGCGAAAAATGTGGGTTCAGCGTAATAATTCAAATTCATTCTAAGGTGATTTTGCGTTTTAACCTGGACCCAAATAGTTAACCAAGGAGCCAACTATGACCCAGCCAAGCCGTGTTTTTCTATATGCCGAGCTTCAATTATCCGCACCTTTCACCGAGGAGCTGTGGCAGGAGATCAATCAAGCTATGCATACCGTACCGGGAATGCGAAGCAAAACCTGGTTAAGCGGTATCAATAACCATTCCGTCGGTGGTTTCTACGAATTCGATTCTGTTGAGAGCGCCCGTGCCTATGCGCAAGGCATGTTGGCTGACTTTGCCAAGACTGCAAACACCAGCTTAAGCGTCAAACTGTTTGATGGGGATGTGGTGGCCGAGGCGAGCAAAGATATGAACTCACCCTTCTTCATTAGCTGACAGACATGTCGGTCAATCGAAAACCTGGGGACAGAGTAATAATTCATATCCGTTCTAAGATAATTGAGTTTCGCTCTGCCCTAAATATCACTGTCGTTTATTGCTGCTTCTCTTCTGAAGGTTCTGCTCCGGCAGTGTCCGCTACGTATGCACCGCGTTTGCCCATTGGCTTGTCTTCACCGACCGTGGAGTCGACTTCTGTTTGATGTTCCATCTCGGCATTTATCTCGGCTCCCAGCAGCACGACAAAGGCCGTGATATAAAACCACAAGATGAGAACGATCACGCTGCCAATAGCACCGTAGGTTTCATTGTAATTAGAAAAATTCTGCACATAGACAGTAAAACCGAAAGAAGCCAAAAGCCATAGCATGGTCGCAATGACCGCGCCTACACTGACCCAGCGCCATTTTGCATTTTTTCTATTGGGTGCGTAGCGGTAAATGCACTCAAGTACGAGAATGAATATCATCGCCAGAATTGGCCAACGTAATGTTCTCAACAAGGTTTCCAACGTTTCGCCCAAGGGGATCATGCTAAGAAGGATGGGCAACAAAATGGCGAGTAACGCTAAAACCACAACACTGAAAATACCTACCACCGTAAATAAAAGCGACACCAGCATCAGGTTCCAAAACGGGCGCTTTTCATGTTCTTTGTAAATAATATTGCACGCCTTAATGAGCGCCATCGCGGCTTTGCGCGCCACCCAAAGCCACACTAGCAGCGATACGACCAGCGTTAAGTTAAAGGCAGCTCCATCAGTATCCGTTAGCTTGGTAAGTTGATCGGTAAAGATATCAAATGCCTGTTCGGGCAATAGTTGCCGAAACGGTTCCACTTGGGAAATGATGTTTACAGGTGACGAAAAAAGTCCAAAAAGCGAAACGGCTACATTCAACGCCGGAAAGACTGACAACATCATAAATAACGCTACGCCAGCTGCGAGAAGTGAAATATCGTGTTGATTCACATTGTTGATGACTCGGCGGCTAATTTCCCACCATCCTCGCCAAGAGATTTCAGTCGGGTTGCTGGCTCGTCGCCCGCGTTTATCGTCAGACGATGTTTCTGCTTGATGCGGCGTGATGTCATCTTTTGGCATAACGCTCCTTTTTTGCTGACATCTTATAGATTGGTAGTGATTATTTACTTCTACCTTGTTAAATCAAGTTGGCTGACCCCTTGATAGTGGCCGAATGAAAATCAAGTTTGCATCCTTGACTGGGTAGACTACTGTCCATCCCTCATCGACTATATCTATTAGGTAAGCTTACGGCTACACCGAAAGCGTAAGCCTCAAATGGAAAAGGTGCGTCTGGCTCCAGCCAAACCGAACCACCTTGCCCCAAGACTTCATGTAATAAATTTAATATCCGAGCGTTAGCCAGGCACAGTGATTGAAAAGCCGAATTGGAGCGTGCAGGCAGTAAGTTCGAGTGAAGAGGCTCCAGCGAGGCCGGGCAAAGCCATTCGTCCGGATATTCGGAATCCTTAAAAGGGCGCCCAATCTGAATGGTGACCTCACGCAGAGGTTCGTTTGGCAACTGTACGAATACTTTATCTATTGCTATTGGATCTTTCATGAATATACCCATAACAGTCTGTTAAAAGAAACCAAAAGGGTCAGATAAAATTTCAATTTGATCTGACCCTTTTGATCCCTCACAGGAACCGATTGTCAGAGATCACCAAAATACTCTGAAAACATACTCATCTCTAACTGCAAAGGAGGAGATCCAGGATTCAAATGTTCTTTGATTTCGCTCCATACTTTGTCTATATCAACCAAATCAGAGTCTGTAAAATGAAAAATCGGAATCTTAAACTTCTTGAAATAATCACGGATCTTTTTCATTTCGCGCTCAAAATTAGCTAGCGCTTCTTTGTTAAGCTTGATTAGAGTCTTGTCCTTTCCAGTAAGCTTCCCGTGAGTTGACCATGGGGATATCTCGAATCCAATTTTTTCCATAGTGAATGGATTGACAGTAAAAAAATCCAGTCTATATACGTGCTTTCTCCCTGATCCGTCATAACGGAGCTCTGGTATAAGAAGAGGAACATCTTCTGGTTTTTTAGACGCTTTAACATACTCTATGTAATTTGATGCTATAGCTTTTTGATAACTAGATTTCGTAAGCCTGACCTGCGCTTTGAAAAAATTAAGGTATTCATTAACGCTATCAAACACATATATTTCAGGATCATCAGGTGCACATAGCCCTGTTTTCAAAACATGGCCGATGGTCCAATATTTGAAAGATACGGTTCTGATTTCTGATTTATCATTTTCCCATTCGCTTCCATTCCAACGCGGAGTGACGAAAAGCCCATAATGCGCATCGTTTACGCCAAACCAAATTTCTGAATCGTCGACATGCGGCCGAGCTCTATGCAGTTCATTATAATGTTTGAGAAAACTTCTCTTTAAAAATATATGTACATACTTTCTAAAGTTCTTATTCTTGGAATTTTCAAGTAGCTTTTGAATGTCTGATTTGAAAGGATTTTCAAACGATTTCATCCCTTGTAGCCACTTATGGATGTAATCCTCTGGAGTAGTAATTACGTCATGTTTCAGATCTAAAAAATCGTCAGCTCTGTGGCCGATAAACGCATTTATCGAAGCTTCACTTTCTTTCTCGGACTCAGCGAGCGCTTCTGGCAATATAGAACGTAGCTGTTCTTTCATCGCCTGTATCGACTTATTCCTAGCCGTAACATTCGGGTCTCTGGCTGCCATATTAATGATGCCTGTGCCTTTCTCTAACGCCTAAAGAAGCCGCATATATGCGTCGGCTTGCTTTATTTGTTATGTTTTTAATTCCTGCGGCCAATGCTACTAAACTTTGGATTTTCATAGTAAACCTCATTAAATGCTTCGTAGCATTTAGTGTAAATGGCACAATCGTCTTCTTTTTTGTAGTCATCGAACCAGACTGAATATTTCTCTGCAATCCAATAGTGGTACTGAGAAACTAATAGAAACAGGTGGTAGAAGCTAACATAGCTGTTTTCACTGAACTCTGGGAAGACTGTAGTGAACCAACCGTTCTCAAACTCTTTTCTCCCAAGTAGTTCCATTTTGTCAGAAACCGATGAGTGAGCCAGTTCCGTATAGTCTGTATAGAGCCTGTTAAGATCAAATTCTAAATGTTTTACTTTTGGAGTTTTCTTAAGAAGCTTTGAGAGCTCAATTTTACTATCCAATTCCACCAGTCTGCTTACAAGCTCAAGCTGCTTTCTGAATAGTACTGACGCATCCACAAGCTCATTGCAAACTATTAAATCATATAGAATGAAATGTGTTCTGGTAAAAGAGACGATTAGTTTGCTGAAATAGTCGCCGTTCTCTATATGACTCCAAGATTTGCCGCTTACAAAGAACATATGCCTCGCAACGGTCTCATTGAGCGTTATGATGAGCTCATTTGCACTTTCGTGCAGAGACAGGAAATCATGCCTCGCCTTAGAGCGAAAAGCTTCTCTGGTCACCTCGTATTTATGGGCCTGTGATTTGAAATCTTCAGTCACCGTAGCGAATTCTCAAGGAAAAATAACAGTCAGTTAATGATGTCTGCGACATAATAATTTAACGTGAATCATAATTATTTTTTCAATTTCATCTGACTTTATTAACTAATTGAAATCAAATATCTTATTTTCTCCGACTATACCCGAAAAAATTAATCGTGAATCATTCACGATTAATTATTAGTGATTTGGAGCAGATACTTGCTTTATTCCAATCATCACAACTACTCGCACCAGTCACAGAATCACAAATCTCGTTTTGTATTTATGATTCGCCATCGTTAAATTTAAGCTTCATTAAAATCCAAAATCGCAGGGAGCGAATCATGGCAATTAAGGACTGGCCGGCAGATGAACGGCCGCGTGAAAAACTTCTTCAAGCTGGGGCGGCAGCATTATCGGATGCTGAGTTGTTGGCTATCTTTCTTCGAACGGGTGTTACCGGAATTTCGGCTGTGGATTTAGCTCGAAAACTGCTTGCTGATTTTGGTGGCTTAAGAGCATTGCTGGAGGCAGACCATCACACCTTTTGTCAGCAACATGGTTTGGGGACAGCGAAGTTTGTACAGTTACAGGCCGTGTTGGAAATGAGTCGTCGGCATCTTGAGTCAACTCTGACTCGGGGCAATGCCTTTACCGATGCTGCTACCACCCGACTTTATCTGCAACGTCAGTTACGGCATTTTCCCCATGAAGTATTTGCCTGTTTGTTTCTCGATACTCGGCATCGGCTGATCAGTTTTGAGCCATTGTTTCGTGGCACGATTGATGGGGCTAGTGTGTATCCGCGTGAAGTGGTGAAGCAGGCGTTAAAACATAATGCTGCTGCAGTGATTTTTGCTCATAACCATCCTTCTGGTGTGGCGGAGCCGAGTCAGTCGGATATTCAAATCACCAAGCGTTTACGCAGTGCTTTGGAGCTGGTGGATATTCGGGTTCTGGATCATATTATTGTTGGTGATGCTGAAACCACTTCACTGGCTGAATTGGGACATTGTTAGAGCAAGTCGATTGAAAATAAGGCTTTTGCCACACCATTAATGCATATCACCCATTTTTGTTGGCACACAGATCGTTATGCTTTTGAAATTGTAAAACCAACCATTCATAAGACGTGACCAACATTATGACGATAACCAAAACACTTAAACCGATCAGCATTGCGCTTGCCGTAATTTATGCCAATGGCGCTTATGCCCAAACTTCAAATTTGTTGGATGATGCCAGTCTCAGTTTGGGCAGTATGGTGGTGTCATCGGACAATAACGGCCCACTGACATCTCGTAATCTATCAACATCGGTTGATGTATTAAGCCAAGATCGCATTGAAAATCAAAATGTGAATTACACTTGGCAACTGTTTGATCAAATGCCCGGCGTGATGCTTACACAATATGGGATGGGAAATGAATCCGGTAAAATTTCATTTCGGGGCTTTAATGGTGAAGGTGAAATCAATGCGGTCAAACTGCTGATTGATGGTGTTCCGAGTAACCAGAACTCAGGCAATATGCCTTATCTGGAATTACTGACACCACTTGAGATTGAGAGTATTGAAGTTGTTCGCGGAACTAATGACCCACGTTATGGATTGCACAACATTGCTGGGAACGCCGACATACTGACCCAGCAAGGTGGCAACTATAATAAAGGACGAGTCAGCTACGGCAGCTTTGACACACGTCATGTTCAGTTTGTCAGTGGTATCGAAAACAATGGTTTTTCACAAAACTATGCCATCAGTTATCTGAATTCAAATCGTTACCGTGATCATAGTGATATCGAAAAAAGCACCTTTTCAGGTAAATGGTTTTATACCCCGGAAAGCGGCCGTGCTCAGATTGGTTTTATCGCCCGCCATGGTCAGGCTAATGCTGAAGAAGCAGGTTATTTAACCCGTTTTGAAGCACGTGATGATCCAGAACAATCCCGTCCTCACAACGCTCCTGATGGCGGGGATCGCTCTATGAATCAATTCAGTGCACATCTGGATGTTGATCTCAGCGATAACTTGTTCTGGAATACCAAAGCCTATCTGAATCAACTTGATGAATATCGCTATGTGACCTTTGCCGCAGGTGGCAATCATAATGAACGCATCACCCAGGAAGATCATAAAGGCGCTTTAAGCTCGTTAACCTGGCGACCTGAAGTGAGTTGGGCGCATGAGTTTGCCTTGGTGGGGGGATTGAGTGCCGAGTTTCAAGATAATGAAAGTCGCCGTTATATCGTCGATGATTTTAGAAACCGTAATTCTCAGACTCGCGATCAAAAATTCGATTTTGATATCTACGGCGGCTTTGTTCAGGCGATTTACAAACCGACCGAAAAGTTAAAACTGGTACCGGCTTATCGCGTGGATACGGTTCGCGGCAGCTTGAACGATGCCGGTGTGCGCCGTGATATAAATGATTATGGCAATATCAGTCAGCCAAAATTCAGTGCTGTGTATTCACTGACGGACCGTTATGCGGTTTATGGTAATTGGGGTAAAACCTTTCAAGTAGCTTCAGGTGCCGCCAGCTATCAAAAAAATGTTTTCTCCGATGATTTGGATGCGTCTATTAACGAAGGCTGGGAGATTGGGCTGAAATTTACCCCCACCGACTGGTTAAATGGTCGAGTTGCTGTCTGGCAGCAGGTTGCCTCGGGAGAGTTCAAAACAAAGTTAGGTGATGCTAATAATGACAGTGAAAATATTGGTAAAACCGAACGTCGTGGCGTTGATGTTCAATTTAATGCACAAGCCACCGAAAAATTAGGTGTATGGTTTGCCGCCGCATTTCAGGATTCGGAAATCCTGAAAGCGGGCTCAGATAAACCTAATTCCAAAGGCAATGAAATTGATCATGTGCCGAGCTATTTAATTGATGCCGGTATCGATTATCAGGCGAACCCAAAACTGAAGCTGTCCAGTTGGGTCAGCGCACAAGATGATTACTATCTAACCGTTGACAATGACACACGAAAATTTGGCCAATATGTTTTAGTCAACGCTTCGGCCAGTTATGCACTCACTGACAAAGTAAAACTGGGATTGGAACTGAAAAATATATTTGACCGATATTATGAATATGTTTGGTTAAATACCGAAAGCATGCACTCCCCAGGCGATGGACGTGCCGTGTATGGCTCAGTTCAGGTAGACTTCTAGCCCATTACTTTTTTGGTTGATTCGCTGTCACTATTCGGCAGCGAATCAATAACGTCATTCGGATAAACCTCACCATGAAAAACGCCCGCCGAACCTGGCTGAGCATTCATTTATATCTCGGTCTGAGTATCGGTGCTTTGCTGGTATTGCTGGGGCTGACTGGCAGTATTCTGGTGTTTTATCTGGAAATCGATCAGATCATCAATCCGCAGATTGAACCCACCAGCGTTCCTTACGAAATGCCAGCACAACAGGACATTCTTGATGCCCTGCAACAGGCGCATCCGACTCGTACCGATCCGTGGCGTATCGAACAGCCAATGCACAATGACTGGCCGATTATGGCGCGTTATTACACGCCGGTTGAGTCCGATGGAAAACACTTTTCCCCATTAATGTTGACGGTTGACCCTGTGACGCTTGAAGTCACCAGCTCCCGTTTTTGGGGCGATTATGCAATGACCTGGATTTACGATTTGCATTACAGTCTGCTGTTGGAAAAACCCGGCAAGATCGCCATTGGCATTATCGGGCTGATTTCTTTAATTTCGTTTATTTCCGGGATTTGGCTGTGGTGGCCGGGTTGGGCAGGGTTGAAACATGCTTTAAAACCTCAGCTTCGAACTGGTAAAGCACGACTCAATTACGATCTGCATGTGCTGGCGGGCAGTTATGGATTAGTGTTTTTGCTGATTTTAAGTCTGACCGGGGCGGCACTCGCCCTGCCTGATGAAACGGCCATGTTGGTGAAGCCATTTTCTGATCTAACCAGCTCACCGAAAATTGCATTAAATCATTCAGAGAATGCGTCGCGGATTACTGCTGATCAAGCGGTCGAAATCGCCAGACAACAATTTCCCCAAGCTGAATTACGCTGGGTGGAAACACCCGGATTGAATAACCAGAAAGCCTGGCGAATTGCCATGTATCAAGACGGGGAACCGAGCCGACGTTTTCCCCGAACTCAGGTGTGGATTGATCCCTTAACTGGAGAAACTCTGGCGCTTCGTGACACCAAACATGACACCGGAGGTGATGTATTAATGCATTGGTTACATCCGCTGCATAACGGCGAAGTGTTTGGCATGACTGGCCGAATTCTGGTGTTTATTGCTGGATTTTTGCCATTGATATTATTTGTAACCGGCTTGATCCGCTGGTTACAAAAACGTCGGGCCAGGCGACTGGTGACCAGTCGCCATTCGGCTTAACAGTTTTTTAATCCGCATCAAACGGTTTTTCGGAATACACCTTATTGCCGGTGATCATGCCTGACGTCAGGCCACTGCCCTCTTTCTTCTCGGCTCTGATAACCGCTGCAATATGCACTAAAACTGAGATTATCAGCAGATAAAAAAAGTAAGTGTGCCAGCTGCGATACGGGGTACGGAAATCACGCATTTCCTGATAAGCCTCAGGGTTGATACCAGTTTCCCGATCACCCGGCACAATCAACGCCATGGAAGCTTCATCTTGTGCTACCCAGGCTTTTATTTGCGAACCAAACGGTGGCATATACAGATCGGTGCTGCCCAATACCAGGCCAGTGATACTTTGTGCTGTCATCAAAAACAACATCACCATAACGCTCCAGCGGCCTAGCGGGTTATGACCGAGGAAATTGAGTTTACGTTTGGTTTTGCCAGCTTCACGATAAGCCGCGTATTGCGCTTTATAAACCCTACCGAATGGCAAAATGGCTTTCCATCTGGCAAAGCGATTGCCACGGAAAGCCCAAACAATACGCATCACAATGTTCAAGAAAAACACATAGCCAATCCAGATGTGGATGGCTTTTAACAACACTTTATCTTCACCCGATATGCCTAAGTCGCGGCTGAACATCATTACCAAACCTAAGGCAACCATCGGGATAAACGTCAACACCGCCACCCAATGAAAGATCCTGACCGGTCTATCCCAAACTCGATAAGATTTTAAGTTTTGTTGTGTCATGCTGTAGTCCTTGAATTTACTCTCTTACGCTTAGGCTAAACCCATATTCTTAATAAAAACTTAAGGCATGTTCAATGCACCATGCAGCGTATTGTTTACTCGTTAACTCGGCAATAGTCCCCTTTCCACTCGTGCAGAAACGGGGTGATTTTTTCATGCAATTCCAGATGTTGTTGCCACCAGTTTCTCAGACAAATCAGTAATGTCGTTGGATCTTCCTCGGAAATGCCTTGTAGATAGCAGGCATCAAAGTCTCTTAAGGTTTTGGCTGATTCTGCTTTATATTGCTTCATTAATGGGCATTCTAGTGCTTCTAGAATTCCCTGTTCGGTCATGAAATGAAAATTCAGATAGTTTTTCAGAATCTGCACCGTCGGCTTTAACTGATTTAGTGAAAGCCCTTGCTGGATAAAGTAATGCAGGGAATTGATGATCGCGACAGCACCTCGGTGCTGTTCATCAATGATCGATTCGTGTTGCAGAAACTTGTCCTGCCAGACGATATATAACGGTTTTTGGGCTTTTTCAATCATACGGCTATCGGCGCTTTAATATGGGCCTGCGCTTCATAACCAACGATTTCAAAATCATCAAAACGATAGTCAAAAATAGAGTCGGGTTTACGATGAATTTTCAATTGAGGTAAGGGACCCGGAGTGCGTTGTAATTGCGTTTCAACCTGCTCGAAATGATTGCTGTATATGTGGGCATCACCAATGCTGAGAACGATTTCACCGACATCCAAATCACATTGCTGGGCCAGCATATGCGTTAAAAACGCCAGTGAAGCGGTGTTATAAGGGTTGCCCAGAAACAAATCGTTTGAACGAATATATAAAGACGCGCTGAGCTTACCGTTGGCCACATAAAACTGATACAAAACATGGCATGGTGGCAGAGCCATTTTTCCAGCGGCGGCATTTTCCCAAGGTTTTTGTTTTTCGTCCGGTAACAATGCGACATTCCAGCCGTTGATAATATGGCGGCGACTGTCGGGATTGTTTTTCAAGCTTTCGACTAATGCTGAAATCTGATCATATTTTTGACCATCAGCACCTTGCCAGTTACGCCATTGTGCACCGTAAACCGGGCCGAGTTCACCTTCAGGTGTCGCCCACTCATCCCAAATCGATACACCATTTTCTTTAAGATAACGGATATTGGTCTCACCACTAAGAAACCATAAGAGTTCATGAAGAATACTGCGAATATGCAGTTTTTTGGTGGTGAGTAAAGGAAAGCCTTCGGCTAAATCGTAACGCACTTGTCGACCAAATACTGAGCGGGCACCAGTGCCGGTGCGATCGCCTTTATCTACACCGTTATCCATTACATCACGGAGTAATTCGAGATACTGTTTCATGCCTGTTTTCTCATTTGTTGCAGTGCCGCTACTGTAAACCAAAAGTGCTTTTGACGCACGGTTGAGAGAGCTATCGGTTTTCGTCAGAGAGGCCGTATTTCTGCATGCGATAAAGCAGCGTATCGCGGGTAATACCTAATAATCTGGCGGCTTTGGAGCGGTTGCCAGCGGCCATTTCCAAAGCTTGTTCGATCAAATCCAGTTCCAACTGCGACAGATCAATGCCTTCTGGGGGAATTGTAAATTGCTGTGGAGTTGAGAATGCTTTCTGCTGCATCTCTGCTGGCAGATCTTTTAGCTGCACCATAATGCCCGGCTGCAATAAACTGAGGCGCTGACAAAAGTTGGATAATTCGCGGACATTGCCCGGCCAGCTGTAACGCTGCAATTGTTGGATAACATCTTTGGCAAAACGTAAGGGCGCATTACTGCCAGCAAATTGCTTGGCAAAATAATTCAACAGCAACGGAATATCTTCACTGCGTTGCTTCAACACCGGCAATTCGATTGGCACCACTTGCAAGCGATAATAAAGGTCGGCACGAAATCGACCAGCTTTTACTTCGGCAGGTAAGTCCACACTGGACGCCGCCAGAATCCGTGCATCGATAAGATGTAATTTATGGCTACCGGCTAACTGACATTCGCCTGCTTCGAGAAACCGTAATACTTTGGCCTGCACGCTTAATGGTAAGGCATCGACTTCATCCAGAAAGACTGAACTACCTTGAGCCGCCAGCAATCTTCCTGGCTCAATTACCTCACCATTTGCATTAGCCCGACCAAACAAGTCCACTTCGGTATCTTGAGCCGGTAACGCAGCACAATTAATGGTTACCATCGGTTTATCAGCACGACGACTTAATTGATGCAGACGTTGGGCAACCAGTTCTTTACCGGTGCCGGTCTCTCCGCAAATCAATACGCTGGCATCACTTAACGCAATCATCGGCAACACACGCTGCAAATGCGTGATTTGCGGTGAATGACCAATCATTTCTGTCGTCATGTTGGCACGCTCAACTTAATGTTGGTGAGAATGATCATGACCAGATTCCATCTCTGTTGAAGGGGATGTATCAACATGTTCATGATCATGATGCCCGCCATGAGGCCATAACAATAGCAACAAAGCCATCACGATGATCAATAACCCCGCCAGTTTTCGAAACAGTTGATTACGCGCTAATGAAGCCAACATACCAGCAAACATTCCCGCCCCCATTACAGCAGGTAAAGTACCTAAGCCAAATGCCAGCATGACTGAAGCAGCATATAAAGGATCTCCCGTCGTTGCTGCTACAGCAAGACCAGCATAAACCAGACCACACGGTAACCAGCCCCAAACGGCGCCTAATAGAAAAGCTTGTTTTAGCGTACGTACCGGTAACAGTTTTTGCCCAATCGGTTGTAGTTTTCGCCAGATTGGCGCGCCAATTTTTTCTGCATGGGCGAATTTTGGAAACCAACCGGCCAGATACAAGCCCATACCGATCATCACTAAAACCGAAAGATAACGTAATACCGACAGTCCATTGATTTGAGCTAATGGAGAAGCAAGAAAACCCACAATACTGCCAGCAATAGCGTAGCTAAGGATGCGACCGACGTTGTAGTTGAAGACAAATGGAAACATTTTACGAGGCTGTTGACGGATTTCGACTGGCAAGGTCAACGTCAAAGCGCCAATCACCGAGCCACACATGGCAATGCAATGGGCCGAACTGAACAAACCCAGCAAAAAAGCTGTGACCAACGATGTCGTGAGTGCATCCATTTATTTAACCTGAATTTCAACTAGTCGACAGATTATCACTTTAACCCTTTATTTTTTGTGTGATTTGCCCTAGTGGCACCGCAAAAAACACATTTTTCATTTATTAGCATTTACTAAACTAGTATTGTGAGTTTGATGAAGTTGACCGGATAACGTTGTAATCAAAACCGAGGACCATCTGAAAGTGGAACGTCCTAAATTGATGAAAGCAGCAGTTTACACGTGAATGCTCATATAAAGCACGGTTTAGCTAGTGATGAGCATGAAGTAAGTAACGGTTAATTTCTCAGAATTCTGACAATTAATATTTGCAGGAGTATGTATGAAAAACAATCTGAGAAGAACGTTCAGTTTAGTGTTATTGGCAAATTTACTCGCTTTTAGCCCATTAAGTTTTGCCGAGGATAAACTTTACACGGTAACTGATGGAAACGTGTTGGACGAAGAAACCTATAAAGGTTTTATTATCCATCGAAATCAGTGCGCACGCTGTCATGCTCCTTCGGACAAGGCATGATTGGGCCAAACTTGGCCGACAGTATGAATAATCTGACTAGAGAAGAATTTGACGATATTGTCACCAACGGAAGAATGGCCATGCCACCATGGAAAGCCAGCGCTGAAGTTATGGCAGGATTAGATAATCTTTATGCCTACTTTAAAGCCAGAGCAGATGGTGCGATTGGCGAGGTAAGACCTAAAAAAGCGCAGTAAAAAAACATGCAGGATCTGAGTGCTACTCAGATCCTGCATGTTTTATTTTAAGTGAAATATGGCCTGATGACGTTTGCCATCATCAGTGACAAAATGAAAAATCAGTGTGTTAGCTGAGTGCAGTTGTTGCAAATTGATCGTTTCAGCCTCCAACACAAAATCAACCGTTTCAGCACGCCGATCTACGGTGATAGCACTAAACACATCACGTTGCCGTGCCTGCTGAAATCCTTTTGGTAATGGCTGAGTTTCAGCTTTGGCGAATACCTCATCAACGGAACTGGAATAATCATAAAACACCGTTTGTGCGGCTTTGGCTGGTGAGCCACAACTCAAATTGCCATGCTCCAATGAAATTGGTGTTTGATCATCTAGTTGCAGCAGAATCAGTTCATTATGGGCAAAGCTGGCAGTGTATTTATCACTGATAAACAGTGTTGCCCAATGTTTGCCATCTTTCGTCTGGCTGATGATGAAGCGTTCGCCCGTTTCACTTTGATATAGCTTGTCTTCCGCCCATATCGGCTGCGTTACCGTTAAAGCTGAAACAACAACAGATATGCTTCGCCACATAAATTATCCTCGCCAATTACAGCATTGACTGTTGCTGAGCAGCGAAATTCCGTTTTAGAGGATTTTGATCTTGCAAAGGCGGCTTTGAAAGACCAACAGCAGCTAGTCGCGGATCTTCAAACGAATATCAATCTCTTTCAATTCCTGGCGCTCCTGAATCAGATCGGCTTCCGTTAATGGATGCTCTTCCAGCCAGCCGGTTGGCAGTGTCAATATCAATGAATTGCGATGCATGCTGAGGCCAACATGGGTGTCGGTCTTTTCACTGCGGCCGCGATTAAATACAAGAGATAAGCGTAATAAGATGGTCAGACGGGTGGTGGATTGCTGCATATCATCAGACAACTGTTTGATATGTTTTCGAGGGAAACTGCGACGCTGCCCTCTGACCATAGCCGCCAGTGCTTGTTGTTCTTCACGTGAAAAACCCGGTAAATCCGAGTGTGCAACTAAGTAAGCAGAATGCTTGTGATATTGGTAATGCGAAATGGCCAATCCGACTTCATGTAATTTGGCCGCCCATTGCAGGCGATGTAGATGCTCTTCTCCACTGATTTCCCATTCGGTGGCAACCTGTTGATATAACTCCGTTGCCATTTTGCTAACCCGATCAGCGTGAGCTTCATCGACGTGATAACGACGGGCTAATGAATTGACCGTGCGGTCCCGTTCATCATCATGCTGAATACGGCCTTGTAAGTCGTAAAGCAAACCCTCACGAAGTGCTCCATCTGACACAATCATCCGATCAATTTTTAATCGGTCGAATGATGCTTTTAAGACAGCAACCCCACCAGCCAATACATTGGCTCGTTCTGGACTTAAACCCTCCAATTGAAATTGATCGTGATGACCAGCCTCAATCATATGAGCAATAATTTTATCCAGAGCTTCGGTGGTGATTACCCCATTTTCGCTCCAACTCTGCGCTGTTGCTATACTGGCTACTGTACGAATTGTGCCGGAAGCGCCAACAGCCTCAACCCAACCAAGATTTTGATAGGGTCGTTGAATAGAACGCAGCTTGATTGCCGCAGTTAATAAGGCTGCCTGCATACGCAATTGACTAACAGTACCATCGGTAAAGAATCGTTGAGTGAAACTAACACAGCCCATTTCCAGGCTTTCCCGGCGCATGCCTTCCAGCCCTTCACCAATAATAAATTCCGTGCTGCCACCACCAATATCCATCACCAGTCGGCGGCTATTATCAAAGGCTAATGAGCGCGAAACGCCCATATAGATTAGCCGTGCCTCTTCTTCGCCAGTGACTATTTCGATGGGATGGCCTAACGCCTGTCGGGCTTTACGCAGAAATTCACGACTATTTTCAGCAACGCGTAATGTATTGGTACCAACTATCCTGACTTTTCCGGCAGGCAAATGTCGAATGCGCTCGCCGAAGCGTTCCAGACAGGCGATAGCGCGAGTCTGAGCCTCTTCGGACAACATATTGTGTTTATCCAGTCCGGCTCTTAGCTGCACCATTTCACGCAGTCGATCCATTACCTGGAAGTGCCCGTCACGCAATCGGGCAATGATCATATGAAAGCTGTTTGAACCGAGGTCTACAGCGGCGAGGACATCAAAATCTTCTGGTGTTTCCATAAACTCAGCTTAAATGGACGTGATGGCATTTTGCCTGACTAAGACCGTGGATGCTACGAAGTTTGATAATTCGATGTAAAAAAAAGCCCGCATCCATGATGAATACGGGCCGAGTCACGCGAGAGAAATTTATTCGTTACCTTTAACCACTTTTTCCATTTTTTCAGCGGATAAATGTCTGACGTCCTTACCTTCAACCAGGTAAATGATATGTTGAGAAATATTGCGTGAATGATCGCCGATACGTTCCAATGAGCGGGCTGACCACATCATGTCAATCGCACGACTGATAGTCCGTGGATCTTCCATCATGTAGGTCATCAGTTGACGCATGATACCTTCATATTCCTCATCGACCTGACGATCTTCATGCGCTACCTGTAAGGCCGCATCAACATCAAAACGAGCGAAGGCATCCAGCGTGTTATGCAACATGCCTGACACATGTTGACCCAGTGCATGCAGCTCACGGTAATTCTTTTTCGGTCGATCTTTTTCGGCAAGGTTTAATGCCATTCTGCCAATGCGTACCGCTTCATCACCGATACGTTCCAGATCGGTAATGGTTTTCAGAATACCGGTCACCAGTCTTAAATCACTGGCTGTGGGCTGGCGCAGCGCGATGATTTGAATACAGTCTTCATCAATGCTGATATCCATTTTATTAACGTCTTCATCGTCGGTAATAACCTGGCGAGCCAGTTCTGCATCACCAGTGACCAGCGCTTCCATTGCATTGGAGACTTGTTGTTCTACCAAGCCACCCATGGCAAGTACACGGCTGCGGATATCTTGAAGTTCTTTTTCGAACTGTTGCGAAATATGTTGCGATTTATTTGTAGCCATTAAGGATCTCCTGAACCTGCAGCCTAGCCGTAACGGCCGGTAATATAATCTTCAGTTTGTTTAACTGTTGGATTGGTAAACAACTGGTCGGTGGCACCAAATTCGATCATCTCGCCCATATACATAAAGGCGGTGTAATCAGAAACGCGCGCCGCTTGTTGCATGTTATGAGTAACGATAACGATGGTGTATTGATCTTTCAGCTCGTTAATCAGCTCTTCGATTTTCAAAGTTGAAATCGGATCCAGAGCTGAAGCCGGTTCATCCAATAAAATCACTTCCGGCTCAATCGCAATCGCTCTGGCAATAACCAGACGTTGTTGCTGACCGCCCGACATGCCCATCGCTGATTCATTCAAACGATCTTTGACTTCATCCCACAACGCTGCACCTTTTAGTGATTTCTCAACCACTTTATCCAGCGTCTGCCGATCATTAATGCCTTGCAAACGCAGACCGTAAGCAACGTTTTCATAAATGGTTTTCGGGAACGGATTTGGCTTCTGGAACACCATACCGACCTGACGGCGCAATTCAGCGACGTTGATTTTCGGATCGTTTATTTCAAAACCATCCATCAGCATTTCACCGGTGATGGTGACGTTATCCACCAGATCATTCATTCGGTTGAAACAACGTAACAAAGTTGATTTACCACAACCGGAAGGTCCGATAAATGCGGTCACCTTTTTTTCCGGAATGGTCAGGGTGATATTTTTCAACGCCTGATCTTTTCCGTAATAAAGATTTAAATCGTTTACCTGGATCTTTGGTGTTTCATTTGCCATCAGCAGTGCTTCTCTTTCTTCACCGCCGCGTGATTGGTTTAATGAAACGCGAATCGGGGTGGCGTTAGTTGCTTGTGAATTCATAGTCATATACTCGTTTAATTACAGGATGCATTGAGCATTAATCGGACGCACTGCGATAACGTTCGCGTAAGCGGTTACGGATACTGATAGCGGTTAAATTCAGTACCACAATCAAAATCACCAGTATCAATGCTGTGGCATAAACCAATGGACGTGCTGCTTCTACGTTAGGACTTTGGAAACCAACATCGTATATATGGAAGCCCAAGTGCATAATTTTGCGTTCTAAATGGATGAACGGGAAAGTGGCATCGACCGGCAATGTCGGAGCCAGTTTCACTACACCCACCAGCATCAGTGGTGCAACCTCACCAGCGGCTCGGGCAATCGCCAGAATCAAACCGGTCATCATTGCCGGTGTAGCTAATGGCACAATAACTTTCCAAAGCGTTTCGGCTTTGGTTGCACCCAGCGCCAAACTACCCTGACGAATGGTTGATGGAATCCGTGCCAGACCTTCTTCGGTCGACACGATAACAATCGGCAGTGTTAATAATGCCAGCGTTAATGAAGCCCAGAATAAACCCGGCGTACCAAACGTCGGTGTGGGCAGCGCCGCCTCATAGAACAGCCTGTCCAGATTGCCGCCTAAAAAGTAAACGAAGAAACCCAAACCAAATACACCATAAACAATGGATGGCACCCCGGCGAGGTTATAAACCGAAATCCGGATAATACGAGTCATCAAACCTTGTTTGGCATATTCACGCAGATAAATGGCCGCCAAGATACCGAACGGTGTCACCATAATTGACATGACAAAAACCATGGTCACCGTGCCGAAGATAGCCGGAAAAATACCGCCTTCGGTGTTGGCCTCACGTGGTTGCTCTGATAAGAATTCCCAAAGACGTTCAACATACTGGCCCATTTTGGTTGGCACAGACATGGTGTTTGGTGCGGTTACCCGAACAATATCCGCCAGCGAAATGGCAACTTCCTTGTTGTCACTCATGCGCATTTGCAAAGTGTCACGCTTGGTACTTTGATAAAGCACATCCAGGTCTTTACGTAATACCTGATAGTCGATTTCTAACTGAGCACGCGCTTCGGCAACACGGGCTTCTTCTGCTGCCCGCACATCGGCCGGAGGATCACGCAAATCCAAACGACGTAGATCCAGTCGCAGCTCATTTAATCTAGTACTGATTCGGCCGATTTCGCCTTTTTCAATTCTCTGAATATCGCGATGCAATTTCAGACTGCGATCTACTGATTCTTGAATCATTGGCCAGAAATTAGCATCTGCTGCTGTGGCAATGACCTCGCCTTCCCGTTGCAATGCTAAAGGATAGCCGTAAAAGTTACCCCACTCGCGACGCTCAACCACATACGCCGTATCCGGGTAACGGAAATCTTCCATGCCCAGTTCAAGGTACCAGACGAAGTCACGGCCAGTCTGGTCACGGTTACCTTGTTTAATCAGATAACGCGTCACCAGCTCGATATCATCCGGCACATAATTGCCGGCGTCTCTGGCAACTGCTGAAGGAATCGTTTGTGAACGGACAACTTCACCCAATACCACTGTTTGTTTACCGGTATGGTCGTTAATTTCAATTTCAGCGACATCAGCAGGCCAGAAATGTCCAAAGCCACGTACCGCAATCAGACCTATCAAGCCGACCACCATAATCATACAGATGGCCACTGCACCGCCATTCAGCCAAATCCACGGCGCACCACTTTTAAACCATGTTTTCATTTTTGATCCTTAAATGCCAATTACAGGTTGCTGTAGCGGGCACGCAGCCGCTGACGAATAATTTCGGCGAAGGTGTTGACGATAAATGTCAGAGCCAACAACACAAGAGCCGCTAAGAACAGGATTCGGAAATGTGACGAACCGACTGCCGTTTCAGGTAATTCAACCGCGATATTGGCTGACAAGGTACGCATACCTTCAAAGATATTGAAGTTCACCACCGGACTGTTACCAGTTGCCATCAATACAATCATGGTTTCACCAACAGCACGACCAAAGCCCATCATAATGGCCGAGAAAATCCCCGGACTTGCGGTTGGCAACACCACACCGACAACGGTTTGCCAGCGGGTTGCACCCAATGCCAAAGAGCCTTGAGTGAGATGTTTTGGCACGGTAAATACCGCATCTTCGGCAATAGAGAAGATAGTCGGGATAACCGCAAAACCCATCGCAATACCAACAATCATCGCATTACGTTGATCATAGGTAATACCGACATCGGTAAACCACTGACGCATACTGCCGTTAAAGAACCAGATTTCGATATAGGGACTGGCGGTAATACAGATATAGCCAAACAATAATATGACTGGTACCAATAACGCGGCTTCCCAACCATCAGGCACCGCATGGCGAATACCAGCTGGCAACTTCGTCCAGATAAAGGCAAACAGCAACATCATCACTGGCATTAATATGACAAAACTGAATATCGCCGGCAGATGGTCCTCGGCAAATGGGGCCAGCCATAAACCTGCAAGAAAACCGAGGATAACGGTTGGTAACGCTTCCATAATCTCAATGCTAGGTTTGACTACACCACGAATTTTCGGTGACATGAAATAAGCCGTGTAAATGGCACCAGCAATCGCCAGCGGCATCGCAAACAGCATGGCGTAAAGCGCTGCTTTTAGCGTTCCAATCGATAACGGTACCAAGCTGAATTTAGATTCAAATTCATCAGAGGCAGAAGATGACTGCCAAATGTATTCTGGATCAGCGCGGCCTTCATACCAGACCTTATTCCACATCGCCGAGAATGACAGTTGAGGATGTTGATTCCATAAACCAGCGACTTGAACCTGTTGTTGGTCATCCAATAACAATAACCGTCCATTTACTTGTGAGATAGCAGCGCTGACCAAAGGGTTTTCTGTTTCTTGCTCCAGGTACAGAGTACGAGCTGACGTACCGTAGTGAATACCCAGATAACCACCGGCATCCACTGCCAGGAAACCTTTACGGGTATATTCCGGAGCCAATGCGGTAATCGCATTTTTATGCGATTTGAATTCACGGATTTTGGTTAAGTCGTAGTTATTGTTTTCATCACGTACTAAAAACCACTGGCTTAACTCACCACGCTCATTACCGGCAATAAGCGAAACACTACCCACCAGAAAATCAATTGCGGTAATTGGACTGCCTTCACCAGCATTTACCGTGGCGACAAGACGGGAGTTTTTAAAATCATTGATACTGTAATAATGAATAAAACCTTCGCTATCCGTAATGAATAAGCTACGTAAGGCTTTATCAAGCAGCATTTTAACTGGTGAGGCAGGCACATCACTCAGTTCAATCGTGTTGTTTTCAACGGTGACTTCACCAGTCAGTAAGTTGCTCTTACTGCTGATTTGCGTCAGCAACAGACGTTTGTCAGCAGTTAATGCCGCGATCATTGAACCACCCGAACCACGGGTAACGGTTTCAATCGCTAATAATTCTAGCGGTTGACCTTGCTCATCAATGGTAATCGCAGCTTCACCAAATGGATAATCAATAACCGGCGTAATTAAACGTTGATCATTTGGAAAGGAAGTTTGGAACGAATGTTTAGTGATGTGCACCTGACCATTACTTAAACCACGAGCAGTAACTCCACCGATATATTCGGAATGAGCAAAGCTGGTGATAGATGCATCATCAGGTAGTGACAGTTCGACTTGTTCACGGATCTCGCCATCATCTGCTTCGAAGAAGGTGATAACACCATCATCGGTGTATTGGATACCCAGCTCTTCGTAGCGTTCTAAAATCAAATGTTGGGTTTGTGCACTGGTCACAGGCAGGCTGTAACTGCTTTGCGGTGTAACTGAAGCGCCCTTGAGGATAGGCATTACTTCATAAAATAAGTAGACAAAAATCATCGCCAGAGCGAATACCACACCATAACCGGCATAGGTAATACCCCAACGGGATAGTTTGTCTTTAAAGTCGCGTTTCTTACGCATTTTTTCTCGTGCTTCTACTGAAGGCAGTAGAGATTTGCCGCGAGAATTAACATCCGCTGAGAGTGTTGTTTCATTCATGGTTGCTGTTGCCTGTTAGCCGCTGGACGGTTTGAGCTGCAATGATAAATTCAAACTGTGACAGAAATATGACAAGACTTAAAAGCCTTATAATTATTGGCTTTAAGTTGAATTTCGCCCAAAAAAAAGAGAGGCCGAAGCCTCTCTTTCAGGTCAAGCATTAAAGTTTATTCAATGCCTAAATCTTTACGTACTTTTGATGCAATTGATTCTGGTAATGGTACGAAGCCATCACGGAATACAACATCCTGACCTGGTTTAGAGTAGAGCATTTTCACGAATTCACGTGTTTGTGGATCTAACTCTTGGTTAGGGTGTTTGTTGATGTAAACGTACAAGTAACGTGCAAGCGGGTATGTACCAGCAGCTGCATTTTCAGCAGTTGCTTCTGCATATTCAGCACCAGCTTCTGCAGCTAATGGCACTACACGAACGCCTGAAGTACGGTAACCGATACCAGAGTAGCCGATACCGTTAATTGATTCTGTTACACCTTGAACAACTGAAGAAGAACCTGGTTGCTCGTTGATGCTTGATTTAAAGTCACCGCCACACAAGGCGCTGTCTTTAAAGAAACCATATGTGCCTGAAACAGCGTTACGGCTGTACAGAGCAAAATCACGATTTTCCCAAGCACCACTCAAACCAACCTCACCCCAACGAGTGATATCAGCATCGTTACCACAACGACGAGTTGCAGAGAAGATAGCGTCAACTTGTTGCAGGGTTAAACCTTCAATCGGATTGTCTTTATTTACGTATACGGCAACCATGTCAACTGCAACTGGTAATTCAGTTGGTGCATAGCCAAATTTTTTCTCAAATTCCTGAATTTCAGATTGACGCATACCACGGCTCATTGGGGCCAAAGTAGCTGTACCTTCTGTCAAAGCTGGTGGCGCAGTTGAAGAACCGGCACCTTGAATCTGAATGTTTACATTTGGGTAGAATTTGTTGAATTCTTCAGCCCACAATGTCATCAGGTTGTTCAATGTATCAGAACCGATACTGGTCAAGTTGCCAGATACACCTGATACAGATTTGTATTCAGGAAGATTTGGATCAACGTCAGCCAGTGTTACGGATGAGAACGCCATCGTTACAGCGGCGCCCAGAACGGCGAGTTTAGTTTTGAACATGAGTGTTCAGCTCCATTGGTTGAAAGAAATAAAGCAACTACAAGCTGCTTACCGGGCTTAGTATCGGGCCGGACTGTGACAAGAGTATGAAGTTAATATGACAATTCAATGACAGCCACAGCGATATCTGGAACTTAGATATCGCTGGGTTCAACCAATTTGTTTCCGGAAAACACAGGTAAAGCGAGAGCCTTGGCCAATCTGACTATCAATAGTCAGCGCGGCATTGTGGCGTTGCAAAACATGTTTAACGATGGCAAGCCCGAGACCTGTTCCGCCGGCCTCACGTGAACGCCCCGAATCAACACGATAAAACCGTTCGGTCAGTCTTTCCAAATGGCGGGCTTCAATTCCATCACCGTGATCAATCACGCTGATGGAAGGCACGTTTTGCTCAACCTGCCAGATAACCTCTATCTCACAGGCTTCCGGCGTATATTTCACTGCATTAAACACCAGATTGGAGATGGCACTGCGCAGCTCATCCACATCGGCCAGCAACCATTTATCGCTAAGGATCTGCAGGGTTATTTGATGCGAATTAAAATGTTCGAGACGTTTGGCATCTTCAACAATTGCCGCCAGCAATCGTGGAATATCGGTAGGTCTATGTAATAAAGGTTTATCGCCAGTTTCAAGTTGAGACAAAGCCAACAGGTCTTTAATCATTAAATGCATGCGCTGGCTTTGCTGCTGCATCACCGGTAAGGCATGGCGCCACAAATCTGGGTCACTCTCAGTAGTTAAGGTTTCCAGATAACCACGTAACACGGTTAATGGCGTACGTAATTCATGTGACACATTGGCCACAAAATCACGCCGCATACGTTGCAATTTTTGAGTTTGAGTAATGTCTCGGGCAATCAGCAAACGATCCTTGCTGGCATAACGCACCACTTTAAATTCGAGTTGAATGCGATCATCCATTGGGGATGTTGAAATAACTACCGCTGGAGCATCAGCGTCCATTTCCAAAAGACTTTGAAATGTCGGATCACGCACCAGATTGTTGACTCGTACACCATTATCACGCGGCCAGCTGATACCCAGTAATTCAGTAGCTGAGGTATTCGCCCAACTGACCTGGCCAAACTCTCCCATTACCACAACTGCATCTGGTAACGCAGCGGTTGCCGACTGGAATCGTTTTAGATACCCGGTGAGTTTTTTCTTACGACTGCTGTTTTGCGCCCGCATCTGCTCAATCTGACGACATACATCGTCAATAACACCTTCAGCTTCCGGGGAGCGATTTTTTTTCGGTTTATCTAACCAGCTTTTTAATTGAAACCACTTTCCTTGCAGCCAGAAAATATAAATAAGTGAGGCGATAAACAGAAACGTCATCATGTGCCCGAATACAAGCCCGACAAACCCTGCCAGACTCAGTACTGTGAGCAAACGCCAATAATCCCATTGCATTATTGTGCTCCGTTATTCAGCAGAAAAACGGTAACCCACACCACGAACGGTTTGCACCAGGTTGTCGTGATTACTTGGCTCAAGTGCTTTACGTAAACGACGAATATGCACATCCACTGTGCGCTCCTCTATATATACGGTGTCGCCCCAGACAAAATCCAACAATTGCGAACGGTTATAAGCCCGCTCAGGATTTTTCATAAAGAAATGCAATAGACGGAATTCGGTCGGGCCCAATTCAATTCTTTCGCCATTGACCAATACCCTGTGACTCTTTGTATCCATCACTAATTCACCCATCTGCAATTTCTGGGCATCATCACTATCGATGGGTCGGCAACGACGCAATACCGCTTTTATGCGAGCGATTAACTCTGGGGGAGAAAATGGTTTGTTGATGTAATCATCAGCACCGACACTCAGACCTTTGACCATGTCCTCACTTTCACCTTTAGCGGTGAGCATGATGACTGGAATCGAGGCCAGAAATTCATTGGCGCGCAGTCGTCTTATAAACTCGATGCCATCAATGCCGGGCAACATCCAGTCCAGCAGGATCATGTCGGGTTGCTGATTTTTCAGCCACTCCAAACCGGATTCACCATCCTTGGAAGCTTCACAGGTGAATCCGGCCTGTCGCAGACTGAAATTAATCATGTCACGAATGGCGGCGTCATCTTCCACTAACAAAACCGATATGCTCATATACGGGGGTTCCCTGATCTATTTTTGCGTAGCGTAAAGCTTAACGGGCAAATATGACAATTTGATAACAGCGCTGAAACCTTTATCAGAGCTGGGCTTGTCGCGGTAACATTTTTGAAATAATGCTGGCGGCGAAAATCATCAATGCTGAAATAACCAAACACGCTGCCAAGCCAGCTACCTGATAAACCCAGCCGGATAACAAGGTTCCAAATAGTCTGCCAGCCGCATTTGCCATGTAATAAAAACCAACATCCAATGACACGCCTGCTGCATCAGCATACGACACTATTAAATAAGAGTGGATAGCTGAGTTAATCGCAAAGACAGCGCCATAAACCAGTAAACCGACGGTTAATGCTGGTAATACTGCCCATTGAAAATACACCGCGCCCGCAATAATTAATGGCAACACTATAAGCGGCAAAGACCATAACCAGACATGGTATCCATCCGGTGCATGCTGTTTGGAAAAGCCAGTGAGTTTAGGCGCCAAGGCCTGCACAATGCCATAAGCAATGACCCATGCCGCCAGCAAAGCCCCAACATAAATCGCTGGCCATTCCAATTGCGCGTGCAAAAACACCGGCAAAGCAACAACAAACCAGATGTCACGAGAACCAAATAGAAAAAACCGTGCCAATGACAAGCGATTTACTGCCGCACTTTTTGACCAGATATCGCTGAATTTGGGTTTGATTTTGGCTTTGCCTAAATCGCGCTGCAACATCACGATGCTGAAGATCAACACGACCAATAACACCGCAGCCATAACCAAAATGGCACCGCGAAAGCCTATCCAAGAAAGTAAAGCGGCACCGACAAAAAAACCTACCCCTTTAAGGGCATTTTTGGAGCCGGTGAGAATGGATATCCATTTAAATAATGTAGATTGAGCGTCATCTGCAACCAGCATTTTGATGCTGGATTTAGCGCTCATTTTATTGAGATCTTTGGCAATACCAGAAAGCGCCTGCGCCACCATTACATAAGCTACAGTTAACCATTGGGGATCGACCAACAACATCGCTAAGGCAATGACCTGCAATAACAGGCCTAGATGCATCGTGACGTTAAGGCCTAATCTGGCGGCCAGCCAACCGCCAACCAGGTTTGTCACGATGCCAAAAAACTCATAGAGGACAAACAACATCGCCACTTCAAGCGGGCTATACCCCAATTGGTGGAAGAACAACACCACCAACATGCGTAACGCACCATCTGAGACGGTAAACGCCCAATAGCTGAAGGTCACCACCAGATATTGCTGAATCGCAACGGGTAACGCTTTAAGTCTGTTCAGCATTTGCAAAATCATCCTGACTAATTAGCAATTTATAATATGTCAGTTTGATGAATTTTTGATTACAGCATGATGCCTTTAATCATAAAGAAGATGCAGGCTGACAGCGTGGCGGCAGCTGGTACAGTGACAATCCAGGCAGTCACAATCTTTTTCACCATATCGCGTTTTACAAACAGGTTTTTCTTTTCTTTTTTGAGGATTTTTTTGGCTTTTTTCAGCTCAGCTTCTTCTTCCTCGATCAACCGATATAGTTCAGTAATCCGTTGATATTCATCAACGGATTTTGCTGGTTTTTTTCTCCAGCTTTTTCAGCTCATTACGTAATGCATTAAGCATTTTTTTATCGTCTCTGATTTCGGCTTTTTCGCGATCAATCTGTCTTTCGATTTTATTTGATTCATCCAGCCATTCACGTAAAAAGCCCACACCGAATACACCACCAATCGCAACGTGAGTGGTACTAACAGGCAAACCTAATTGACTAGCAATAATGACTGTTAATGATGCCGCCATTGCTATGGAATAAGCACGCATCTGATCCAGCTCGGTAATTTCACCGCCAACGGTACGAATTAAACGTGGCCCATACAAGCCCAGACCAATTGCAATACCTAAAGCACCAACGGCCATCACCCAGATTGGAATACCGGCTTGAGATGTGATGCCACCGGTCATGATTGCGTCGTTAATCGCTGCCAAAGGCCCGATAGCATTGGCCACATCGTTGGCGCCATGGGCAAAACTTAATAAAGCAGCAGCAAATATCAATGGAATGGTGAACTGGGCGTTTACGCTCTGACGATCATTCTTCATGCCGGGCATGTTATGACTTAAGGACTTCTTCATAATCCAGAACACCAACACAGCCACCATCAGACCGATTAATGCTGCAATAAAAAAACCCGGTTTACTTTGCGCTGCCACGTCAACCAATGGCAGGTTATTCACCGTGTTTACGATGCCGCCCCAAATTTGACTGAGCCCTTTTAACACCAGGTACGTTACAAAAGCCCAGGCCATTACTGAAACATAAATTGGTACCCAACGGTATGAAGCCTGGATTTTGTCATCACGAAAAATAATGGTTTTCTTGATCGCCAATAAAAATAATGCCGCGATAATGCCGCCCATTAACGGTGAAATGATCCAGGAGCTGACAATTGCTCCCATGGTGCCCCAATTAACAATGTTGATTCCGGCGGCGGCCATGCCTGCCCCCATCACCCCACCGACAATTGAATGCGTCGTGGAAACCGGCGCTCCGGCAAAAGTAGCCAAATTCAACCATAAAGCTGCAGCCAATAATGCGGCCATCATGGCCCAGATAAAGCTATCGGTATCGTCACCGAATTGCTTGATATCGATGATGCCACCTTTGATGGTAGAAACCACCTCGCCGCCAGCAATAAAGGCACCGGCGGCTTCGAAAATCATCGCAATCATGATGGCGCCGCCCATGGTCAACGCCTTGGAACCTACTGCTGGTCCAACATTGTTGGCAACGTCATTAGCACCGATATTCATTGCCATATAACCACCAAACACGGCGGCAATAGCTAAAAAGAGATTATTGGGAACGCCGCCGGAGGTGGCGAAACTGTATGCCAGGATGGCTGCGAGGAAAAATAAGGCGAAACCTATTCGTGCTATTTCAGCATGGCTTTTTTTGTAGGCCTGCTTTTCAAGTTTATGAATGGTTTTGATTTCCACAAGACACCTGTGCTTTGCCAAAAAAGAGGCTAATTATTACAGTTTAAAGACAACATGACACCCTGTTACATATCCCCGTGTAACAATCGGCTGTTAGAATGGTCTGTAACTGCAACGAATCTGTGGCGATCATTACATGAAACAATTTTTAATCCTGCTTATGCTTCTCAGCAGTTTTTCAGCACAAGCGCGGCCCAGCCTGTTGGAGAAATTTGGCTTTAATAGCGCTGATATGCCTCCTGAAGTCGATGAAGCCTTTGCTTTTGATGCGGTATTGACCACTCCAGAAACAATTCTTGCCGGTTGGCGAATCATGGAGGGCAATTATCTTTATCAGGACAAAATCCGCTTTGAAATAACCGATAACGATGCGGTGCAGATTGGCGAATTTACCTTGCCAGCCGGTGAGACAAAAAATGATGCCTATTTTGGCTTATCGGAAGTTTATACCAGCGATATTCAGCTAAATCTGCCTTTAATTCGCAGTCAGACTGACGCAACCTCGGTGACGTTAACGGCTCACTATCAAGGTTGTTCTGAAACCTTTGGCATTTGTTACCCGCCCACTCGTAAGACCATTAATCTGAGTCTGCCAGCGGTGACTGATTCAACAAGTCCAGCGGCAGCGGCTGTCGAACCTGCCCCTGTTATCCCGGTCATGAACTCGAATGTTGTTAGTCAACAGGATGAGATTTCCCAACGTTTACAAAACGATAATCTGTTACAGATTCTGTTTGGGTTTCTTGGTTTAGGCTTACTGCTCGCTTTTACCCCTTGTGTGTTTCCAATGATTCCGATTTTGTCTGGAATTATTGTTGGCCAAGGTGAAAACATCACCACACGTCGGGCATTTGTGCTGTCTCTTATTTATGTACTCGCCATGTCAGTGACCTACACCACTGCTGGTGTGTTAACCGGACTACTCGGCGGTAATCTGCAAGCCATGTTGCAAAATCCCTGGGTGATATCCAGTTTTGTTGGCATATTGCTGCTGCTTTCTTTATCAATGTTTGGCTTTTTTGAATTGCAGTTACCGCATGGCTTGCAACAACGTCTGCACCAACTCAGTCATCGTCAACAAGGCGGTACTTTAATTGGGGTCGCGTTGATGGGCTTGTTATCCGGATTAATCGTCGGGCCTTGTCTGGCACCGCCATTGGCCGGAGCATTATTATTTATCAGCCAGCATGCCGATCCTGTCTTAGGTGGTGCGGCCTTATTTGCGATGAGTATCGGCATGGGCATACCGTTACTGATCATTGGTACTTCGGCCGGCACCTTATTACCCAAAGCCGGACGCTGGATGGAAAATATAAAGGCATTCTTTGGGGTAATGCTTATTGCACTTGCCATCTGGATGCTAGATCGCATTCTGCCCGGCTGGACCATTCTTTTTATGAGCGGCGCATTGTTGATTATCAGCGCGGTTTATCTGGGAGCTCTTAATAATTTGCCGATCGAAGCCACCGGCTGGCAAAAATTATGGAAAGGCCTGGGTTTACTATCACTTATCAGTGGTGCACTAATGCTGATCGGTAGCGCCAGTGGCGGCAATTCTATTTTGCAACCACTACATAAATTGAGTATTGGTAACGCCAACTCAACAACTACACCACAATTACAATTTGCCTATGTCAATTCAATCGAAGAGCTCGAATCGGCATTAAGAGTCAGCAATCAACCGGTGATGCTGGATTTTTACGCCGACTGGTGTACCGATTGTAAGGCAATGGAACAAACTACTTTTCGTGATCCCCAAGTGGTCAGTACTTTGCAGAACTTTACTCTGCTGAAAGTCGACCTCACTGACAATACTGCTGCGCACCAGGCATTATTAAAAGCACTTCGGGTATTTGGTCCACCCAGCATGTTGTTTTATGACAAAAATGCCGAAGAATCAGCTTCCCATCGTTTGGTCGGTCATGTCTCTGCCGCCCAGTTGAACACTCATCTGGCGGATTTTCTGGCTCAACAATCAAAATAGCGAGAATAACTGTATTTCGGCGAAATTAGCGACAAAAAGCCGGATTTTTAGTTAAAAAGCTGGACAATAAAGCGCCCGCTGGTGCAAAATCCCGGCTTATATTTCCAGTGTTGGTATGTGGTTGTTATGGCGAAATTTCTAGTATTGCATGGCCCAAATCTGAATTTGTTGGGTCAGCGCGAGCCTGAAATTTATGGAGCCACCACCCTCAGTGATATCAACAACCGCCTACAACAGCTGGCACAAGCTGATGGTCATCAACTCGATTCTTTGCAAAGCAATGCCGAACATGAACTGATCGCCGCCATTCAGTCAGCCCGTCAGCAATATGATTTTATTTTAATTAACCCTGCAGCCTTTACCCATACCAGTGTGGCAATTCGTGATGCCTTGGCTGCGGTAGCTATACCCTTTATCGAAATACATTTGTCCAATGTGCATCGTCGTGAGGCGTTTCGTCAGCAATCCTATTTTTCGGATTTAGCTGTCGGCGTGATTTGCGGTCTTGGTGCGCAGGGCTATGAACTGGCATTACAAGCTGCCATTACACACACCAACCATCAAGGCTAAATCATGGATATTCGTAAAATAAAAAAATTGATTGATTTGATTCAGGAATCGGATGTTGCAGAGATCGAAATTTCTGAAGGTGAAGAATCTGTTCGTATCAGCCGCGCCAGCACTGCATATCCACAACAACAATATTTTGCTGCTCCGCAACAACCCGCTCAAGCTGCACCAAGTGTGCCGTCATTTGCCAGTGAAGCCGCTACCGCTGCCGCAACAGCCGCTGCAACTAAATCCTCTAATGAAGCCAATGCTGTTCGCTCACCAATGGTCGGCACTTTTTATCGTTCGCCATCACCGGAAGCAGCTTCGTTTGTGGAAATCGGTCAACAAGTTTCAGCCGGTGATGTCATTTGCATTATCGAAGCGATGAAAATGTTCAATCAAATTGAAGCGGATCGTAGCGGTACCGTCAAAGCTATTCTGGTCGAAGATGGTCACCCGGTTGAATATGACGAACCGTTGATCGTTATCGAATAATACTGCTGACAGCTTCGGCTGTTTTAGCAAGCTAAACACTGCGGATAAAACATCATGATTGATAAAATTGTCATCGCTAATCGTGGCGAGATCGCTTTGCGTATTCTCAGAGCCTGCTGGGAATTAGGGATTAAAACTGTTGCCGTCCACTCTGATGTGGATCGGGATTTGAAACATGTACTATTGGCTGATGAGAGTGTCTGTATCGGGCCCGCGCCATCCGGCCTAAGCTATTTGAATGTACCGGCTTTGATCAGCGCAGCTGAAATCACCGATGCCACAGCAATCCATCCTGGATACGGTTTTCTGTCAGAAAACGCTGATTTTGCTGAACGTGTCGAAGAAAGTGGCTTTATTTTTATCGGTCCTCGCCCAGAAACCATTCGTATTATGGGTGACAAAGTTGAAGCGATAAAAGCCATGAAAGCGGCCGGCGTACCTTGTGTACCGGGTTCTGATGGCCCGCTTGGCAACCATGATGAAACTAATCTGCGTCTGGCACGCGAAATAGGTTATCCGATCATTATCAAAGCCGCTGGCGGTGGTGGCGGTCGTGGTATGCGTGAAGTACACAGTGAAGCGCATTTGCTGAATGCCATTGCGTTGACCAAAAGCGAAGCTAAATCAGCGTTCAGCAATGATATGGTTTACATGGAGAAATTCCTGGAAAACCCACGTCATATTGAGTTTCAGGTATTAGCCGATGAACATGGCAATGCCGTGCATTTGGGCGAGCGTGATTGCTCAATGCAGCGCCGTCATCAGAAAGTTGTTGAAGAAGCTCCCGCGCCGGGCATTACCAAAGAAATGCGCGATCGTATGGGTAAAGTCTGTGCCGATGCCTGTGTGCGTATCGGTTACCGTGGTGCCGGTACCTTTGAGTTCCTTTATCAAGACGGTGAGTTCTATTTCATTGAGATGAACACTCGTATTCAGGTTGAACATCCTGTTACCGAACGCGTTACCGGTGTGGATTTGGTTGTTGAGCAGATCCGTATAGCATCAGGTTTACCGCTGTCGATTAAACAAGAAGATGTGGTGATGCGCGGCCATGCGATTGAATGTCGTATTAACGCTGAAGACCCACGTACCTTTATGCCGAGTCCGGGTTTAGTGACTCATTACCATGCCCCTGGCGGCGCAGGTATACGTATGGATTCACATCTGTACAGCGGCTATCGTGTACCACCTAACTATGATTCATTGATTGGTAAATTGATTGCTTATGGTAATACCCGTGAATCAGCGATCGCCCGTATGCGTACGGCGTTGAAAGAAATTGGCATTGAAGGCATCAAAACTAACGTTGAATTACAACGTGACATTATGGATGACACGCATTTTCAAACCGGTGGCACCAACATCCACTACCTTGAAAAGAAACTCGGACTTTAAGTCCGTCTGTTATGGCCTGGATCCAACTTATTTTCACCAGCTCGCCGCAGCAGGCAGAAGCATTATCTGATGCACTGTCTGAATGCGGTGCGGCAGCTGTCACTTTCCAGGACAACGCCGATCAGCCGATTTACGAACCAGCTATAGGTGAAACACCTCTATGGTCTGCAACCTCGGTAATTGCATTATTTGATGCCGAAACTGATACGGATATGCTGCTGACCAAACTGAAATCCCAGCTAACTGATTTACCAGACTGCCGGATTGAAGCGGTTGAAGATAAAGACTGGGAACGCGAGTGGATGGATAACTTCAAACCCATCTGTTTCGGTGAAAAATTATGGATTGTGCCCAGCTGGCATCAACCGCCTCAACCAGAAGCCATTAATATTCTATTAGATCCCGGCTTGGCTTTTGGCACTGGCACGCATCCGACCACAGCCTTATGTTTGCAATGGTTAGATCAAGCTGATTTAACCGGTAAAACCGTGATTGATTATGGTTGTGGCAGTGGCATTCTGGCGATAGCGGCGGCGCTGCTCGGTGCAAATAAAATTATCGGGGTCGATACAGACCCGCAGGCATTGGAAGCGACACAGGCCAATGCACAGCGTAATGGCGTCATTATCGAAACTTATCTGCCACAACACTGCCCGACCATTGAATGTGATTTATTGCTGGCGAATATTCTGGCTGGTCCGCTGATGGAATTAATGCCACGGTTTATCGAATTAACCCGCCCTAAAACTCAACTGGTGTTATCAGGGTTGTTGGATGTACAAGCTGAAACTTTACGTCAGCATTACCAAACAAACTTTGATATGGATCCCCCTGTTGTGCTGGAAGAGTGGGCACGCCTGACTGGTATTCGTCATGGCTGATAAAACACTTTCTATCGGTCCGTACACCTTACCCAATAATCTGTTTCTGGCTCCCATGGCAGGTGTGACTGATCGTCCATTTCGCCAACTTTGCCGAAAACTTGGTGCCGGTATGGCGGTATCAGAAATGATCACTGCCAATAAAGCGTTATGGGCCAGTAAAAAATCATTGTTACGTGCCAATCATGAAGGTGAGCCAGAACCACGTAGTGTGCAGATTGCCGGTGCTGACCCACAAATGATGGCTGAAGCCGCGCGGCATAATGTGGCGGAAGGCGCACACATTATTGATATCAATATGGGATGCCCAGCGAAAAAAGTCTGCAATGTGATGGCCGGATCGGCTTTGTTACAACATGAAAAATTGGTCGGCGATATCCTTGAAGCTGTGGTCAATGCGGTTGACGTGCCGGTGACGTTAAAAATACGTACCGGCTGGGATCGTGATAACCGTAATGGTGTGCGTATTGCCCGAATTGCTGAAGATGCCGGTATTCAAGCCTTGGCCGTACATGGCCGCACTCGCGCCGATGCATATAAAGGTGATGCCGAATACGACACCATTGCGGAAATTAAATCGCGCATCGCCATTCCAGTCATTGCCAATGGCGATATCGAAAATCCGCATAAAGCGCTACTGGTATTACAGAAAACCGGCGCAGACGGTTTGATGATAGGTCGTGCCGCGCAAGGCAACCCGTGGATATTTCAGCAAATACTGCATTTCTTACAAACTGGTGACAATTTACCTGAACCACCTGTAACAGAAGTGCAACAGATCTTGATTAGTCACCTACACACGCTGTACGATTTCTACGGTGAATATTCCGGTGTGCGCATGGCACGCAAACATATTGCCTGGTACAGCAAAGGCTTGCGCAATGGTAACGCCTTTCGCCAACAAATGAATACACTGGAAAAAGCTGAACAACAGCTGGCTTTTACAGATGCATTTTTTGCGCAACTCGCTGACAAGGATTCATTGGCCGCATGAATAACGCGCTGAACAACGACTTAGCTGATTGTATTGATTTAGGTGTTACCGCCGAGCAGCAACACGCGCCCTTAAATCAATGTGTCACCAACGCGCTGAAAACCTATTTTGAGCAACTTGACGGCCACTCCCCCGCTAATCTTTATGAAATGTTGATGACAGAGGTTGAAGTACCTTTGTTACAAGCCGCATTGGCACACACCCACGGAAATCAAAGTCGCGCTGCCGAAATTCTGGGCATTAACCGCGGCACCCTGCGAAAAAAACTCAAGCAATACGGCTTGTAATCAAGCCTGAATCTCAATCTGGAATCCTGATGAACTCGATTAAACGCGCACTGTTGAGTGTTTCTGACAAAACCGGCATCGTTGAATTTGCCAAACAATTACAAGCATTAAACGTTGAATTACTCTCTACCGGCGGCACCGCTAAATTGCTCAGCGAAGCCGGTTTGAAGGTTAAAGAAGTCTCCGAACATACCGGTTTCCCGGAAATGATGGATGGCCGCATCAAAACATTACATCCGAAAATTCATGGTGGCCTGCTGGGGCGTCGCGGAAAAGATGACAACATCATGCAACAGCATGACATCGCACCGATTGATTTAGTGGTGGTGAACTTGTATCCGTTTGAAGCGACTGTAGCGCGTGAAGACTGCCCGCTGGAAGACGCCATTGAAAACATCGATATTGGTGGGCCGACCATGTTACGTGCGGCAGCTAAAAATCATGCTGATGTAACGGTTGTTGTGGATCCGGCTGATTACTCGCGAGTCATTGAACAGATTCAATCGCAAGGTGGAACCGATGAGCACACCCGTTTTGATCTGGCTTTGAAAACCTTTGAACACACGGCACATTACGATGGTGCGATTGCCAATTATCTTGGCACTATCCAGGCTGATAAAAGTAAAGCCGCATTCCCACGCACATTTAATAGTCAGTTCCAGCTTAAACAAGCCATGCGTTATGGTGAAAACCCGCATCAAAAAGCCGCTTTTTATGTGGAAAAACACGCTGAGACAGGTTCAATTGGTGCAGCCATTCAGCTACAGGGCAAAGAATTGTCTTATAACAATATTGCCGATACTGATGCTGCATTGGAATGTGTCAAAGTCTTTAACGACAAACCGGCCTGTGTCATTGTTAAACATGCTAATCCTTGTGGTGTCGCCACAGCTGATGATTTGCTGACAGCTTATGATCTAGCCTATCAAACCGATCCCACCTCTGCGTTTGGCGGCATTATTGCCTTTAACCGTGAGCTGGATGGCAAAACCGCACAAGCCATTATTGATCGCCAGTTTGTCGAAGTGATTATCGCCCCAAAAATCAGTGATGCCGCCAAAGCCGTGGTCGCTGGCAAAGCCAATGTACGTTTGCTGTGCAGTGGCGATTTTCCATCCACTCCGGCCACTGATTTTGATTTCAAACGTGTGACTGGTGGATTGCTGGTGCAGGACCGCGATATTCAGATTGTCACTGAGGCTGAATTAAAAGTGGTCACTGAACTGCAACCCACCCAAGAACAACTGGCTGATCTGTTGTTTGCCTGGCGCGTCGCTAAATTTGTGAAATCCAACGCGATTGTTTATGCCAAAAACCAGCAAACCGTCGGTATTGGTGCCGGCCAGATGAGTCGTGTGGTCAGCAGTCGTATAGCTGGCATCAAAGCTAACGATGCTGGATTAACGGTTCCCGGTGCGGTGATGGCATCAGATGCCTTTTTCCCGTTCCGTGATGGTTTGGATGCTGCTGCCGAAGCTGGAATTAGCGCGGTAATCCAACCCGGTGGTTCGATGCGGGATGATGAAGTCATTGCTGCTGCAAATGAGCATGGCATTGCGATGGTATTTACCGGCATGCGGCATTTCCGCCACTAAGTATTGAGCGCCTTGTGGATCGCGCCCAGGCTCTTCGCGTATTTCAGGCACATAACCGCGCCAGAATCAGTCGTTTAATAGAGCTGGCGCCACCCAAGCAGGCGATGTTTTATCGTCTGCTGCCATTGTTGTTTCATATTAATCATAAACTGCTGCCGGGGTATATCAGTGATGACTGTCCGGCAGGCATTATGGATTACCAACCTGATAATGAAGCACTGCACAGTGCTATCAATCTGAATCGAAATTTTATTCATCGGCGCAAGGCGCTACGCCGTTATGCTTTACGCGGTGTTTATCTGCTTAATCCAGCTGGGCAAATTCGCTATCCGGAACCGGCCAGTTTTGATTTATGGCTGGTGCATCACGCGACCTTAAAACCCGACCAGCTGGCGCTATTACAAAACAAAGTTGAGGTCATCACTCAGTGGGTGGCTACATTAGGCATCACTCTACGATGCCGGCTGCTTGATGAAACACAATGCCGCAACGAAGCACTTTCCACCACTGAAAGACAACAGTTTTACCTTCATGGACTTTGTATCGCTGGCAGTGCGCCGCTTTGGTGGTTGATCACTAGTGAAGAACAACTCTCCTACCCGCAAATTGCCGAACGTTTATTATCACAACGCGGCTTAACCCAAATCAGCCTGCTGGACTTTGGTTTTGACTCATCTGTCGAAGCACAAGCGTTGTTCAATGATGCTTGTCAGGTTTTAAAAAAAAGCTTGCAAGGTGATGCCACCGCATTGCTGGATTTAGTTTTTTTACAAAATCAATTATCGCTATGGCCCAATGTCATACCTTTAGCCGAGCGCTATAAACAGCAGGTTGAACTAGGCGAAACCGATAGTATGCGGGTGGAACCAGCTGGTCTAAAGCTAGCCGAGATAGAGCAGTTTGCAGCACTCGGCGATCAACAAATTGCCCGACAAGCTTTTTATGCGCTATGCGGAGAACGTTTGTCACAACAGGTTCATCATCCTCAATTTTCCTGGCGGCGCTTTAGTCTGCAAAAGATTTATACCAACTGGAGCTGGTCAGCTGACACATTAAAAATTGAAGATAGCCGCGCCAGTTGGAGCTACCCGCAACGTCAGCAGTGGTGGTCAGATCTGTTGCCTAAATTGCAACGTTTTCTGTCGGATTTGCAGCAATTTGCCAAACAGCATTTAGCCAGTGCCGCAGATCAACTTGATGAGCTGGAGAAATTACTCGCCCTTACTCTCGACAATACAGATTCCGTTATCGAACAATTACCGGCAGCGCTGCAGATGCCCAATGGGCCAGAGCAACTGTATCTTTATCGTTACGTTGAGCAATCCTATTGGATACTTAGTTCTATCCCACTGAGCGATGCGAAACAGGTTGGCCTTAATCAGCATAAATCTCTGGTGCATCTGCTGGCTTGGGCGGTACGCAGCAATATTCTCACCACCCGCAGCTGGTTGAGAGTGGCCGATCAAAAACATCAGATAAATATCAACCTAGTGTTGGAATTGACCCAGACTTTATTGAAATCCCCCTTGCCACTAACTCAGAACGAGGTAAGGAGCGAAGCGTTTCAGCAGCCAGCTAAAGCAGAACAATTAATGTTGTTCGCTAATCTACAAACCACTGGCAACGATATTCAACAAACCGCCGCGGTACAGTTGGCGAGTCTGAACAATGACCCCTTGAGTTATACCTCCAGCCGACAAAATCTGGTGAACAGCCTGGATCTGTTGATTTTTAGTAGTTGGGGACAATGGCATCACTATCGTTTTGAGGGGGTTAATGCCGTCGCTGAAGGATTAAGCCAGACACTCAAATGGCAACCGGCAACACAATTGAGCAGCCATATTTTATGCTGGTGTGCCACTGGATTTTTTGGTCAGGCCATTAACAAACGACTGCAAGCGCTGTTTGAGGCGGTATTAACGCATTATCAATATCATCCTCAGCAGGGTCGCTATTTGCTGACACATGGTGATCGTTTATTACAGATCCAATGGCACGATGATGCATTACAGATAAAACCATTCGCCGCTGGAAAAACGCTTAATCAGGCGCTTGCAGAGGAACAAAAACTTTACCTGCCAAGCCGGGTAGATAGCTATCTTGATACTGACAATCTGCTTAACTCGTTACTGTTATATCAACAGCAACAAATTGTCAGTTTATTTGCTTACCGCCAGACCGACACCACCGAGGTTTATATAGTTGATGAACTCGGGCGTTTGCAGCAATTTACGCATCCGCCAGTTACGGAATCGCTGATTTTGGCGCAACTGAAACTGTTTATTAATAATAGCGTTGCTGAAACGGTGATACGTTGTGATTGTTATCAGCTGTTGAAACAACAGCAGCGTTGGCAGATAAATGCCATTAAACCGCTGCGCCCTGCTTCGGCAAGCTTATCGGTTATCTGGCAAATAACCGGTGCTCAACTGGCATTAAAAATAAATTCGCAGGTAGTGAAAACTGATCTGGGTGATCCGCAGTTAAGCACCATCCTCGCTGAATTATTTCAACAACAAAATGGTCATAAACCGGCGTTTTATTTTATTGATAAGTTACAGTTTGTGCCTAAGGCGCCTTATTCCAGTTTGTTTTTTCTGAATCGAAAATACGAATTAGAGCAACAGTTTAATACGGTAAAGCTTTAGATTTCGCCGCAGCTCTTTTATGATGTGGCACCTGACCAACATTAAAGAATGGGTATGATTAAAGTAGGAATTGTCGGTGGCACGGGTTATACCGGTGTCGAATTGCTCCGGTTGTTAGCGGTACATCCGCACGTCTCTCTGGAAGTTATCACCTCTCGTAGCGAAGCGGGTATGCCGGTGAGCGACATGTATCCCAATCTGCGTGGTCATGTTGATATTTGTTTCACGGTGCCAGATGACGATGCTTTAGCTGCCTGTGATGTGGTGTTCTTTGCCACGCCCCATACTGTGGCAATGGCGAGTGTGCCGGCTTTAATCGAGCGTGCCGTTAGGGTGATTGATTTGTCAGCTGATTTCCGGCTGAAAAATATCGAGTTGTGGGAGAAGTGGTATGCAACACCTCATACCTGCCCGCATCTAGCCGAGCTTGCGGTATATGGCCTGCCTGAACTTAATCGTGAAAAAATTCGTGATGCACAATTAGTTGCGGTTGCCGGCTGTTATCCAACAGCTGTCCAGTTAGGTTATATGCCGTTATTGGAAGCTGGACTCATCGATGCCAAACATTTGATAGCCGATGCCAAATCAGGCGTCAGCGGTGCCGGACGTAAAGCCAGTATTGGCACCATGTTGACTGAAGCCAGTGAGAATATGAAAGCTTATGCCGTTGCCGGTCATCGTCATTTACCTGAAATTCGGCAGGGCCTGAACCAGATGAATGGCTCCGACGTCGGCCTGACCTTTGTGCCGCATTTAACCCCGATGATTCGGGGCATTCATGCCACGTTGTATGGGCAATTGCTGAAAGCAACTGATTTACAAGACCTGTTTGAACAACGGTTCGCCGATGAACCTTTTGTCGATGTGATGCCTGCCGGTTCGCATCCTGAAACACGTAGTGTGCGCGGTGCTAATGTCTGCAGAATCGCTGTACATCAACCCGAAAATGCCGATACGGTTGTAGTGTTATCGGTAATTGATAACCTGGTTAAAGGGGCTTCCGGACAGGCCATTCAAAACATGAATATCATGTTTGGTCTTGATGAACGTGCCGGCATTAATCAAATTGCGACACTCCCCTGATGACTTCGCCATTGGATAATTATGTTATTCAACCGAAACGTCCTTTACGGATTATCTTCTGGATTGTAGTAGCAATCGTCATCACCGGACTAATCCAATGGTATTGGTTTAATCATGACAGTGGCGATAAAGCCCGGTTGCTTGAACAAAATAAACAGATGACCGAACAGCTTGCCTCAATGAAAGTACAACTGATGCAGCAGGCGGAATTAATGCAAAACCAGCAACAAGTTAAAGCTATGCATCAGGCAACGGCACAGCAATTACAAAATCGGCTGGAACAATTGCAGAAGAAAGTCATTGATCTCGACAAAGAACTGCTTTTCTATCAAAACATTACTCAGGGCAACAGCAGCAGCGAACTGCAGATCCGCGATTTGCAGTTACGCCCTGATTCAGAAAACCCGGAGCAATTACGCTACCGCCTGGTCATTACGCAAGGCAAGAATATTAGTGAACCGATTACCGGCGAAATCCTTATCCGTTTGCAAAATATTGAAGGTGAAGGCGAAAAAGCCAAAGCCATTGAACTGAATGTGACTGAACATCCGCTGAATCTGCGCCATGTCCAGGTTATTGAAGGCGTATTTAATTTGACCGAACTCCCTGAGCCGGAGCAAATCAGCGTCGATTTGCGCCAGAAAGATAAAGTCTTAATTTCACGTAGCTTTGATTGGCAAATAGATTCGTCAATCGGGCAATGAGGTAATTCATGTTCAACAGCAAAAAGCAAAAACATCGCAAAGCCGCTCGAATTGACACATTAATCGGTGAAAACACACATATTAAAGGTGATATTCATTTCAGTGGCGGATTAAGAATTGATGGCGTCATCACCGGAAACATTACCGCTGATGAAGGTGAAGCAGCGTTATTAACGCTGAGTGAAAAAGGCCGCATAGAAGGCGAAATCAGAGTTCCTTTTCAACTAATTAACGGCGATGTGAAAGGCCATATTTACTCTTCCGAACATGTTGAACTTGCCGCAAAAGCTCGTATCAACGGCAATGTGTTTTACAAGTTGTTAGAAGTCGCTATGGGTAGTGAGGTAAATGGACAACTGATTCATGTAGGTGAAGCAGAACAATCCGACTTAAACTTGGACCATACCCCAACCGATCCTAATTTGAACCTTGAACAAAAATCTTAGGCTCTATTTATCTTTAATCAACTCAACTGCTTGATACTATTTTTCAGTCACAATTTAAGTGGCGATAAAAGATAAAAAAAACCATAATACTTGACTAATTTAGTCAGAATTGGATAATAAATAAACAATCCTCGATACATACGGAGTAAAACATGACTAGCGAAATGCCAAGTCCAGTTCTTTTCACCGATTCAGCCGCAGCAAAAGTCAGTGAGCTTATTGCTGAAGAAGGTAATGATCAATTAAAACTGCGCGTATTTATCACTGGCGGTGGTTGCTCCGGGTTTCAATATGGTTTTACGTTTGAAGAAGAAGTCAGTGAAGGTGACACAGAAGTTGAAAAATCTGGTGTGACATTACTGATTGATCCGGCCAGCTATCAATATTTAGTCGGTGCTGAAATCGATTACACCGATGGTGTTGAAGGCTCACAATTTGTGATTCGTAACCCGAATGCCACTACAACGTGTGGTTGTGGTTCTTCCTTCTCTCCATAGTTCACACAATATGTAGTACAAAAAACCACTTTGCCGCTTAGCGGTAAAGTGGTTTTTTTATGTCTGCTAAAAAGGTATCGCTAATTGATAGTGGGCCTTAAACGTTAACTCAAGGATCTAAAAATGCTCTCAAAGTGGCAATGGTTGCTTTCTCAACTTACCCGAACATTGTGGATCCGAGCTTCATTATTTGCCCTGTTGGCTGTGGTCACAGCCCTGATTGCTATACCTGCACAACATATTATCGAGAACCCGTTTCCATTTAGTGTCGGCGCTGATTCTGTTGGCCAGATTCTCGATATTCTGGCGTCCAGCATGTTAGCTGTTACGACATTTTCATTGAGTGTCATGGTGGCTGCCTACACAGCAGCAAGCAGTAGCGTGACACCGCGCGCTACTAAATTAGTGCAACAGGACACCACCACTCAAAATGTTTTAGCCACTTTCATCGGCTCATTTTTATACAGTCTGGTCGGTATCATTGCCTTAAGCACCGAACAATATGGTGAGAATGGTCGCTTAATTTTGTTTGTTGTTACCATCGGCGTGATTATTTTGGTTGTCATCACTATTTTGCGTTGGATAGAACATCTCTCTCAGCTTGGCCGTGTAGGTGAGACCACAGAACGCGTCGAGAATGCAGCAGCAGAAACCATTACTCAACGTATCAAACATCCAACCCTCGGAGCTCAAAGACTGACCGAAAATACTATTCCTGATAATGCTGAAGCAATTTACGGGGATACTATTGGCTATGTAAGACATGTCGATGTCGGTGCATTAAATGAGTGCGCCAAACATCATCAGACAGAAATCGGTGTAATGGCATTACCGGGCGAATTTGTTCATCCCGCGAAACCTATCGCTTGGATCCGAAAAAAGGTGAGCGATGAGATTCATAGCGCCGTTTGTAAAGCCATCACGCTTGGAAAAGAACGTTCATTTGATCAGGATCCCCGCTTCGGCTTATCCGTTTTAGCTGAAATCGCTTCCAGAGCTCTGTCACCAGCAGTGAATGATCCCGGCACAGCAATCGATGTGATTAATCGAGGACTGCGTATCTTAGTTCCTTGGAAAGATTGCAGATTTACGGGTAAAGATGAGCAAATAATCTACCCGAATGTACTGGTTCCAGAACTCCATCTCAGCGATTTATTTGATGATATTTTTATGCCCATTGAACGTGATGGAGCCGACATGATTGAAGTCCAATTACGCTTACAAAAAGCGTTAGCTGCTCTAGCTTATATTGATTCCGAGGTATTTGGTGCAGAGGTTTCCCGTCATCTGCAGCTGATGCAACAACGAACAGAAAACTCCTCTCTGATCGAAGCTGATAAGCAACGTCTACAAACCATTTATGATGAATTAATTCGCTGACTATCCACTTTTCAGCTTAGTTTCATAGGTAATTTTTGCTTGCGTTAACTTTACCTTAACTTAGATCAAGTATATTATGAATGAACGTTCATTCATAATAAGTCATCTATGTCACCAGCCAAACCGTCACCCGATAAACGCGAAGCCATTTTTTGTGCAACGATAAAGCTGCTTGCTAAATATGGTTTTCATGGATTTTCTATTAAACAACTGGCTGAAGAGGCCGGTGTTGCAACTGGAACGATTTATTTATATTTCAAAGATCGAGAAGATCTTATTCGGGAATTAAACACCCAAATCATCAATGATTTCGTCAAAGCCTCTCTTGAAGGGCATGATCCACAGTTACCTCTTAAACAACAGTATCAACACATCTGTTTCAATATTTGGCAATTTTGTATCGAAAATTCTTGCATCACTCATTGCAAAGCACAATTTGATCATTTGCCTCCAGATGTATTACGCAGCCAACACAGCCATGCGTGGGATGGGCTTCAGCCTCTTAAACATTTGTTTGAACAGGGCCGTAAAACCCAGAAAATCAAAAACTTACCTGACGATATTTTGATCAGTTTTAGTATTGAACCTTATCTGTATCTTGCTCGTCAGCACTTATTGGACATTATCAAAGTCGATAGCGAACAACTCACCCACATCATTGATGCTAGCTGGGATGCTATTGCAGGCCCAGCTTCGAAAAATACAAACGGACAATTCCCTCAGGAGTAATACATGCCAAGTTTTAACCTTTTTATTAAACAGTTAACTTTAAGTGGTTTGTTAGTGCTCGGATTAGTGGCATGTCAATCTGAGTCAAACACTACTCAAGATACAAATAGTGCTCCGCCACCTGCAAAAGTGAATGTGGTGACCTTAATCAAACAGCCCGTCACCTTGACCACTGAATTGCCAGCTCGAACCATTGCATTTCGTCAGGCGGAAGTGCGTCCCCAAGTGAATGGCATTATCGAAAAACGCTTGTTTGAAGAAGGTGCTGATGTTGAAGCTGGACAACAGCTCTACCAAATAGATGCCGCGCCTTTTCAGGCAGCATTGCAAATGGCGAGGGCTGAATTGGCCAGAGCTGAAGCGAACCTGCAGTCCACTAAAGCACGTGAAGAACGCTTTAAAGGTTTGATCGACAATAAAGCGATTAGCCAACAAGATTACGATGATGCATTAGCGGCTTTCTTGCAATCACAGGCGGAAGTTGCTGTTGCCAAAGCCAATATTGAAACGGCACAAATCAATCTTCGCTATACCAAAGTGAATGCTCCCATTAGTGGTCGCATCGGACGTTCTAATGTGACCGAAGGTGCTTTGGTCACCGCACAACAAGCAGATCTATTAGCCACTATTGTGCAAATTGATCCCATCTATGTTGATATTGCCCAGCCCTCAAAAAGGTTGCTGAGTCTGCGTAAACAATTGATAGAAAACAAAATTGATAATGCGGCAGCCCCAACTGTCACACTGACATTAGAAGACAACAGTCAATATGAGCACAGTGGCGAGCTGCAATTTTCTGAAGTAAATGTGCAGGAATCGACCGGCAGCATCGTGATTCGTGCCTTGTTTCCAAACCCCGAGGCTTATTGCTGCCGGGAATGTTTGTACGTGCGGATATGGAAGAAGCGTCTATTGATAATGCACTGCTGGTGCCACAACGAGGTGTGTCATTTGATCGGGAAGGTAATGCTTCTGCCATGATCGTCAATGACAATAATCAGGTCGAACCACGTCAACTGAAAATTCGCCGTGAAGTGGGCCAATATTGGTTGGTCGATGAGGGACTAGCTGAAGGTGATCGTTTGATTGTCAGTGGCCTGCAGAAAATTGCTCCCGAAGCAACGGTCGAAATTGACAATAACGAACAGCAAACCCCAATGAACAACGGAACGGAGTCCTAAAATGGCAAGGTTTTTTATAGACCGCCCAGTATTTGCCTGGGTCATCTCACTCCTTATCATGTTGGCAGGTTTGTTAGCGATACTGGAATTGCCAATTTCACAATATCCAGAAGTTGCTCCCCCATCGATTAATATTCGAGTGGAATACCCCGGTGCTGCCGCCCAGACACTAGAAAATACTGTCACTCAGGTCATCGAACAAAATATGACCGGTCTGGATAACATGCTTTACATGTCGTCCACCAGTGACTCCAGTGGTGTCGGTGAAATTAATATCACTTTTGAACCGGGTACTGATCCTGATATTGCCCAGGTTCAAGTACAAAATAAGCTGCAATCAGCTATGCCTTTATTACCGACTATTGTTCAACAACAAGGCATTCGGGTAAATAAAGCGGGATTGGGCTTTATGATGGTCATCGGTTTTGTTTCAACTGACGGTCGGATGGACAAATATGATATTGCCGATTTTGTTGGCGGTACTATTCAAGAGCCACTAAGCCGAGTAAATGGTGTTGGTCAAATTCAGATCTTCGGTTCTCAATACGCAATGCGCATATGGCTGAATGCTGACAGCATGGCGCATTATAATTTGACCAGCGATGATGTGGTCAGCGCTATTCAGGCACAAAACGTGCAGATTGCTGCTGGTGAATTAGGTGGTGCTCCAGCCATCCCTGGCCAGCAAATCAGTGCAAGTTTGATTGTGCAGACACAGCTAGAAACACCGGAACAATTTCGCAATATTTTATTGCGCGTCAATGAGGATGGCTCGCAGATCCGCATGGGCGATATTGCACGAGTCGAACTGGGCGGTGAAAACTATCAGTTTGAAACCGAATATAACCGTCAAACAGCGACAGGACTGGCCATAACTCTGGCCTCCGGTGCCAATGCGTTGGATACGGCTCAAGGCGTTCGGGATCGTCTTGCCGAATTAGAGCCGTTCTTTCCTCAAGGATTAGAAACGGTTTATCCATATGACACCACACCATTTGTAAAACTTTCAATCGAAAGTGTTGTAAAAACGCTGATTGAAGCCATTATTCTGGTTTTTCTGGTGATGTATCTGTTTTTACAAAACCTGCGTGCCACGTTGATACCAACGATTGCCGTACCGGTAGTATTGCTGGGTACCTTCGCCATTCTCTATGCCTTTGGCTTTTCGATAAACACCTTAACCATGTTTGGCATGGTGTTGGCGATTGGTTTATTGGTGGATGATGCCATCGTCGTCGTGGAAAACGTAGAACGGGTCATGCATGAAGATGGCTTGTCACCACGTGAAGCCACGCGTAAATCTATGGGACAGATTACCGGTGCTCTGGTCGGGATTGCCCTGGTAGTTTCGGCCGTGTTTATACCCATGGCTTTCTTTGGCGGATCAACCGGCGTTATCTACCGGCAATTCTCCATTACCGTTGTTTCCGCCATGGCATTATCGGTGTTAGTGGCATTAACGTTAACGCCGGCATTATGTGCCACATTATTAAAACCAGTTGATCCTGAGCATTATCAGAAACGCGGCTTTTTCGGCCTGTTTAATCGTGGCTTTGACAAGCTGAGTAACGGTTATCAAAGCAGTGTACGACACATTCTTGCCAGAATGGGCCGGTATGCCCTGCTTTACTTAGTCATTGTGGGTTTATTGGCTTATCTGTTCACCAAATTGCCAGGAGCCTTTTTGCCTGAAGAAGATCAAGGCATTTTGTTTAATCAAATGACCTTACCAGCAAATGCTTCTAAAGAACGATCGATGGAAGTCATGAACCAGATTGAAGATTTTTTCCTCGATGAAGAGGCAGATAATGTCGAATCGGTGTTCTCCGTCATTGGTTTCAGCTTCGCTGGCCGCGGTCAAAATAATGGTATCGCGTTCGTCAATATGAAAGATTGGTCTGAGCGCCCAAATCCTGAGCAACATGTCCAACAAGTTGCTGGTCGGGCGATGGGCTTTTTCAGTCAAATAAAGGATGCCATGGCATTTCCTTTCGTTCCGCCACCGATAATTGAACTTGGCACTGCAAGCGGCTTTAACCTCCATTTAAAAGATGTTGGTGGTGTAGGACATGATGCGTTGATGAATGCCCGTAATCAATTACTGGGCATGGCTTCACAGGATCCTCGTTTAATGGGTGTGCGCCCGAACGGACAAGAAGACACTCCCCAATTCAAGATTGATATCGATCATGAAAAGGCGGCTGCATTTGGCGTGTCATTAGCGGAAATCAATCGTACTTTCAGCAGTGTCTGGGCGCCGAGTTATGTCAATGATTTTATTGATAACCAACGGGTCAAAAGGGTTTATATTCAAGGTGATGCGCCATTTCGGATGATGCCGGAAGATGTTGGCAACTGGTATGTTCGCAATAGTATTGGCGAAATGGTGCCGTTATCCGCCGTCACCAGTGGTCGTTGGATTGACGGCTCTCCAAGACTCGAACGATACAACGGAGTATCCTCTCGCAATATTCAAGGTGAAGGCGCTCCCGGCGTGAGCTCTGGCGATGCGATGCTGGCAATGGAAGAGTTGATAAGTCAGCTGCCAGACGGTATCGGTTATGAATGGACTGGTATTTCATTCCAGGAAAAACAATCCGGCAACCAAGCACCACTGCTTTATGGGCTTTCAATACTGGTGGTATTTTTATGTCTGGCAGCACTTTATGAAAGCTGGACCGTACCCTTCTCAGTAATGCTGGTGGTGCCGTTGGGTATCATCGGGGCGGTGCTATTTGCGATTGGTCGCGAGTTGTCAAATGACGTGTATTTTCAGGTTGGCCTGTTAACGACGATAGGTCTTTCTTCTCGAAATGCCATTCTGATTGTTGAGTTTGCCAAAACCTTGTATGAGGACGGTTTGTCTCTGGTGGATGCCACATTGGAGGCGGTACGCATGCGTTTACGCCCAATTGCGATGACAGCCTTAACCTTTATGTTAGGCGTTACACCGCTCATGATCAGTACCGGTGCTGGTTCAGCAAGTCAAAATGCCATTGGTACCGCCGTGTTTGGTGGCATGGTGACCGCAACAGGCCTGGCAATATTCTTTGTTCCAATGTTTTTTGTGATGGTCTTTACATTAGCCAGCAAAATGACTGGTAAAACGCCTGCCAAACAGCAGGTTTCTCAAGGAGAATCGGCATGAATGCCAAATTGAAACTGATTTCTGTAATGACATTGTCAGCCATGCTTAGCGCGTGCTCAATGATTCCTGAATATCAACGTCCGGCAAATCCTGTGATGCTGGAAAGCAGTGAATCGATTGTCGATGCTTCTTTAGCTGCGGATACCGGCTGGCAGGAATTTTATCAGGACAAACAATTACAACAATTAATTGCTTTGTCACTGGAAAATAACCGCAACCTTCGCGCTACGGTGTTGCAGGTTGAGCAACTGCGGGCACAGTATAAAATCCAGCGGGCAGAGCTGTTACCTGCTTTAAATGCCAACGCCAGTGCTACCCGTCAACGTGTACCGGAAAGTTTAAATACTACTGGTCTGGGCGGCAGTGGAGTCTACGATGAGTATCAGATCGGAGTAGGTATTTCGGCATGGGAAATCGACTTTTTCGGCCGAATTGACAGCTTGCAACAAGCCGCTTTGGAACAATTCCTTGCCAGTGAAGCCAGTCGAAAAAGCATTCAATTAACCCTGGTTTCTGAAGTAGCCGATGCCTGGTTCAGCTGGCAAGCTACCATTGCCCAGTTAGAATTCTCCCGCTCCACTCGTGAAGCCCGCGAGGAAAGTTATGAATTGATTAACAAGCGTTTTGAATCAGGTTTAGCTTCTGAGCTTGCTTTACGACAAGCTGAAACCGCTTTGCATGAAGCACGTATTGCAGAGTCTTTATATCAACAACAGGCTAATCAGAACTTTACCGCTCTGGAATTATTAGTCGGCCAGACATTGGACCGCCAGCAATGGACGGCGAAATGGAATGATGATGAGCACACACTGCAAGATCTGCCGGTAAATCTATCTTCTGAAGTATTGCTGGCCAGGCCCGATGTGATGCAGGCGGAACACCAGGTTAAAGCAGCCAATGCCAACATCGGTGCGGCCAGAGCAGCCTTTTTCCCACGAATAAGCCTGACGAGTTCGCTGGGTTTGGGCGGCTCATCACCTTCAGACTTAACTAACACAGGTAATCGTCTCTGGCAGATTTCGCCTCAATTATCCCTACCGCTACTTGATTGGGGTGTAAATGATGCCAATCTTGATGTGGCTGAATTGCAAAAAGATATTAATATCGCCCGTTATCAGGAAACTATCCAGCAAGCTTTCAAAGAAGTGTTGGATGAAATGCAGGCAAGGGTCACACTTGATGCGCAGCTTACAGCACAACAAGATTTAACCAAAGCCACTGGCCGCAGTCTGGAACTGGCTGAAATTCGCTATGACGCCGGTGTCGACAGCTATCTGGAAGTACTGGATGCCCAACGCAGTCACATTGATGCTCAATTAGCTCAAATTGATACCCAGCTGGCTCGACTGCGAAATCAATTAACACTTTACAAAGCATTGGGCGGGGGCTTGAAAGCCTACTCTGGTGAAGTGATTGAACAGGCAACACCCTGAAAAAGAGTTGGTTTAAAGAACCGTTTATCGTTATGCTAGGTAACAATCTTTTTTAAATCACTAGCAAAGGAGCGACAAAATGGGCGTTGAAGTCGGTGGCCTGTTAGGCCTGATTTGGCTGATCATCATCATTTGGGCCATTCTCAAAGTGGCAAAAAGTGGTGCCGGAACAATGGCCAAAGTGTTATGGATTTTAATATTGTTGTTCTTCCCGTTAATTGGTCTGATTTTATGGTTCTTACTAGGACCTAAAGGCTAGCGAAAAATATCACCCCGAACACACTTACAAGTATGTTCGGGGTGTTTCAGCACCACATCCGGCATGCAATATGCCAATAATGTAAGCATTTTTATCTTTTTGCATTGTCAGCGCCGAGACGTTTACGTCTAATTGATACAACATATTGCATGACTCTTGCGATTCTTCAGAATCCATAAAGGGAGTTTGACCATGCAAACCAAGTCATCGAAAATTCCATCCACAATCTTAGTACCTGTTTTTGTTCCCGCCGTTGTCATTACCTTGCTGTTGGTGATCGGCACTATTAGTAATCCCGAATTGGCTGGTGAAGCCTTTGCTGCCACGCTGAGTTACATGACCAAAACCTTTGGCTGGTTTTACATGTTGGCTGTTGCTTTCTTTCTGGTTTTTATTGTGACCGTCGCAATATCCAGCTGGGGAAAAACCAAATTAGGCCCCGATCATGCTGAGCCGCAATATAGCTTTCCCGCCTGGTTTGCCATGTTATTTTCTGCAGGTTATGGCATAGCCTTATTATTTTTTGGTGTGGCTGAGCCCGTTTTGCACTATGCCTCTCCCCCACAGGGCGCTCCAGAAACCATCGATGCCGCCAAGCAAGCAATGCAAATTGCCTTTTTTCACTGGGGTTTCCATATCTGGGCGATTTATGGATTAACCGGTTTGGTTCTGGCTTATTTTGCCTTTCGACATGGTTTGCCGTTATCAATGCGTTCAGCTCTTTATCCGTTGATCGGCGAGCGAATTTATGGACCGATTGGCCATACCGTTGATGTCATCGCTATTCTCGGTACCTTATTTGGTATTGCCACCACGCTTGGGCTCTCGGTAGCTCAAATTAATGCCGGGATGAATTATTTATGGCCAAGCATTCCGGTCAGCATTTTTGTGCAAGTGGTGACCATTGCCGGCATTACCTTACTGGCGATTTTGTCGGTGGTGGCAGGCCTTGATAAAGGCGTCAAACGCTTGTCTATCCTCAATATGGTGCTGGCGGTATCGTTAATGCTGTTTGTGTTTATTGCCGGGCCAAGCATTATTATTCTTGAAACCTTTTTACAAAACACCGGCAGTTATCTCAACAATATTGTTGAACGAACCTTTAACTTGCAGGCCTATACCCGCAGTGACTGGATCGGTAACTGGACCTTATTTATCTTTGGCTGGACTATTGCGTGGGCACCTTTTGTCGGGCTGTTTATTGCCAAAATCAGTCGTGGTCGGACCATTCGTCAGTTTGTGTTTGGGGTGTTGCTGGTTCCAACGATTTTCACCTTTATCTGGTTTTCCATTTTTGGTGATACTGCACTCAATATGATCATGCATCAGGGTTACACCGCGTTGATTACCGAGGTACAGAATGACACTGCCATTGCGTTATTTAAGCTTTATGAGCGGTTGCCTCTGACCTCGATTGTGTCGTTTATCACTGTAATTTTAATCATGACGTTCTTTGTCACATCTTCTGACTCGGGGTCATTGGTGATTGATTCATTAGCTTCTGGCGGTGCCAGCGTCACGCCAGTATGGCAACGGGTTTTCTGGGCAACTATGGAAGGATTGGTAGCAGCGGCATTATTAATTGCCGGTGGCTTGAGTGCCCTGCAAACCATGAGTATTACCAGTGCATTGCCATTTGCCATCATTATGGTACTTGCAGCCATCGGTATGTGGCGGGCTTTGGCAATTGAAGGTCATCGTGAGGCGAGTCTGTCAGCCTATATGCATAGCTCACAACATAGCCCTGGTAGCTGGAAAAAACGCTTGGCCGGATTGATTCATTATCCGGATTATCAGCAAGTAGCTGATTTTATTAAAAACACTGCTCATCCGGCTATGCAGAATGTTGAAGCGGTATTGAATGAAAAAGGCTGGCCAGTAAATGTATTTTTTGATGATACCCAGCATCGGGCCTATATCGAGGTGGTACGAGCGGAAGAGCTCGACTTTATTTATGAGATCCGTATGCGTGGCTATGCCATGCCGACCTTTGCCTACCCGCAGATGGCAAGTGATGAAGATGGTGACAAACGTTATTACCGTGCTGAAGTCTTTATGCGCAGAGGCGGTGCAGCTTATGATGTGTTTAACTGTGATCAGCAGGAAGTCATTGATGACATTCTGAATCAGTTTGAAAAATATCTGCATTTCATTCATATCTCACCCGGCATCTTGCCCTGGAAAATGCAGGAGCATGATGAAATGCTGAATGCAAAAGGCGAGTTGAATGATGAAAGGTTAAAACCCTCTGAATAAACCAATGTTACTCACTCCAGCATGATCAGCTGGAGTGAGTTTTACATGTTCAGATCATAACGAAACCCTACTAAAAATAGTTTTCCGCCCCTGATATTGGCATCAAAACCATCAAGCCCAGCTTGTTTGGCCGTCATCGCGGCAGTTTCCTGCTCTTGGTAAAACTCTGCAAACAGTCTTAAATCCTGATTGATTCGGTGATCGATTCCCAAATGAATGACCGCTTCACCATATGCTTCAACATTTGCCAGCATGATTTTGTAAGTATTTTTCCCTTGATAATAAGCACTGTATAAATTAAAGGCTTGTGCTCTATCACCATAAAAACTGTTGGGATTATCGGTATCGGTTATTTCGTATTTAGCAGCCCAAGACCATGAGCCTTTCGCATGGGACAATGTTAAGCCATACAACCGGTCTTTGTAACCACTGCCATTTCCACGATCGTCCATTCCAATTGCTAGACGTGTCTTATCAGCAAACTGATAACTGGCAACCGCTTGAATACGACGGTCATCAATCCTGGACGGTGAACGGATATTGCCATGACGCGTCGAATAAGAACCGCCCAAACTGAAGCCATTCCAGAATATTGGACTTTCATAAGCCAGAGTTTCTTTCACTCGAAAGGTCGTGTAGGTTGCAAAGCCACTGTAAAAGCTACTGAACTGATCTACTGGAAAGGTAATAGCGTTGTAATACGGCATCCACTGCTGCCCTGCCGTTATCCTGCCGGCTTGACTGGTCAGACCTATTAAACCGACGCGGATATTTTCTTTTTTATCACGTCCGGCTTCGCCTGATCATATGAATCACGAAATCGAAAATTCGCACTATCAAATGGAAGTTCCAGCTGGGCGAATAACGAGGTGTTTTGAGAGAATACATAAGCAGCATTGAAACCAACTCTGGAATAAGCATCACGTAAACCACCATAGCCAGACATGATTTGCTGATTATCTGGAATGACGGTTTCTGCCTGCATCCTAATTGAGCTATAAAAATTGTAGCTGAAGGCTGGTTCATCGGCTTGGACTGTCGAGGCAGAAGCCAAACTCAACCACAACATTGTTGTTGATAATCTCATCGCACACTCCTAATGTCTTTAGTGTGGCGATCAAAGCGTTATGTAGCAAATGAAAATGAGAAAACAGCTCTAAATTGCAGACAAAAAAAACCCGGCGTACTTAGCAGTAACACCGGGAAAGGGCAAACAAACAATAAATCTCTCAGGGTTTAAACAGATTGTGTATTGATTAACGATGTTAATCCTTTCTTAACCGTAACTTGTTTAAGCTAAAGCAACTGAAATCAGACCATCATGGATAGCTGGTAGAGATTCAATTTCTTCAATACAATGCACTACTCTTAATGCAGATGATATTGTTTATCATTTGTATTTAAAAGTAGCTAATCATCAACGTCAAGTTGCAAAAAACTGAACAGGATTATTATGAAAAAACGTGCAGTTTTGCCAGATATGAGAGCGGTAAGCGCCTTTATTGAAATTATTCGCAGTGGAAGTTTAACGTTTACCGCTGAACAACTCGATATTCCAAAATCAACTTTAAGCAGGCGAATAACCCAACTTGAAGAGCGAATAGGCCAAAAATTACTGCGACGAGAATCAAACCGACTTATTCCAACACAGGCAGGACAATTATTTGCAGATTATTGCCAGCAGTTTATTGAACTGGCTCAGCAGAGCCAGCTGGCATTGGATGCTCTGCAGATGGAAGTGAGTGGAGAACTCAACTTTACTTTCCACAATGCGTTTAGTTGCTGTTGGCTCAGCGATAAAGTGGAAACACTGATGGCTGAACATCCTAAATTACATCTTAAAATGCGAACCGGTTTTAGTTTGCCTCAGGCTGCTGAGGGAGAATCGGTCATCTTATGGTTAGGGAAAGTCTCTGATAACGGTTTACGCCATGAATGCCTTGGCCAGCTTACCCAAGGTATTTATGCCAGCCCACACTATTTGCAACAGGCGGCTGAAATCATCCATCCACGACAGCTAATCGAACATAAGTGGATTGATACCCTTGATCAAGCAACGCAAGAAGTAACTTTAACTCATCCAGATGAAAAACCATTTAAGTTGCCAGTAAGGCCATCCCGCATGTCAGCGGATCAGTTTATGATGCAGGCCGATGCCGTAGCCCGTGGTAGGGGTTTAGGGTTTTATCCGGACTGGTTGGCTGAGTTGAAATTAAATAACGAACCTCACACGCTACAAAGGTGTTTACCAGAATGGAATGGACCCAGCTTACCCATTTGGTTAATGTACCCCTATGGGCATTTATCACGTCGAACCAGGGTCTTTATTGAACATCTAAAAGCCGAACTTCCTGCGGCATGGAATAACTAAAAAAATGTTTTGAGTCATGTAAATGCTTGAAGCCGTCATAGCATCAGCCTATTATTGAGTGAAAATTAAGGGTGTTATTCAAGCATGATGCAACCACCATCAGAGGCCAAGACGGAATCTACCAACCTGACTGGCAACGAGTTACTCAAACATTTAAGTGCCGTTTCACCTTATCTGCCCGGATTTATCTATCAACTTTGTCTAACTCCTGAAGGTCGATTTTATTACAGCTATACCAGCCCCAGAGTTGAAAGTTTATTTGGTGTAACACAACAACAACTGGCTGAAGATGCCTCCTTGCTGTTGAAAATGATCCATCCCGATGACTACCAACGTGTAATCAACGAAAGTATCGAATCAGCAGAATCAGCCAGCGCCTGGCACAGTGAATTTCGGATGCTGCTTAAAAACGGTCGAATCATTTGGATTGAAGCCTACGACACGCCTATTCGCGAAGCTGATGGCACCATTGTCTGGACAGGCTATGGTAATGAGATCACTCAACGCAAGAACTATGAAACTGCGCTTAATGAAAGTGAAACAAAATTTAGAGCCTTTGTTGAAAATGCCAATGACATCATCTATTCGCTTTCATTAGACGGCACTCTGACCTATGCATCGCCTAACTGGAGCGAAATTCTGGGCCATCCGCTGACCGACGTTATCGGTAGAAATTTTGAGCATTTTATTCATCCAGATGATATCTCTGCCTGCCATAGTTTTTTGCAGCAAGTTCGTCATAGCAGGCAAAAACACAGTGGTATCGAATATCGAATACAACACTTTAATGGCCATTGGTGCTGGCATCGAAGTAATGTGGCACCGTTATTTGATAGAAACGGCGAGGTAAATTCTTTTACCGGTATCGCGCGTGATATCACCGAACATAAATTGATGATGCAGCGTATGTCTTATATGGCGCATCACGATACGCTAACAGGGCTGCCAAACCGAGCCAGTTTTACTGAGCATTTGAATCAAGCCATTGTATTAAGCCAACGCGAAGAGCAAGCCGTCGCTGTTTTATTTCTGGATTTGGATAATTTCAAGCCGATTAATGATCAGCATGGTCATGCTATCGGTGATTTACTCCTGCAACAGGTCGCCAACCGGATTCAGCAATGTCTGCGTGGAGCGGATGTAGTGGGACGCATTGGCGGTGATGAATTTGTCGTGTTGTTACAAAATGTTCATCATGTAGCGAATGCCCAGAATACAGCCGAGAAAATCTGTGAATGTTTAAGCATTGCTTATGAAGTGGATGGCAAAATTCTGCATATAGGTGTCAGTATCGGCATCGCTTTATATCCATTGCATGGCAATAATGCCATGCAATTGGTTCGCTACGCGGACGAGGCAATGTACGAAGCTAAAAAATTGCCTGATAGGATACAGGTTTTTGCCAGCCCTCCATTAGGGGTAGGCTCAAATAAACACGAAGAAACTATGCCAGATGATCTTTCAGCAAAAATGGCTGACGATCAGCAGTGAAGATTTCAATCCAATAACCATCGGGATCCTGTATGAAAGCGATACCTTTCATCTTGCCGTCATTCGGGCGTTTGATAAAAGGTACATCAAATTCTTCAAAGCGCGCACATGCGGCATCAATATCCGGTACTGCAAAACCGATATGACCAAAACCACGTGGCTCACTATTGCCATTGTGGTAAACCACCTCATCTTTGTCCTCATCACCCCAGTTATGGGTTAATTCCAACATCGCCGGGCGGGCAAAAGTTTGTTTGATACGCTCATCATTGTCATCAGACCAGTCCTGACGTTGTTCAGGAGAAACAGCCGCCATGAAATACAAGGTAAACTGCATTTCAGGGAAATCGAAGCGCTTGATCAGCGTCATGCCCATGACTTCAGAGTAAAACTTCAGGCTACGTTTTGGATCTTTGATGCGAAACATCGTCTGATTGAACACATAGTTATGTGTTGCCGTATCATGCGTTTCGCTTAGCCCTTCAGCTTTATCAAAATGTCGACTCATCTGACTTACTCCTATAAAAATTTTACAACCAGCCTTTACGTTTGAAATAAAGGTAAGGTGCCATGCCTGCCGCCACCATCAAACCGATGGCAAATGGATAACCAAAGCTCCAATCTAGCTCTGGCATATACTTAAAGTTCATGCCGTAAATACTGGCAATCAACGTTGGTGGTAGGAACACCACAGCGGCAATCGAGAAGGTTTTAATGATCTGTGCCTGCTGAATATTGATAAAGCCCTGAGTGGAGTCCATCAAGAAATTTATCTTGTCGAACAGGAATGTCGTATGAGACATCAAAGTCTCTAAATCTCGTAATATCTCATACAAGGTTTCCCGAGAAGATCCGGGCTCACGTAAATGACGCAGCAAAAACGAAATATCCCGCTGGGTATCCATCAAACACAGACGAATCTTTCCGTTACTATCTTCAAGCCGTGCTAGTTGACTGATGGCATCTTCCAGATCGGCACTTTCATCCTCCAACACCAGATGACTGACGCGCTCCAGCTGACGATGGATATCTTCAAGATTATCGGCGTGATTCTCGACTTTTTGTTCCAATAAAGTAATCAATAAATCGGTGGGTGTTTCACAACTGACTTGACCACGGCGGGCGCGCATCCTTAACAAACGAAAGTCGCTTAATTCGCCATCACGGATGGCAATTAATCTATCTTGCTGCAGGATAAATGCTACCGATACCGTATGGTGACGTCCTTCTGAATACCCCAAAAATAATGAATGCACATGCAGGCCGTCCTGATCGGTAAAACACCGGGCCGATGCCTCAATTTCCTCGACATCATCAACATCGGGTACTTCATCACTGAATAAGGTGGCCAATAACGCTCGCTCATCATCATCGGGCTCTAACGCATCAATCCAGTCGGCTTCCTTCAAGTGATGCGCTAACTCCTCAGTTTCGACCTTGATCTCTTTAATTAAGCCATGAGCAATTTTGTATAGGCGTAGCATGCCGGCTCCTAATTTATTGGGTTTTGCATGAGGGATTTTTCAAAACATTGTAACGTAATGGCAGGTTCATACCGCAAAGGCTATGACATTTCAGTGGCAATTCAATGACAGAGCTATGTCAGACTTGCTGAAATACTGCCATTTGAGTGGGCGAACCAAGTTGCAGATCAGCTTCACCGATTCCTGCAAAGCGCACAGCATAATCATGACGCGCGGCCACACCATTGGCCCATTGTTGGAATTTAGCCCTAGTCCATTCAAATTGATGATCGGGATCTCGAAATTCTCCCGGTAACAAGCCATATAAAGAATTGTATTCGCTGTTGGGGGTGGTGAGGATAATTTGCTTTGGCCGCATTCGCGCAAACACGTTTTGTTCAACCATAGACAAATGTTTGGGCTCGATATGCTCAATGGTTTCAATCATTACTGCCATCGGAAAGCTATGCAGTTCTGGATGAGGATCTGTGTAGGAGCCATTGATTAGTCTGAGTCGGCAAGGAGTAGCATCAAGATAAACTGCAAGTTTTTCACGGGCCTGTAGCAATGATATTCCGGATTGTTCAAGCCCTATGGCATTTTCGATTTGAGGCTCATTCAGTAGATGCCAGAGAAAAATGCCAGAACCACAACCTAAATCCAGCACCTGTCTGGCGCCACTTTGTCTGACTAACTCAAGGATCTGTTGATGGCGAACCGCATGCAAGGCACTGATTTGAGTATCTTTTATGGGAAACTCTAAGCACATGAACAAACATCATTTGCCGATACAGAAACTGGAAAAAATCTTATCCAGTAAATCTTCTGTGGTGAAAGTACCGGTAATCTCTCCCAAAGCTAGTTGAGCAACCCGCAATTCTTCCGCCAGTAACTCGCCCGCTCCCATTCCAGTCAGGCAGTTATAACCCGCTTCTATAGCCTGCTGAGCCCGCTGTAAAGCGTCCAGATGACGACGCCGTGCCATAAAGACACCTTCTTCTTCTGGATGAAACCCTACCACTTCACACAAATGTTTGGTCAACAGTTCCATGCCATCACCATTTTTGGCTGACAGATAAATGACTGGCAGATTGTTTTCCATGCTGATAGCTGGAGCATTGCCGCTTTGATCAATTTTATTGCGAATCAAGGTCAGCGATTTATCAGTTGGTAATGAAGCAAGAATTTTTTCATCCTGCTCGGTCATGCCCAACTTATCATTGATCAACAGCAGAATATGATCAGCCTGCGCTAATTCATTGTTGGTGCGACGAATGCCTTCCAGCTCAACAATGTCTTCGGTGGCGTCATGCAAGCCAGCGGTATCTGAAATTCGTAAGGGCAAGCCACCCAAATGGATCTGCTCACGCAATACATCACGTGTGGTGCCTGCAACTTCTGTGACAATCGCGGCATCATGCCCAGCGAGTCGATTATGCAAACTGGATTTACCAGCATTGGGTTGGCCGGCTAGCACCACACTAATGCCCTCGCGCAATAATCGGCCTTGCCGAGCACTGCCTTGAATACCTGCCAATGTAACTAACAATTGTTGTAGCTGTTTATCGACTTGTGCTTCGCCAAGAAAATCAATTTCTTCATCAGCAAAATCAATCGACGCTTCAACAAACATGCGTAAATGGGTCAGTTCCTGCAGGAAATCATTTACTTTCTTGGAAAATTCACCCTGCAGGGAACGCATAGCACTGCGAGCAGCCTGATCAGTGGAGCTCTCAATTAAATCCGCGACGGCTTCTGCCTGAGCTAAATCCATTTTGCCATTAAGAAATGCACGTTCAGAAAACTCGCCGGGACGGGCCATGCGTGCACCGAGTTCAATCGCGCGCTGACACAATCTATCCATCACTAATGGACTGCCATGGCCTTGCAGCTCGATAACATCTTCACCAGTAAATGAAGCAGGTGCGGCAAAATAAAGCGCAATACCGCTGTCGATGATTTCTTTATCAGCTGCACGAAAGTGGCTGAATTTTGCCTGACGGGGTTGAGCCAGTTTGCCGCAGATTTGCTCAGCAATTTGAGCACTTTGTGGTCCCGATAAACGTACAACACCGACACCACCGCGTCCCGGCGCAGTGGCTACGGCAACGATGGTATCGGTGAACATTTCAGTCATAAGTAATGCTGTTTACTTATGTCCGGCAACGGCGCTACAACGCACCCATTTTACGAGTGATGTACCACTGCTGTGCGATTGACAGAAGGTTGTTGACCAGCCAGTAAAGCACCAGACCCGATGGGAAGAATGCAAAGAACACAGTAAAGATGATCGGGAATACCTTCATCATCATCGCCTGAGCCGGATCCTGTGGCATTGGGTTGAGCTTTTGCTGGAACCACATAGTCAAGCCAAACAAAACCGGCAGCACAAAATAAGGATCAATCGCCGTCAAATCGTTCAGCCAGAAAATGAAGTCGGCCTGACGTAACTCAATACTTTCGACTAGTACCCAGTAGAAGGCTAAAAATACCGGCATCTGCACCAGGATTGGCAAACAACCACCCAGCGGATTGATTTTTTCAGTGCGATATAAATCCATCATTGCCTGATTGAATTTTTGCTTATCATCACCGTAACGTTCTTTCAGGCTGGCCAGTTTTGGTGTCAACTTACGCATGGAGGCCATCGAGCGATAACTGGCGGCAGATAATTTATAAAACGCCAGTTTGATCAAAATCGTCAGCAAGACAATTGACCAACCCCAGTTGCCCGTCAGTGAATGCAGCCAGTCCATCACGATAAATAACGGTTTGGAAATAATGGTCAAGATGCCGTAATCAACTGTCAGATCCAGATTCTCAGCAACCTGTTCCAATCGTTTATGTTCTTTCGGGCCAAGATAAACTTTGTAGGAGGTTTGCGCCTGCTGGCCGTCTTCGGCAATGATTACCGGAAAGCGAATTCCTGCAGTGAAATTGGTGTTGTTTATTGATTTGCCATACAGGCTGATTTCCAGTGGTTTACTTTCTGGAATAAAGGCTGCGACAAAATAGTGCTGGATCATCGCTGCCCAGCCACCGTTTACATCACGGCGGAAATCATTTTTATTCAAATCTTTGAAAGCGACTTTCTCATATTCATTGCCTTCACTGGAAAAGACCGCTCCGGTGTAGGTGTAGATAAGAAAACTGTCGTCTTGCGACTCGTTACGATTAAATTGAGCGTATGGATATGCCGCAAAACGCTCGCCAGACTGATTTTCAACCTGATAAACCACATTAACTAAATAGCTGTCACGAGTGAAAGTATAGGTTTTAATAACCGTCAGACCGTTATCAGACTCCCAACGAAATGGAATGCTAATACTGTCGGCGTTATCCTCTAAAGTGTATTCAGCTTGCTCTGCAGTATAAGTTTCATAATGAGTTGGGGCTGGACCTTCAGCTCTTAAACCGGATTGTGTGACAAAGAAATGATCTCGACCATCATTCAAAAACTGGACAGGTTGATCTGGTAAATTCACATCAACCGGGTATTTCAACAACGCCAATTTGCGAATATCAGCACCGCGTAAATCGATCATCGCATCAATTACATCAGTTTTGACTCGAACCTGACCGGTAGAACCTGAGGAAGCTTGGTCACTGTCAGGTAAAGCAGGAAGGCCATCTGCAGAAACGGCAGCAGGTAAATCAGGTAAGTCATCTTGACGGTCAGCTGCAGCGAATGGGCTGGTTGTATCGGCTTGGGTGGCGACTTGCTGAGGACGTACATAGTCATTTTGCCAGGCTTCCCATAACAACAGAGAAACAATTAACAGGCCAAAAATAAACAGAGTTCTGAGATTATCCATTGTGTTTTTTTGTCTTTAGTTCAGGAACAGGATCCACGCCGCCGGCGTGCCAGGGATGACAGCGTGATAGTCGGCGTAAACCGAGCCACACACCACGCAGTGAGCCATGTGTTTGAATGGCTTCAATCATGTATTGAGAGCAAGAAGGTTGGAAACGACAGTGCATGCCCATGAACGGGCTTAATAAAAAGCGATATGCGCGAACAAAAGCGATTAGGATGTTTGCCATTGTGCCACCACGGTTAACCAATGTCGCTCCAATGCTGCCCACAATTGCGATGAATCCCGCTGACTGATATCAGGACGTGATAACACCACAATGTCGATATTGGATAAAGCTGATTGATGCTGCCGGAAAGACTCCCGGATGATCCGCTTTACCCGGTTACGTTGGCTGGCCAGCTTGAGATGCTTCTTTGCGATTGCCAGTCCCAGTCGAGGATGTCCGACCGAGTTTTCAACGCTCAAGATCGTCAGGCCACCGCCACCAGTGCGCTTTCCCTGACGAAAAACCCGGGTAAAATCTCCCGGGCTATTCATTTTCATGGCTCGGCTAAAAGTGGCCAAGTCATGCACCCTCTGCGAACAGAGAGAATTAAACAGAAAGTTTTGCGCGGCCTTTGGCTCTACGGGCGTTAATAACACGACGGCCACCGACAGTTTTCATGCGTGCGCGGAAACCATGAGTACGCTTGCGCTTCAGATTACTAGGCTGAAAAGTTCTTTTCATTTCACCAACTCCAGGAATAACAATGGTTTTGCAGCCGGTAAGCGTCTCTCGAACGGAAACAGCCGGGGCAAAAGACATGGGATTATAGAGTTTGCAGGCATAACAAGTCAAACCGCATTCAACATGTCTACTAACATTATTTTACTTGCCAAACGAACAGCATGCAGATAACTTTAGATGCCCTGTCTGTCGCGCTATACTATCACCTACAAAAGCCTGCATTTGTCAGTCTGTTTCCTGTAAACCATATATTAGTCAAGGAGTTGCTGTGTCTTCACCCCTTTGGGAAAAATGTCTATCCCATCTTGAAGGTGATCTTTCGGCACAACAGCTGAACACGTGGTTACGCCCCCTTCAAGCCATTGAAACCGAAGACAGTCTGCGCCTGCTGGCACCAAATCCTTATGTCAAAGCCTGGGTACATGAGCAGCTGGAACAGCAGATAAATGCGCTGATCAAGGGTTTGAGCAACGGCAATATCAGCAAATTTGAAATTGAAGTCGGAACTAAAGATTCTATTTCTGCGGAAAAAACCAAACGCCGCGTCAAAACTACTGATAAAGCTCCTGCATCAATCTCACTCTCTGAAGCAGAACCAACACCGGCCATCGGCAGCCCAATGAATCCGCTGTTTACCTTTGATAACTATGTTGAAGGTAAATCTAATCAGATTGCTCGTGCAGCATCATTACATGTCGCCGAAGCCCCTGGCACCTCCGGATACAATCCGTTGTTTCTATATGGTGGAACCGGGCTTGGCAAAACCCATTTAATGCTTGCTGTTGGCAATAAGATCCGGCAGAACAATCCTAAAGCGCGGGTTATTTACCTGTCTTCAGAACGTTTTGTTCAGGATATGATTACCGCACTGCGCAATAACGCCATCGATCAATTCAAAGCACATTACCGCAGTGCCGATGCGTTATTGATTGATGACATCCAGTTTTTTGCCAAAAAAGAACGTTCTCAAGAAGAGTTCTTTTATACCTTTAACAGTCTGCTGGAAGGCCAACGCCAAATTATTCTGACCTGTGACCGCTTTCCCAAGGAAGTAGAAAATCTGGATGAACGTTTGCAATCGCGACTAGGCTGGGGCCTGACCATTGCCATTGAACCGCCAGAGCTGGAAACCCGCGTTGCGATTTTGATCAAAAAAGCACAACAAAACTTGATTACCCTACCGGACGATGTGGCCTTTTTTATTGCCAAACGTATCAAATCAAACGTCCGTGATTTGGAAGGTGCCCTACAACGAGTCATGGCATTCTCACGGTTTACCAACCAGCCGCTGTCAATTGATATGGCGCAGGATGCGTTAAAAGATCTGCTGGCTTTGCATCAAAAATTGGTGACACTGGAAAGTATCCAGAAAACTGTTGCAGAATATTTCAAAATACGGGTATCGGACTTGCTGGCTAAAAAACGCACGCGTTCGGTTGCCCGTCCGAGACAAATAGCAATGGCGCTGGCAAAAGAACTCACCAGTCATAGCTTGCCAGAAATCGGTGAAGCTTTTGGTGGACGCGATCACACCACTGTTCTGCATGCTTGTCGTAAAGTAGTGGAACTGAAAGAAACTGATAGCCGCATCGCGGAAGATTACCGAAATTTACTTCGTACTTTGTCGAGTTAGCTGAGAGAGACATCATGCAATTTACAGTAAGCCAAGACATTATTGCCCGTCCCTTACAACTGGTGTGCAGCATCGTAGAACGGCGCTCTACACTGCCTATTTTGTCCAACATCCTATTACGTTGTCACGGCCAGCAACTGACCATGACCAGTACCGATATGGAACTGGAAATGATTGCAACTTTACCGGTTGCGGTCGAACAAGAAGGTGAAACCACTGTCTCTGCTCGCAAGCTGTTGGATATCGTGCGCGCCTTACCAGCTAATGCCACCATCAGCTTTCAGGCTGAAGACAATAAATCTTTGGTTCGTGCTGGTAAAAGTCGCTTCTCACTGGCTACCCTACCGGCTGCAGATTTTCCGGATAGTGAAGGCGCAAATTATCTGGATCAATTAACGGTGCCCCAAGCGGCATTAAAAGATTTACTCGATGAAACCAGCTTTGCCATGGCCAGTCAGGATGTACGCTATTACCTGAATGGTCTGTTGCTAGAGCGCGAAGGCAATACATTACGTGCCGTGGCAACAGATGGTCATCGACTGGCATTGGGCAGCATCGAAACTGCTGAAAAAACCAATGAAAAACACAGTGTTATTGTGCCACGTAAAGCGATTCTGGAGCTGGGGCGTTTGTTGGGTGATGTCGCTGATGAAGTGACCTTGGCGATTAGTCCACAACAGTTGAAAGTCGAACTGCCGGATATGCATTTCACTTCCAAGTTGATTGACGGCCAATTCCCTAACTACGAACGGGTATTACCGGTTGGTGGCGACAAAGAAGTGATTGCTGAGCGTGATGAGCTTAAACAAGCCTTATCCCGTGCCTCTATCCTGGCTAATGACAAACATCGCAGCGTCAAACTGAACCTGAGCAACAATCTGCTCAAAGCGACTGTAACCAATCAGGAACAGGAATCTGCCGAGGAAGAACTGGCAGTGGAATACAGTGGACCGGATCTGGAAATTGCCTTTAATAACGCTTATCTGCTGGACTTGCTTAATGCGATTCCGGATAACAAAGTAAAACTACTGTTTACCGATGAAAATAGTAGCGCGTTGATTACGCCAAATGACCCCAAGTTCACCCGGCAGTATGTAGTTATGCCGATGCGGCTCTAATCATTCAGTTCATAAAAAAACGGCGCTTAAAGCGCCGTTTTTTATTGCAGGTAATCTTTAAATCACTTTATTCGGATTGTTCTGCAACATCACATCCAGGCCTTGTTTGTAAGTATTTGCAGCCGCATCACGTTTGTCCTGTGCCATTAATACTTCGGCAAGCGCCTGATAGGTTTCACCTCGCGGCCCGTGTTCAATACTGGCACGCAAATAGGCTTCCGCTTTAGCCCACAACTTATTCGCCTGAGCGAGTCTTCCCAAGGTCAACAATAACCATGGGTTTCTTCACGTTGTTTGAACCATTTTTCCGCCGTCGCCAGACGTTTTAGCAAATCACCTTGAAGGATTTTGCCATACTGATAAATCAGCGCATCACTCCAGTTTTTACGTAAATACTCTTCAATCATTTCCATCGCCTGTTGCTGTTCACCTTGTAACAACAAGCCATTTATATACGTTTTAAGCACCTGTTCGGATTGTCTGATTTTCGCCGGAGATTGCAACCATATCTGCTCCATTCGCTGCCATTCTTGCCTAATTAACGCATTTTGTAGCTGTCCCACCGTCGCTTCTGCCGATAACGCATTGGCGGAACTGGTATCCAAAACATGACGTTTACGTAAATCCGGTAACACTGACTGCACTTCCTGCCATTGATCAGTGTCCTGATACAGTTGTTGCAACAGTTGTAAAACATACGGATGTTTGGGAGCGACTTCGCGTAAATGCTGCAACGTTGCTAATGCCTGCTCTTTCTGCCCCGCCGAGAGCTGTAATTCCGCCTGGACTACACCCACTGCAATATCTGCACTGGGAGTCGTTTCATGCGCCAGTTTCAAATAGGAATCGCGACGCTCTGGTGCCTGCTGTTTTTGTGCCGCACGGGCCGCAGCCAGATAATGCAGTAATGGTGTTTCACTGTTACCGGCATGACGAACCAAAAGTCGTTCAGCTTCCGCCCATCGCCCTTCTTCAAGGGTAATCAAACCTTTGGTTAAGGCTTTGGTCGCACGTTTATGGCGTTGATTCTCCTGCCAATGCGATATACGGTTCGGGGTATTTTTTAACACGGCAAAGCTGCGTAAAGTGAAATACATCAACGCTAATAACAACAGCATAGCAACGACAAACACGATCAATGACGTTTCTAATGTCCATTGAGCATACTGAACCAACACAAAGCCCGGCTCAAAATCAGCCAACCAGACAAAAATGCCACCTAAGGCCAGAGCCAGCCCAATGATGATCAACCATCTCATGGTTCAAATCCTTTCAACCAGCGCAGTGAACCGGAAATATCCGGCGTCTCGATGCTGATGGCCTGACTTTGCATATTTTGCAAACTCTCCAGCATGGCATCACGATGATCACCGACAAAATATTGTTCCAGCCAGCTGATAGCAGATTGCAGACTTTGCTCAAACATTTTCTGGTTACCGGATAAAGCGGCAAACCGTGCAGTTTCCATTTGCAGGCGTAGATTTTGATAGAGGAAGTATCGCTGTTCAGGCATTAATACCGCAGCCGGTGCATCTTGCTGCTGACGAATTACTACTAAAGAACGCAATTGTGTCCAAATTTCGGAAACGGCTTCACGCCAGGCTGACTGATCCATTTCCTGGGCATCAGTTTGACTGTTAAATGTCTGTTTCGGTCCGCTGACCACTCGCAGATTATCAATAGCTTTGATCAAGCCGAGCATATCCGCAGCAATACCAGCGACATCGGTATCTCCAGCGGCTTTGAGTGCTAATTCTTCTTCTGCAATTAACTCCCGTAACGGCTGCATACGGTAATCACCAATTTCACGGATCTGTTGATCCGCCAGCGATAAGGCTAATTGCGCACCACTGACATCGCTTGCCAATAAAGCGCGTTGGTTGGCTAGATTCAACAAGTATTTGATTTCAGCCAAGGCCCATTCCAACTCGATCTCATCACTGCTTAACGGCGACTGATTTTGCAGCTTGGTCAGTGCATCGCCTTGCTCCAGCTGTGTTTGATTAAAGGTCGACAACTGATCTTTTAACTGACTTTGTGCGTTGCTAAGTTGGGAAATATCGGTTTTAAGATCTGCGATTTCATCAAGCCGGCTTTCTACTTCCAGCAATTTCTCTTCCTGCTGCGATATAAGCCAAAGCGCACCAGCGCCGGGTAGAGTGATCAATATGGCAACGATCACCAGCAGCACTAATTTCACTGGAAAAGCTTTGTTTGTTTTTTCTGATTTATTTTGTTCAATCTTTGGGGCCGGTTTTTTTTCCGGTTGAGGTTTACTGCTAGGCTCCATGATCTGATCCCATTTCAATTAATCGTTGAATGATTGCCTCATCACTGGCATCGAGACTGACATATACCTGCTTGAACCCTTGTTCAACAGCAAAATCCCTGATTCGTTCACTGACAACACATAGCGGCTTTTGCAGTATTTGTGGGCATTCAGTCGATAATAAACGCAACAAGTTGTGAACACTACCCGCGCTGGTCGCTATTAATGAATCTGCTAAACAGGCCTGTTGTACAAGACTGACTGATACAGAAGGTAATTGTCGCCGATAAACTTCGAGATAACTAATACTAGCACCTCTGGCCCTTAAGGTATCCGCCATCAATTCTCGCCCGCCATCACCGCGAACAATTACGACATGCTGACCGTGCATTTGTTGCCATTGTGGTAATTGCAACAAACCTTCACTGCCATTGGATATTTCGGGTACCAGTTCGACTGCTAATCCCTGGTGGTTGAGTGCCTGAGCGGTTCCTTCGCCAGCGGCGACCAGCTTAATGTTATCCGGCAAATGGCCTTGAAATCCCGCCATAAAACAGTCAACCGCATTACGGCTGACAAATACCAGCCAATCAGTTTGTTCCGGATGCCAAACCTGCCAGTCAATCACATCAATAGCAACAATCTCAATGACCGGAAACAATATCGCTTCTCCGCCCTGCTGTTCAATCAAAGTTGCCATGCCATCCGCTTGTGCGGCAGGCCGAGTCACGAGAATTTTTTGTCCGGTTAGCTTTTGTTGTGGGTCATGAGCCACCATAAACCTCCTCGAGAATTTTATCAGCGCCCTGTTTTAACAACATATCTCCAAGCATTAAACCAAGTTGCTCGGCTTCACTGGCCTTACCGCGAATTTCCTGCTGCAACATTTCACTGCCATCTGGACGACCAACCAATCCTCTCAGCCAGATATCATCACCAGTTAACATGGCGTAGCCACCGATAGGCACCTGACAGCCGCCTTTTAAACGACGATTTAATGCACGTTCTGCTTTTACTGTAATAGATGTCAGCTCGCAATTTAGCGGGGCAATTAATGCATTCATTGCATCATCATTAATACGTGTTTCAATGCCCAATGCACCCTGCCCAATAGCTGGCAGGCTTTGCTCCGGGGTTAAGGCACTGCGAATACGTTCATCAAAACCCAGCCTTTCCAAACCGGCTTTGGCCAGAATAATCGCATCAAAATTGCCAGCATCCAGTTTGGCCAGCCGGGTATTCACATTACCGCGTAACGGCACGATTTTCAGATCTGGACGATAGTGGCGCAGCTGACATTCCCGGCGCAGACTGGAAGTACCAACAGTGGCACCCAGCGGTAAATCATCAACATTTTTAAAGTGATTGGAAACAAACGCATCATGTGGATCATGGCGTTCACAAATGACTGGCAAATGCAGACCTTCCGGAAACTCCACCGGTACATCTTTCATCGAATGCACCGCAATATCGGCTTCCCCTGCCAGCATGCTCTGTTCCAGTTCTTTAACAAACAGGCCTTTACCACCCACTTTGGCCAGCGGGGTATCGAGAATGATATCGCCTTGGGTTTTGATACGAACCAGTTCAATATTTAAATGCGGATCAAGTGCCAACAGACTGTCACGAACAAATTCGGCCTGCCAGATGGCAAGCGGGCTGCGACGGGTGGCAATACGAACGGTACGTTGACTCATGAAACAAACACCAGTTAATAATTGATAGTGTGTTCGATTCTAACATTTTCCCCTGCGGATCCACGAACAGCCGCGTTATAATGCCGTCTTTTTCTGCCAGCAATCACAGGCCCGTGCCATGACCGCATCCGATAAAAAGCTATCTTCAGCTCGTCTCACGCAACCCACCAATAAGTTTGTTGAGGAATTTACTGCCTCAGTCACTTTTGATAAACGCATGTACCGGCAGGATATTCAGGGTTCCATCGCTCATGCCACCATGCTGTGCAAAGTTGACGTGCTAACGGCAAGCGAACGTGATCAAATCATTAATGGTTTGCAGCAGATAGAAAATGAAATCGATAATGATCAATTTGAATGGTCAATTGCACAGGAAGATGTGCATATGAATATCGAGTCCAGACTGATCAAACTGATTGGCGAAGTCGGCAAAAAACTGCATACCGGCCGGTCACGAAATGATCAGGTGGCAACCGATGTGCGTTTATATCTGCGTGACATGATTGTGCCTATTCGCAGTGAATTACAGCGACTGCGCTCTACATTGCTGGATGTGGCCGAACGTGAATTCGCTACTATCATGCCTGGTTTTACCCATCTGCAAACTGCACAGCCCGTCACCTTTGGTCATCATATGCTGGCCTGGTTTGAGATGCTCAGCCGTGATCTGGAACGTTTGGATGACTGCACTAAACGTGTCAACAGTTTGCCATTAGGTGCAGCAGCACTGGCTGGCACAACCTTTCCAATCGATCGTGAATACACGGCTGAATTGCTGGGCTTTGAACGTATCTGTCGTAACTCGCTGGATGCGGTTAGTGATCGCGATTTTGCCATTGAATTTAACAGTTTCGCCTCATTACTGATGATGCACTTATCTCGGTTCTCAGAAGAACTGATCATCTGGTCATCCGCCCAGTTTGATTTTGTCGATCTGGGTGATGCGTTCTGTACCGGCTCTTCAATCATGCCGCAAAAGAAAAACCCGGATGTACCCGAATTAGTCCGCGGCAAAACCAGCCGGGTTTACGGCAATCTGTTTAACCTTCTGACGCTGATGAAAAACCAGCCTTTGGCCTATAACAAAGATAATCAAGAAGATAAGGAACCGCTGTTTGACACCATTGATACCTTGCTCGGCTCGTTACGTGTCTACGCCGATATGCTGTCGGTGATTACCGTCAAAAAAGACAATATGCGCTTGGCGGCTCTGAAAGGTTATGCGACTGCCACTGATCTGGCAGACTATCTGGTGCGGAAAGGCGTTGCGTTCCGTGATGCACATGAAGTGGTTGGCTTGTCAGTAGCCTTTGCCATCAAACAGCAAAAAGATCTGTCGGCGTTAACACTGCAGGAGCTGCAGCAATTCAGCGATCAGATCGGCGACGATGTATTTTCTGTATTAACGCTTGAAGGCTCAGTGGCAGCTCGCAATCATCTGGGTGGAACAGCGCCAGAACAGGTTAAAAAAGCTATTCAAATCGCCCGAAGCGAACTGTAAATCCACTGCCTGAACAGATGGACTAGTTCAGTATTCGCCTTTCAGTCAGATGACCATTGATAAGAATCAGACTGAAAGCGATATACGATGATTAAGTTGAATATCATCATTTATCATCATCACTGATCGGTGTCTAAACCCAAATGGCCACATTAAAATCGTTACTATTTTCGCTAATTGAACTGGCGAAACGCTGGCCTTGGCTGATTGCGGCGATTGGTTTTATTTCCGGTGTGGCCAGTTATTTTCTGGTGGAACGTAAAGAGTCACTGGCACAGGTGATTGCTATTGTCATGCTGGTTAGCTGGGTATTTTTGGTACTGGAAAACTGGTTACGCGAAAGCTTCAAAAACCGCTTTGGCCTCAATATTCCGCCAGCATTGATGCATTATGTGACGCAATTGGTGCATCAGGAAAGCCTGTTTTTTGCGCTACCGTTTTTTATTGCCGTCACCACCTGGAATCATACCCAGGCTGGGTTTACCGGATTATTGATTTTATGTGCGTTGATTTCAGTGATTGATCCGCTGTATTACAAACAGCTTGCACCGCGCCGCTCGCTGTTTGTTATCTTTCATGCCCTGGCATTATTTGCTGTTTTACTGGTAGCTCTACCTATATTACTGCAGCTGACCACCGGCCAAAGTATGGCGTTCGCCTGATCATTTCTCTGTTATTCAGCCTGCCTAGTTTAGTGAAATTTGTCGCCAATGGCCGTTGGTGGCGGCGGCCTTTAATGGCATTAATGCTGGCCTTGCTAGCTGCCGGATTGTGGCAGGTGCCAACATTGGTTCCTCCAGCCTCTTTGCGATTAACTGAATTCAATCTGGTACAACAGGTTGATCGTGAAGAACGGACGCACAGCATTCACATTGATCGCATTGATGTGGAATCACTTAAGCGCGATGGCATCTATGCCTGGACAGCTATCCGTGCACCTCGCGGCTTACAGGAAAAAATCCATCACATCTGGATGCATAACGGCAAACAGGTAGATCGAATCACACTGAATATCGAAGGTGGCAGTGAACAAGGCTATCGGGCCTGGACACAGAAACTGAATTTCCCCAAAGATCCGGTCGGTAAATGGCAGGTAAAAGTGGTGACAGATTCAGGCCAGCTGATTGGTATCAAACGCTTTACTGTTGAAACCAGCGTTGATGAACAGGGAAGCCTGCTTGAGCGTCTTAAACCACCTTTCTTTCAGGAGTCGACTGAAGATCAGCAGGACATGGAAGAAACAGACAATACTCAGGAGCTGGAGAACACTGAAGAACAAGAAAGCCTGTATCAGCGGCTAGCGCCGCAGTTTATTCAGGAGATGACCGAAAGTCAGGAGAACGTTGAAGGCTCTGATAATACCCAAGAGCTTGAGAGTTCTGAAGCACTGGAAAACGTTGAAGAACCGGAAAATGCCGAAGAGCAAGAAAATGCTCCAGAGCAGCAAATCCTCAAACTTGAGGATTAATCTTTTCGGTTAACACCGATAAACGAGGCGATGGTTAAAAATGACATCCACACCAGATAACTGGGCAGCCAGATCGACCACCAGCCTTCTTCCAACGGCGAGGATGAAACCGGATCAATATGCAGATAGGCATACAGATTCAAGGCAATATTAATCGACAATCCAATGATCGCTGTGACACTTAAAACTGTATCTAGTCTATATTTTTTCATCGTATCCCCCGTAGCCATACAATGAGCTCAGCTTAACCACAAAATGATGCAACTGGCTAAGCCGATAAACGCTAAAATTAATGCCTTTGCCGCTGCAAAACGCGGCCAATATGCCAATAAACCGACCCACAAAACTGCGGCCACTGAAAGCAATCCCAACCAGACTACAATGCCGACCACAACGCCCCACATGCTGATCACCGGCCACAGAGAAAATACCAACAATGCAATTGAAACCAGTCGCAACAGATGACTGTATCCGGCCGATAATTTAGCCGAATTCAGTTGTGAATAATGCCGTGGCATCGCCAAACTCAAACCGGCCATGCCGGCATAACACAATGCCGTTCCGAGCAACATCATCAGCAACATCTGCATTACGCTGACTCCGATTTAGGTTTATAGACTCTGGAGACTTCTTTTATGGTTTTTTGTTGTTTGCGTTTGAGTATTTTTATCGTGAATATTCCTAACACCCCGAACAGCAGTACCGTTAGCTCAAATCCCACGTTTGACCAGTCCCCCTGGGCAAAATAATGGAATAAGTGCTGGCCGGTGGTAAGCCAATTAACGATTGGCAGTAACAGAGATAAAGCAGCAAAACCGGCTAATTGCTCTATCCAGGCACGTGAGGCAGGTCGTAATGCTGCATGCAGCAAACTGCCCAGCCAGATAAAAAAGAACAGCTTAATTTCCCAGCCGGCTCGATCGGCTACTTCCAGAGGCAACAGGCGATTCACCCAGAAAAAAGCTATACAGGCCACCATTAATCCACTGATGGCGCTGATATTGAGCACTTCAATGGCCCGGTAAACTTTGGGTGTCTGTACACCAAATTCATTCAGCGATCTCTGACGACGTTTCACCATAAACAGAATGGCGCCAGTGGCCATCATGATGGTGCCCGCCATGCCCAGAATAAAATAAATCCAGCGCACGGTATAACCGCCAAAGTTGGCAAAATGTAAGGTCCGCATAATGCGCTGGGCGGCAAACGCATTACTTTTATCAAATACATCCGGTGCTTCAATATGCAGCAACTCACCAGTGACAGCGTCCAGAATCACCTGGCCGGAACTTAAAAATAACAGGCGTCCGGTATTTTTTTCTTTTTCGAATAAGCCAAACACCTTGGCCACCGCACTGCTGTCGCCGGGATGCTCCACACTGATGAAACTAGCGGGTTTTTCCATCAATGCTTCTGCTTTTTCGAACAATTCCGTTACCGGATAGACTTCGGCTTCAATACCGGTTTCAGGTCGATGTTCAGGTTGGTTGAATACTTCGGCAAAAAAGGTTCGTGGGTGGTCGTAATTAGCTATTACGCCAACAGGCATATAAACCGTGACAAAGACGATCAGGCCGGTATAAGCAATCATCAATTGAAACGGCAAGGATAAAACCGATGAGGCATTATGAGCATCAAGCCAGCTGCGTTGCCCTTTGCCGGGGCGAAAGGTAAAGAAGTCCTTGAATATACGCTTGTGAATAATAATGCCGCTGACCAGCGCCACCAGCATGATCATGGTAAAAAAGCCTACCAACCAGATACCAGCCGTACCGGCATGAAACTCAAAATGCATATGCACAAAATGATGTCCGCCCTGAGTTTCACGTTCCTGCTGTTGGGTGAGTAATTTACCGCTGACCGGATCTAATCGAGCTTGCTGAAACTCCTCGTTTTCATCTTCCCATGACAAACCGATAGCCGGATCAGCTTCACTGGGTAAACGTATTCTCCAAAGATGGCTTTGTGGAGCAATATCTCGCAGATAGGCTTCAGCTTTTGTTACCGCAACCAAACGCTGCTGCTGAGTGTTGGTCTGAGGATCAAACTCACCCACCATTGCTCTTTCAGGGTTCATCCAATGTGTAATAGCATCATCAAACACACCAATAGTACCGGTCAGAAAAATAGCAAATAATGCCCAGCTGGCGACTAAACCACCCCAAGTGTGCAACCAGGCCATAGCCTGACGGAAGCGGCCTGGTTCATTATTCACTGCTATTGTTTGTTTCATCGCAACAACTCCGTCAGTAGCAGACCTGTTCCGCCAATAATCACTGTCGCCGATAACATGCCTATCCAGGCACGTTTGGCATCTTTAACTGCAAACACCCAGATAATGACTGCGGTATACACAGCAAAACTCAGTAATGAGCTAGTAATAACCGCATCAGCACGCGATAACGGCAAAATAGCGGCGACCAGAATCACCACTGCCGAAGTTAGCAAATAGCCACCAAATGTAGCGGCCAGCAGCAGCGAAAAAATTCGGCCTGGATAAGACAAAGTCATATAAGGATTTTCCATACAAACGGTTTTAAGCGAGCAAAGCCTTTTTCGATTAGATAATGGCTTCGCTGCCGACTCAGATTTTTTCAGTTAATAACAAGTCGAATGACCCTTAGAAAAAGGCCATTTTTATTGTGTTTCTCAATACAGTTAATGCGATAGATTATCGTTTGCATTCGTAATTAACAAGTCTCGCGTTTTCTATCCATAAATGTTTAACGGGAAAAATTTGGATTGGGAAGACTTTCAGAAATGTTTTTTCTAAGCGTTATTTAGCGCCGTAACACCCATCCTGCTCACTGCGTTAATGCTGTTCGACAAGAATTAGTGCGCCAGCTGACAAGAAGAAATCACACCCTGAGTAACATAATAGCTGCACGTGCCGCACTGCCGGGGCACCTCCGACATCAAGCAGTTATCCGAGGGGATTTATTATGACAGAGCATATTTGCACTCCAGGTTGTACACACGGCATCACCGAAGAAAATAAAAAAGACGTAGTCGAAGAATTTGATACGGCAAGACGTTCATTTATCCGTAACGCTTTTGTTGGCGGTGGCGCCGCCTCTCTGGGTGCCATGGGCATGTCCATGTCACCAATGAGTTTTGCCGCAGGCACCAATACACCAATTAATGCTGATGCACCCGGCCAGATGCATTATTACATCCCTGCCACCCCAGAAACGGTTCTCTGGGGTTATTTCAGCAAGAATGCCAAGCCTACCGTTGAAATCGAGTCCGGTGATTTTGTCACCATGGAAACACTCACCCATCATGCCAACGATGATGCAGAACGGATGGTAAAAGGTGACCCCGGCGCAGAAAGCATTTTTCATTGGGATGCCCAACGCAAAGGTGTCGATCGGCGTGGTGCCGGACCGATGGATGCCAAGATTGGAGCAGGTGGTGGAGCCGGCGTGCATATCTGTACCGGACCAGTACGCATCAAAGGCGCTCAACCGGGCGATATTCTTGAGGTGCGCATAGTTGATGTTACCCCCAGACCGAGTGGCAACCCTGATTATAAAGGTAAGACCTTTGGTAGTAATGCCGCTGCCTGGTGGGGCTTTCATTATGGCGATATGCTTACCGAACCGAAACAACGGGAAGTCATTACCATCTACGAAGTCGATGCAACGGGTGAGCGCAACTGGGCCAAAGCCGTCTACAACTATCGCTGGACACCACAAACCGATCCATTCGGTGTGGTCCATCCGACTATCGATTATCCGGGGGTGCCGGTTGATCACAGCACCATCACCAAAAAAGAAAATATTCTGCGTGATATCCGTATTCCGATCCGGCCTCACTTTGGCACCATTGGCCTCGCTCCTGCAGAAGCCGATATGGTGAACTCGATTCCGCCCAACTACACCGGCGGCAATATCGACAACTGGCGAATTGGCAAGGGTGCGAAGATTTATTTCCCGGTCGCAGTGGATGGCGGCATGTTCTCAGTTGGTGATCCACATGCATCACAGGGTGACTCTGAGTTGTGCGGTACCGCCATTGAGTGCTCTTTAACGGGGACTTTCCAGTTTATATTGCACAAAAAAGCTGACTTGCCCGGCACCTCATTGGCTGAACTCAATTATCCCTTGCTGGAAACCCAGGATGACTGGGTGTTACATGGCTTCAGTTATGCCAACTATCTGGCTGAACTGGGCCCCAATGCTCAGGATGATATCTACAGCAAATCTTCGGTTGATAAAGCATTACGTGATGCCTATCGCAAGATGCGACACTTTTTAATGACCACTCAGCATCTGGATGAAGACGAAGCGATATCACTGATGACGGTGGCAGTCGACTTTGGTATCACCCAAGTAGTAGATGGCAACTGGGGCGTGCATGCGATTCTGAAAAAATCCATGTTCCCGGCCCGCGGTTAGGGCTTGCTGATCTATCATCTCCGCCTCTGTTGTGAGCTGAAAAAGCGTCAATCAAGGCACGAGGAGCGCCTTTTAGTTGTTCTAAATAAGCGACGAGCAACGCAGAGTGGCGCTTTTTCAGTCACAACCCGAAGGGCTGGGACTATTTTTGCGGCCGCCTTCGTTGTAAATCACTTATGTAGGATGGCTACAATGCGTGCTTTCCGCCTTGTCGGACACAAAAATAGCCTCCAGCAGTGGTGGATATGAAAGATCAACAAGCCCTATGGTTATGGCATAACACTTGCGAAAGGATGCTTCAGTATTCAAGGAATAACACTTTACTGTGACTGACCTGAAACGCTTTTCTGCCAGTGCTATACCCGCAGAGCTACGCCAGCCGGCCTGGAATGAAATCCTTTCCAGGCTCGGGCTGGCGAGTGATGCTGCAAGCTCCATTCGTAATGACGACAGTGGCCATATGGCATTGTCGGTCTCGGCACGCGACTCTGTATTTGTACAACTCACCGCAACGCCACAGATTCTTTCACCGATCGTAGCCAAAGCCACCCAACCCTTACAAGGCACTGTATTGGTGCTCGCTTTGCTGGATGGCACCGCGCAGGTGCTGGATGCCGATCAAACCGTCAAATTACGTTCCGGCGACATCATGTTGCTGGATCCTAGCCAATCCTGGCGACTGGCTTTGCAAACCCGTTTTCGCATCATGTTGATCAAATTAGAGTCATCCAGTTTCCTGCTCAGGTTGGTGCGAAGTGGACGACAGGAAGCAAATCGCATCAGCACACAACAAGGTATCGGCGCGTTATGTCTGAACATGCTGCAATCGCTGACCGAACAGTTGCCTCATGTGGATAACAATGAGCTGCCTGCATTAGAGGTAACGCTGGCTGAGTTATTGGTGGCTTGTCTTTCCCATAAGCAATCTGCTGCCAATGAAGAAGCTACTGATGTGCAATTGGCCCATTTACGTAGGGTGTGCAGAACCGTGGATTCACGGCTGGACGACCCGGATCTGAATATTGAAAAAATCGCTGCGCAGGAAGGTTTATCCGCCAGGTACTTACAGAAACTGTTCAAAAACAGTGGCACAACGTTCAGTGAATATTTGAAAAGCCGGCGGATACAGCATTGTTGTATTGATCTGGCTAACCCTGCCCTCGCACAGTTCAGCATTGCCCAGCTGTGCTATCGCTGGGGGTTTAATGATGCGGCCAACTTCAGCCGTACCTTTTCGCAGTTTATGGGCATGTCTCCGAAAAGCTATCGCGCCTCACCGCCACAGGATCTGCATGAACAACTTCGCCGTGGTTGTCCGCAAACCAAACCGTCAGCTCGTTCTCCTGTCACCGATCCGCAATCCTTTTTGCAAGATGATGACATTCAAAAACGTCGCAGGCCATTTCAGGAAGTATTGGATGATCATGCTAAATATGCGCTTTCATTGCGACTCGCCCCTAAACGGGTTTCCGACATAGATAACACTGCGCCCGCTCAAACCGTCGCTCAGTCTCCACGACAATATTACCTGCCGGTGTCCGATAAAACCGTTCACTGGGGCTATTTCAGCAATGCGATCAAACCGGTATTAACCATCCGATCCGGCGATATTGTGACCATTGAAACCTTATCCCAGCATGCCTCAGATGACTGCGAACGCATGATCGACGGCGATGCCGGAGCACAAAGCGTTTTTCATTGGACTGGTACAACAAAGAATGTTGACCGGCGGGGGGCCGGGCCGATGGATGCCACGATATTTGGTCGCGGTGCCGGAGAAGGTTTTGGGGTGCATATTTGTACCGGGCCAGTCTATGTCACCGATGCTGAACCTGGCGATGTGTTGGAAATACGCATACTCGATATTCAACCGCGCCTCAGTTGCAGCCCGGAGCATCAAGGTAAACACTTTGGCAGCAATGCCGCCACCTGGTGGGGTTTTCAATATGATGACTTGCTCACTGAGCCCAAAAAACGTGAGGTGGTCACGGTATATGAAGTACATCAACACACCCATCCACCGCATGCCAAGGCGATTTATAACTTTCGTTGGACTCCGCAAACCGATCCCTACGGCATTGTGCACCCAACCATTGATTACCCCGGCATACCGGTTGACCATTCCACTATAGACAAACAGTTCGGCATTCTCGACAAAGCCGTTATTCCGGTCAGACCACATTTTGGCGTGATGGCCGTCGCCCCGCGTGAAACCGGTATGGTTGATTCCATTCCGCCTAGCTATTTTGGCGGCAATATGGATAACTGGCGTGCTGGCAAAGGTACTAAATTATTTCTGCCTGTTGCCACCCAGGGAGCCCTCTTCTCGGTCGGTGATCCCCATGCTTCTCAAGGGGATTCGGAATTATGCGGCACCGCCATTGAATGTTCTTTAACCGGTGTATTTCAATTGGTGTTGCACAAACAACGTGATTTAAAAGGCAGTTATATGGATGGCCTCAATCATCCTTTTTTGGAAACACCGGATGAATGGGTATTGCAGGGCATGAGTTTCTCCGACTATCAGGCTGAACTTGGCCCGAACGCCCAAACACAGGTATACAAAAATTCCTCTATGGAAGCGGCGATGCGTGACGCCTTCAGAAAAGCCCGTCACTACTTAATGAAAGAACATCAGCTTAGTGAAGATGAAGCTATCTCACTGATTTCAGTAGCGGTTGATTTTGGCATTACCCAGGTAGTGGATGGCAATCTGGGTGTGCATGCAATTATCCGCAAAGCCATTTTTCCAGACTATGACCCCGATCATCTTCCAAAAGCACATAGTTAGCTTTCAGTTTGCTATTTCACCAATAAACCTCTCAAAACTCCCTGCAAGACACTTTTAAAAATTATTTTTAGCGGCGATCCGCTGACTGCCGCTGCTTGTGCGTTTTGTGACGCAGTTCACTTTACTCAGGTTAATGTGATTAGTTGGGGCCGGCGCAGAATGGGTTGAGGCTTTACTTGCAACCAAGCGTTGCGATCAAAGATTAACAGGCCTTTACCAATCGCGAAATCTCTCGCGACACGTCCCCTGTACACCCAAAAAATAATCAAGGAGAAGTCATGGACAAAACCGATCCGAAAACAAATCCAGGTAATGGTGGTGAAACTCATCAGCAGGCCACCGGCAAAACCTCCACTCTCACCACTCAACAAGGCGGCCCGATTGCCGACGATCAGAATTCATTAAAAGCTGGAGCTCGTGGTCCAGGTTTAATCGAAGATCATATTCTTCGCGAAAAACTGTTTCATTTTGATCATGAACGTATTCCAGAACGAGTGGTGCATGCCCGTGGCTTTGGTGCTCACGGTTATTTTGAAACCACCGAATCATTAGAAGACGTTACCTCTGCTGATATTTTCCAGCGTAAAGGCGAAAGAACACCTGCCTTTGTGCGTTTCTCAACCGTTGCCGGCAGTAAAGGCTCAGCTGATCTGGCGCGTGATGTTCGTGGCTTTGCCGTCAAGCTGTATACCAAAGAAGGTAACTGGGACATCGTGGGTAACAACATCCCAGTATTTTTTATTCAGGATGCGATTAAATTTCCTGATTTGGTTCACTCCGTCAAAGAAGAACCTGATCGCGGATTTCCGCAGGCTCAGTCTGCCCATGATAACTTCTGGGATTTTGCGACTTTGATGCCGGAAAGCATGCATATGCTGATGTGGCAAATGTCAGATCGCACGATTCCACGCTCATTTCGGTTTATGGAAGGCTTTGGCGTTCATAGCTTTCGATTAGTTGATAAAGATGGCAAAAGCCAGTTTGTAAAATTCCATTGGAAGCCGAAACAAGGCATGCAGTCAGTTTTATGGGACGAAGCGTTAAAAATCAACGGGGCCGATCCGGATTTCCATCGTCGTGATTTATGGAATGCCATCAATCAGGGAGATTACCCTGAGTGGGAATTGGGACTGCAGATTTTCGATGATGAGTTTGCTGAGAAATTTGAGTTTGATGTGTTGGATGCCACCAAGCTTATTCCCGAAGAACAGGTGCCGATTCGCATTGTCGGTCGTTTAGTATTGGATCGAGTGGTCAGTAACTTCTTTGCTGAAACCGAACAGGTGGCTTTTTGTACCCAGAATATCGTCAAAGGCATCGATCATTCCAATGATCCGTTGCTGCAGGGTAGAAACTTTTCCTATCTTGATACACAGTTAAAACGTTTAGGTGGACCCAATTTCACCCAGATCCCAATTAACGCGCCGAAATGCCCGATGCATCATTTCCAGCAAGATGGTCATATGGCAATGAGTAACCCGACAGGTCGGGCCAACTATGAGCCCAACAGCTGGGGTGAAGAAGAAGGTGGTCCTCGTGAAGATCCGGCCAGGGGCTTTGAAAGTTATCCTGAAGATGTATCAGGACCAAAAGTCCGTGAACGTTCCGAGACCTTTGCTGATCACTACAGCCAGGCCAGGCAGTTTTATATAAGCCAGACTGACACCGAGCAGCAACATATTATTAATGCGTTTGCATTTGAGCTTAGTAAAGTCAAAACACCTGTAATTCGCGAACGAATGGTCAGTCACTTGCTGAATGTTGATAAACAATTGGCTGAAAAAGTCGCTGAGAAATTGGGCATCAATCCGTTGCCTAAACCGGCTGATGCAGCGATGCCAACACGGGATGATCTCCCGGTTTCGGATAAGTTAAGTATTCTCAAGAATGGCCCTGATAGCTTTAAAGGCCGTAAAGTTGGTGTCTTGATGACCGATGGATTTGATGCAGATATTTTCAAATCGCTTGAGAAATCACTTAAAGCAGAAGGAGCAATGTTTGAAGTTGTTGCCCCTCATAGTGGGGAAATTAAAAGCAGTACTGGCGATATGGTAAAAGTCGATGAAAAAGTTGATGGCGGACCTTCCGTATTATTTGATGCCATTGTTATTTTGCCCGGTAGCGACGGTGTGAAAATGCTGGCAGAAATGCCCCCGGCATTAACCTTTGTCAGTGATGCATTTAATCACAAGAAATTTATCGGTTATGCTGATGATGCGATGCCGCTTTTGAAAAAAGCCGGTATCAGTGAGATGTTAGATGAAGGCTGCCTACAATTGACCAATACTAAAACCACGGACGAATTTACCCAAAACTGTCGTGATATTCGTTTTTGGCAACGTGCCGGCTAGTTGGTTTTTATGATGAAATAACAAGTTGAATCAGGTCACCCGTTTGAATGTTTAAACGGGTGATTTTTCGTTATCTTTTAGTTCAACTAAAACGTCTTATAAGGAGATCACCATGATCGCCAGACGCTATTCCTATACGCTGATAATTCTTGTGTTACTCGTTGTCGCTTTAATCATTCTGCGTATGCAATTGCCGTCATTGGTTAAGGATTATTTGAACGACAAAATGGCCGACATGGGAAATTATCAAGGTGAAATCGCTGATGTCGACATTCATCTGTGGCGAGGCGCCTACTCTGTTGATCAACTGGAAATCACCAAAAAAGACCAGCCTTCGGTAGTATTTTTTAAAGCAGAAACCATAGATACCTCGGTCAGCTGGACCGCTTTATTAAGAGGCAAAATCGTAGCCGATGTTGACTTGATTAATGCCGAAATCCACCTGGTCGATGACAAAGCAGATGACAAACCTTTAGAAGAATCCACCTGGCGGCAGACGGTGCAGGAGATTATCCCGTTAAAGATTGATCGATTTAATATAGACAATGGTGAAATTCATTTTCATAACTTCAAATCTGATCCTCCAGTACATCTGGTGTTTCATCAACTCAATGGTGAAATCACCAACTTGAGTAATGCCGATCGCAGTGATGGGCTGGAATATGCCGATTTTGATCTGCAGGGTCTGTTATTTGATGACGCAAATGCCAATCTGAACGGAGAATTAGATCCTTTAGGGGATTTTCATAATTTTGCGCTAAATCTAAAAATCACCGGAATTGAGCTGACCAGGCTCAATGAAGTCTCCGAAGCCTATGGCAATTTTAATTTCAAATCCGGCAAGGGCGATTTTGTGATGGAGTTGCAAGCTGAAGATGCTCAGTTAAACGGCTACGCTAAACCCATCTTGGATAATGTCGAAATTTTTGATTTGGAAAAAGATCTCGAAGAAGGTGTTTTTAATGCTGCATGGCACGCTATCGTCGGTGCATTTGGTCGGATATTCCGCAACGAACCCAGAGACCGCATTGCCACTCAGATTGAAATCCGCGGCGATTTGGATGACCCTGATGTCAGTGCCTGGCAAGCGTTTCTGGCTATCCTGCAAAATGCTTTTGTCAACGCATTTGAAAGTGACTTTGGTCGGGAAACCGATCCAGAATCTTCACCATCACAAAACAACAAATCCGATGAATCTGAAACACGCTCCCAGTCGGAACCCGAATCTGATGCTGATACCGATTCAGTGGATTGCAGTCTCAGACCTATGTGGGAACAATGCGATTAATTAATAACGTGTCGTCGCTTTGATAATAAGCCGCTATTCGTCAGTTATTTCGAATAGCGGTCACCAGTTCCGACTTGCTCATTTTGCTACGCCCTTTGATATTCAACTGACTGGCCCGGTTATACAGCTCCTGAAGTGTCCGTGACTCCAATGAGGAATTAGGATTGCCTGTTCCCTGAGTTGTTTTTCTGGGTGTGCGGCCTTCTTCACGGCGTTGTTTATTCACTGTTCGAGCCGCGATTTCTTCAGCTTTATCCGTCTTTTTACCACTTTTCTGCTGTTGTTCTTTTATATGCTCATATTGACGTTCGTCTTTATCTGTCCATTCGGCAACCATAATGTGTTCCTCCTGTTCATCGTATTAAACCAGCATCATCCACATTACCAAGGCCATCAGCACCATGCCTATATCCTCGGTTAAAATTGCTTAACTTAATGACACAGTTAACAAAAAGGCCCTGCCGGAAATCCGACAGAGCCTTGATGATCTAACTTCTTTCTACTTTATTTAGAAATCATATTTCAATGTCAGATTAGCGTTACGTGGTGCGCCATAGGCTAACTGACTGTAAAAACCGATATTGGTGTAATACTTTTCATCAAATACATTATTGATATTCAGCTGAGCACTCAATGCTGGAGTCATCTGGTATTTGGCCATCAAGCGAACCAGCGCGTAACTATCCTGTTTTAACTTTTCGGCCTGACCTAACGGATTAGTTGCCATTGTGTAGTTAGAGCTTTCCCAGTTCACACCACCACCTAATGTCAATTGGTTCATTCGATAAGTAGTGAACAACGTTGCGGTACGACGAGGATAATTGGTATTAACGGCTGTGCCATCTGCATCTTCAGTCTGAAACTGTGACCAGCCCACCAGCAGATTCCAGTTCTCGGTGATGGCACCGGAAACTTCTACTTCAAAACCTTTACTGGTGGTACCTTCCGCCGCAACTGAGGCCTGACTGGTAGTACCTGGTACCAAAAATCCCGTGTCGGCCTGTGCCAGGTTATCCTGCTCTATACGAAATACCGAGAATGTAGCATTGACCCGGCCTTGTAAATACTCTGCTTTAATCCCTGCTTCGTAGTTTTCACCCTCCAATGGATCCAGATAATTACCATTGCGATCCTGGGCGTCTTGAGGATTAAAAATATCCGTATAGCTAACATAAGTCGAGTAGATGTCATTAATCTCATAAATCAAACCAGCATAAGGTGTTACAACCTGATGATGATCAAAGTTATAGCGATCACCGTTCCATTTCATGCCTTCAATTTCCCAATTGGTAAGTCGACTACCCAGGATTAATTTCAAAGGATCGGCAAGCGTTAGCCGAGCTACTGCATAACCGCCTACTTGTTTGGTTTTTTGGGTGGTATAGGTGGTTTTTTCACCCCACTCAGGTTCTGGGTATGAGCCATCCCAGTCATAAAAACTTCCTACCGGTGCAGGATTCAGTCGAGGACGTCTCTCGGTAATCAGATCCTGTTTGCTATGTAAAAAACCCACGGTTAACTCATGACTTTGACCAGCAAAATCGAAAGGTAAGGAACCATAAATATCAATATTGTCCTGCTCCCTTTCCACGTCATACCACGTCGGTCCAGAAGTTGTCATACCCAATCCAGTGGTACGATCCGGGTATCCGCTGAGAAATATCAAACGTAAATCAGCATCATTAATATTTTTGGAATATCCGGCATAAAGCTTTAACCCGGAATCAAATACATGTTCAACATTGGCAAAGTAATTGGTGTGGGTTGAACTCCATTCAGTCCAGTCAGCAGCATTGGTTTTCGAACGTGACCAATCTGTCCTGCCACCATCACTGAACCAGATGGGCAAGCCACCCCAGGTTGAACCAGTAGGTTTATTTTGTTGCTGGCTAATACCAACATTCATTAACGTGTTATCAGTAAGATCAGCCGCTAGCGTGCCATAAAACACCGATTTTTCATTTTCCAGCACATCGATAAATGATCGCTCATCCAGATAGCTGCCAACCAATCGTCCACGAACTGTTCCGGATTCGTTTAACGGTGTCGAAATATCGACCGTACCTTGATAACGATCCCAACTGCCGGCGCTGATAGAGGCATACCCGGTAAATTCTTTGCTGTCCGCCTTTTTTCGAACCAGATTAATAGCCGCTGAAGGATTACCCTCCCCTGAAATCAATCCACTGGCACCACGTACTACTTCAATACGATCATAGATAACTGTATCCATTTGTGATTCACCAGCAGCCCATCCGGCTTCCCAGGTGGTTGGCACACCATCAATCTGATAGTTATCAATACCAAACCCACGAGCTGAGAAACTGTTTCGTGAGCTATCTAGATTCGATGAAGTAACACCGGTCACCGTATTAACCACATCGGTCAGCGATTCCAGTTGCATATCGTCAATCATCTGACGGGTAATTACGGATACCGATTGCGGTGTTTCACGAATAGATAACCCCAATCGCGTAGCGGTATTCATTGAGCCGCTAGTATAGGAATTGGTGCCCTCTGTAGTATTACCAATACCGGTTGCGCTGACTTGAACCGGTGACAAAGTCACACTGTCCACCTCTGATGACGTACCAGTTGAACTGACTTGTAGCTGATAACTATCGCCCGAAGTTTTCACCACTTGCAGATGGGTGCCTTGCAGTAATTGTTGCAAAGCCGAATCGATTGAATGTTCACCAGTGAGGCCTGAGCTTTGAAGGCCTCGCGTTAACGCAGCATCAAAATAAATGTTCACACCTGCCTGACTGGCAAAAAGATTTAACACACTGCCCAGTTCACCGGCCTGAATGGCGTAACTCTGTGTGACTGTCTCTGCATAAGTGTTGGTCGAATATGCCGTGACCGGCATTAATAACGCACTGCATAACAATAAATGTCTGCTGGAGCCAGTTATCCGTTGAATGGCACGAACAATAGGCGTTCTTTTAGGTATCGATAGAGTGGTTTGCATAAGTCCTCGTGTATGAATAACGCAAGTTAATGGGTTACCCACAAAGACGAGTCAGCATTTGAAAAGGTGTAAGTTATTGAATTACGCCGAATGAACCGTCACCCAGTAACGGCTGCGAAATGTTACAGCTACTGGAAATAACCACGTTACCGCCATTAACGCTTGGTCGGTATTGCCCACATCAAATGTGCCACTGATATGAAATTTCGACAGCTCAGGTTCAACACGAATTACACCAGGACGATACCGGGCCAGCTCATTTAAAAAAATATCCAACGACATATCATTGATAATCAGCTTTTTCTGCAACCAGGCATCCTCACCCTCCACAAGTGCTGTAACAGGTTCAAAATTTGTTTGGCTAAAAATCAACTTGTTACCCGCCCTGCAAATGGTCTGCTGCTTATTAGGCAAACTGACTTTTACCTGATGCTCAAACACCGACAGAATCGTGTAATCTTTTTGTTGCTGAACAGAAAACCGCGTCCCAAATGGTTTTAATAAACCTTGGTGGGTTTGCACATAAAAAGGCCGGATATCACTATTCGAACTGGTGGAGATCATGATCTCGCCTTGTTGCAAGTTGATCCGTCGTTCGACTTCAGAAAAATGAACATTGATAGCCGACGCACTGTTCAACATGATGGTTGAGCCATCCGTCAGCTGCACTTCCCGGATTTCTCCGGTGTGCGTGGAATGATCTGCCAGCATCAAACCAGCAGGTGAATATTGCCAGGCAAGCCAGCTTGATGAAGAAATACCCACAATACCGGCGATGCTTTTGAGCACGTTCCTTCGAGTATTTGAAGGATGCTCTTCTGAATCTGGTGTAAGAGAATTAAATGCAACATCTCCGGGAAGTTGCTTGAGTTGTTGTTGCAGTTTTTCCAGTTGCTGCCAGGCCCAGTGATTTTCAGGTTGTTTCGATAACCAGCTTTGCCAGGCTTGCTGCGTTTTGTCGATATTGGTATTTGCCGTGAGTTCCACATGCCATTGGGCAGCATCCGCCAGCGCCTTCTGTTGCTGCGGTGTTAATCTCGCTAAAGCCGCTTTCATGCATCGAGCTGCTCATATAATGAAAATAACAGGCAATGCTGGGTGGCCTTTGCCATATATTTTTTCACCGAGCTTTCAGACATTCCCATCTCATCCGCGATTTCACGGTAAGTCATGCCCTTGAGTTGAGACATTAAAAAGGCTTTTTTCACCTTTGCACCCAAGCCATCCAGCATTGCATCAATGCGATATAAGGTTTCCAGCAAAATCATGCTCTGTTCAGACGAAATACCTTCCTGCTCTGGTTGCTGCATTAATGCTTGTAGATAAGATTGCTCAATTGTGCGCCGCCGAAAATGGTCGATCATCACCCGCTTGGCAACTGTTACCAGATAACTGCGCGGTTCGCGTATGGACTCAACTTTACCCTCAAAATCAGGTGCAGTAAGTAATCTGACAAAAGTATCCTGCGCCAGATCAGCCGCCTGATGAGAACAATTCAAACGCTCACGTAACCAGTTTTGCAACCAGCTGAAATTGTTTTGATAGAGTTTTTCCAAGCTTTCTGTAGGGGGGGGCGACAAAGGGGCATTCATAGAAATTATTCACAACCGTTAATGATAATGATTCGCAGTTGCATTCTATGATAATAAATTGTGTTGAGCAATAACATGAACTGTTACTTTTTAATTGTCCCCTTCATATCAAAAATTCATCCCGTGAATTTCAATATTTATATATTATTGGGTTAACTATGGCCGGTAGCCGCCAGTTTTGCGGCAATATAATCACTGTGTTCAACATGTAACAGGTTGCTGATGCGACGGATGACATGCTGTTCGATTTGATGGATTTCGTGATCGGCGTTGGCAAGTTGCCAAAGGATATGGATCAGTTCAATTTTCTTTTTCTGGCTGTAACGACGGTTGATCTCCGAGGTAAAGGCAAAATAATCTGTTGCAGATTTGTGTGCCTTTTCAGCTTCAGCCAGCAGGCTTTCAGCTGCAGTTTTATCAAGTGAAAAACGTTTCTGAAAAATGGCTAACAGCATGTCCCGCTCTTCATCTTTGAAATGATAATCTGCAGCAATTACTTCCACCATCAGTGAGGCAGCGGCAAGTCTAACAGAGAGATGCGCGGCATCACCGGTATCCTCATCATCGAGTAATTCGCGTTGTAACAGTTGTTTGAGCTTATCGAGCATAGGTTCTCCTGTACTCAAATGACAGATTAATTACATAGCAGTTCGTACAGATTATTTTGTCGAGTGCAAAATCACCGCCGCCTGATAGCGCGGCTTGCCGTAGCCCAACATGCGATTGAATTCTTTATGAGTCACTGGCACATAGAAGCTGTCAGTCAGGGTTTTGTCATCATCCCAATCAATATCCGGATCATGAAAATACACAAAGGTATCTGAAATGGATACCAAAACCACCCAATGCGGTGATTTGTTCTGATTGAGCCGGTAAGAGCTGATCAACACTACTGCCAGTGCTCCCTGGTTCAGATAGTCACGCAGTAAATTCACATCGATTTGCCGCATCTGCTGCTCGACTTCCGATGTTTCCAGTTGCTGCATAAAGTCTTGATGCACACATTCCATTACCGCTTTTTTATCTTCACTACGCACGCCATTTACAAACGGTACCTCGGCGCTATTGGTTATCAATGTGGTTTTGAAATAACGTCGCCAAGCTGCCAAGGCCAGCCCCTGAGCACTACAACCACCATGCCCGGAGGTCATAAATATGGTCGTGGCTTCCCGCCAAAGCTGTAATTCCAGACCACGGTCCAGATGCATTACCGGTTGCAGGGTTTTCATCGCCATCATCAGACTGGCCGGGCCACAGGTAAAATCGGTGCTTTGTGTGTAATGAAATACCTGCTGATGCAGTTCTTCGGGTTGCGGCTGCAACACTTTCATCATGCGTAATGCGTTGGCATGATCTTCGTAGTAGTCACTGACAATTTCAAACTGGTGATAGCCAAGGCTTTCATAAAGCTTTATCGCACCAACATTATCTGGGCGTACTTCCAGACGAATAAAACTACGACCGGCCGTCAATGCTGCCTGCTCGGCTTCACGCATTAAAGCACGAGCAATTTTCTGATTGCGATATTCGGGTAAAACCGCCAGCGAGTATATGCGCCCCAACGAGGTGCCTCTGGCGTAAAGCAACAATACATATCCCATTATGTTTTGTTGTTGTTCGGCGACCAGTAACAAGGCGTTGGCCTTATTGATCATCCATTTAAAACTGCGACGAGATAGCTGATCGCTGTCAAAACAGATATTTTCAATCGCCAGCAGGGCATCTACATCCGCTAAAGTGGCCGCACGAAATGTTATCGAATCTGTCTGCTGTTTAACTGCCATTTGCATTAGTGGTCAAACCCTCCAAAGCCATTTCGATGACTTGGCGTCCACGAAACAATACCAGCTCCTGCCACTGCGTTTCAGCAGGACAGAAAAAATCCTGCATCGCATGTTTGATATCCAATGTTTTCTGATCAGACCAGTCAATCTTGCCAGAATGTTGCAATTGCTGATCGGCAAAAAGCACGTTCAGCATTTGCTGATTACCAAAAGTGCCGAATTCCAATGTCAGAAAACACACATTGTCGCCTTGCTGGTGCCAGTAATAATCATGCAGACCGTGTTTAACACCTGAAGTTGATGTGCCCAGAGCAGGTTCGGTTACTGTCGCGCCAAATAATTCTCGTGCTTTTTTCTGTCCAGCCGTTTCAGGGGGATGATCGCAGATTAATTCACCGTAGCCATATGGTCCGAGTCCACTGTGAATATCAATAACAATGACATTATCGCGTTTGTCTGGTTTCAGTTGAGCGACCAGATCCTCAATCGTTTGTCGTGACCAGCTGGCTTTTTCACCGCCATAATAAAGTGCATCGGCCTTGCTGTATTGACCCTGGCTAAGTTTATCGAACTGTTCACGTTGCTCACCAATCAGTTCAATAGAATCGGTCTTTTTGCTCAGCTTATCCCAAACTGCCACGGCTTCAGTTGAGTCAGGCAACTTGGCATTAAAATCGACGAAGTTACGGTTGATATCAATGCCTTCATGGTCATTTCGGCTGGCGCAGGCGAATCCCCAAGGGTTTAAGGCATGCACCATCACCACACAAACATCGGCAGGTAAGCGTCGATGACGACCAACAAAATCAGATTGAATGGCAGAGCCGACGCCGCCTTCTACACCATGGATGCCGGACACCAACACTAAAACATTTTTTGCCTTGGGACTGCCGGCCCAGGCAATATCGCAGAACAAACGTTCGTTTTTAGGTCCACGAACGGGGTGGACAATATTGTTGACCCGTTCGACAATGGAGCTTGTTTCCACTGCTGATATGAACTTGTCTCGTGCACCAGCATAGCGTTGAGAAAACACACTCAGAACGGCTTCTGCATACATGACAACAACTCTCCTGTACTTAAATTTTCGGCGAAGAATAGGCGACTTTTATGATTTTGACCAGATAATCGGCGCAGTGGCAAAAATATTTATCACAACCATGACACAATCACTTTATGATGCACAAATCGTCTGGCTAACCTGAATCGGAGCACCGTTAAAGTCATATGACTAACCACTTGATAATTCTGGAAAATATCGAAGACTGGGCGCCTTATTTTCCCAGTGCACAAGTCATCGCAGTGGATGATTATCTGCAAACCCCTTCTCATATCGCGAGCGGTCGTGCGCAAATTATTAACCTTTGTCACGGTCTGGAATACTTAAGTCCAGGCTACTACTGTTCAATGGTGGCCGAAGCGCGCGGGCATCGGGTAATGCCGAGTCTGCGAACCATCAATGATCTGTCTCGAAAAAGTCTCTATGCCTATGACTTGTCAGATTTTGGAACACAGCTTGATAAAGTCATTGCTGCCAGTGATAAGCAATCTGAAACCAGCTTTAATCTGAAAGTATTCTTTGGCCAGTGTGAATTTAAAGGCCTGCAAAAACTGGCAAGACAGATTTTCGAACAGTATCCCTGCCCGATCATTGAAATCGAATTCAGTCATAAGGGCCATTGGTTAATTTCTGCCATCAAAGCAGCCCCGCTTAATCAGCTTAGTGATAGCGAACAGGATAACTTTGCCAATGCATTGGATGCCTTCAGTCATAAATTGTGGCGTAAGCCTTCTAAACGCCGTCAATATCGTTATGACATGGCGATTTTGCATAACCCCGATGAAAAAATGCCGCCCAGTGATGCCACGGCTTTAAAACGCTTTATCTCCAGCGGCAAACGTATTGGCATTGATGTTGAACTTATAACCCCAAGAGACTATATCCGTATCGCTGAATATGACGCCCTGTTTATTCGCGAAACCACAGCGATTCATAACCACACTTATAAATTTGCCCGACGTGCAGAAAGTGAAGGCCTGGTGGTTATTGATGATCCCACCTCGATTATTCGCTGTACTAATAAGATTTATCTGAAAGAATTGCTGGAAAAGCATAATTTGCCGATGCCGGAATCGCATCTTTTATATCGAAATGACAAAGTTGGATTGGAAAAAATCTGTGCCGAAGCGACCTTCCCATTAGTGATGAAAATCCCTGATGGTGCGTTTTCCAAAGGTGTTATCAAGGTCAATAATGCCGATGAACTGCGCAGCAATGCAGCCGATTTTTTCCAGCAATCAGCGATCATTTTGTTACAGGAATTTATGTTTACCGATTATGACTGGCGCATAGGTGTGTTCAATAACAAACCGATTTATGCCTGTCAGTATTTTATGAGCAAAGGCCACTGGCAGATTTATAACCACAACACCAAAAAAGGCACTGATTCAGGTAAATCAGCTGCCGTACCTATTTCCGAAGTTCCGGAAAAAGTACTGAAAATTGCCATAAAAACAGCAAAATTGGTTGGAGATGGTCTTTACGGTATAGATATCAAGCAAAGTGGAAGCCGCGTGGTATTAATTGAAATCAACGATAATCCCAGCATTGAAAGCGGCGTTGAAGATGCTTATCTGGGACCAGCGCTTTATGACGATATCATGCGAGAGTTTTTGCGCAGACTTGAAGCCAGAAAATCGCATCGTCAATAAAGCACCAGATTAAATATAAAAAAACCGGTGGTTGATAACTCAACCACCGGTTTTTTTGTTTGAAGCCTTTCGTTTAATTAAAACGAGTAACTGGCACCAACATGCAAGCCACGGCGCTCGCCAACAAAGTAACGGTAACCTTCAGGATTGTTTGGTGTTATTTGATAATCCGCACGTTCTGCATAATCGGTATCAAACAAGTTATGTACGCGACCATATAGCGTCAAACTATCGGTGACAGCATGAGAAGCGCGTAAGTTAAATACATCATGTCCTTCGTACTTTTCTGAGTTTGCATCATTAACGTAATACTCACTCATATGTACCCATTCGAGTTCAGCACGGCTTTTTGGTGTGACATTCCACCCTAAACGGACATTTCCCATACGTCTCGGAGCGGTAACCAAATAATTGCCTTTGTCGATGTTGCTAGTCTCTTTGTCAAAGTCATATTCATGTTTGGCAAAAGTGACATTGGCACCGATATCAAACAATGAGTTGAATGGATAAAACACACCCAATTCAATACCGGTATGTTTTGTCTTACCATCTGGAACATTTTCACTGCTCGAATCGGTAAAGAAATAATCTTTTTTCTTCATCTGATAAGCAGCAATTTCATATTGCAGACCATCACCAACTTTTCGGAATCCGACTTCAATGCTATCAATTGATTCTGAATCAGCACTGCCAGTTAAAGAAGGTCTAATCTGTGCACGATATAGATCGGTTGTCTGTGGGGCACGATTACCTCTTGCGTAATTAACAAACGCGGCAGTGTTTTCGGTTAACTCCTGGACTAACCCTAATTTAGGACTTAAGTTACTAAAGGTGTCTTTACCACTATCTGGTCGTAAGTATCGTGTTCCTAACTCACGTGAGTCTGTGTTATTGGTGTAATCATATTTAGTGTATTCATAGCGAACACCTGCCGTGACGCGGGTTTTATCCAATACCTGCCATTCAGAATGAATATAAGGTGCAAGTACGGTGGCATCCACTTCGTAGTCATAATGCACACCTTGTACAAATGGACCTGATGTCGGATTAGATTGCACTTCGGACAAATCACCTTGGGTATATTCAACGTCAGTGCCCACAATAATGGTGTGACCACCTTCCAGCTCATGGGTTAATGCCGACAGCAATCCAGCACTGGTGTGTTTGTTTTTTTCAATAGGTTGTCCGCGCAGGAAATGCATCAAAAAATCCATTTCGGTATGGCGCATATATGGCGTTAAACGAAATGAAGTGGTTTCATTCAGTTGACGTTCCCACTCAGTAGATAAACGGAAAGATTTGGCATTGCGATAGGCATCAATGCCACGTTCTTTATTAATATTACCTCTGGAAAGACTGCCATCTTTGTAGGCTTCAAAGCCTTCAACATATCCCGCTGTTTTCTGATTGAGATTGGTTGCGCTGAAAATAGTTTTGAAACTGTCCTGATCGCCATAATAGTCATGACGCAAAGTGATTTTTTGCTGATCATATCCAGCATCTTCGGCATAACCATTATCTGTTGTTCCATTGACGCTGACACGATAGCCATGACGCCCAACTGTGTCACTTACGGTCCCTTTGAATTTGTATAAATCATGCGGACCAACTGACAGATCAACTTGTCGTTCAAGGTTTAATGATGGTGCACGAGTTAACACATTCACCAGACCATGAACCGCATTGGAACCATAAAACGCACTGCCTGGGCCACGCACCACTTCAATGCCGCCAGCCTGTTCATAATTAGATTCAAACAAACCATTTACATTGGCAAAACCTGCCGCGCGTAATGGGATGCCGTCTTCCAAAAACAGAAATGAACCTGCACCAGCGCCACCGGTTAAAACGGGTGAACGAATAGAAGTCAGATGTTCCTGACCATTACCCCGTTGAATATTCACACCACTGATACGATTAATCACTTCGGTGATGTGATCAGGACGTACCAGATCGATTTCTTCTTCTGAAATTTTGCCGGTATTGCCTGCTAATTCTAGAATGGGTGTACCAGAGCGAGTTCCGGTGACAACCAACTCGTCAAGAGATAAATCCTGATCTTCCTGAGCTTGAGCTGGCAAAGCAATATTCAAACTGGCTAACGCTATTAAGAGTGGCAACTTCCGTAAAGTCGGCATGAGCTATGATTCCTGAGCAATGTGTTGTAAAAAGATGACGCATTCTCTCATGTTGTGTTTTTGCAACACATCAGAAAAATCCTTAAATAACGTTGAAAAACGTCCTATCATCCCCATCTATTGACCCAGATCAATTTTAAATCCGAATGAGCCCATGGAATATAAAGACTATTACAAGATCCTCGGCGTAAGCCGCACCGCGACACCAGAGGAAATTAAAAAAGCCTATCGCACCCTGGCGCGTAAGTTTCATCCCGATGTCAGTAAAGAAGAAAATGCCGAAGAGAAGTTCAAAGAAGTCGGTGAAGCCTATGAGGTGCTGCGAGATAAAGAAAAGCGTGCTCAATACGATCAATTTGGTGGTCAGTTCCGCCATGGCCAATCGTTTTCTCCTCCACCAGGCTGGGAAGAAAACGTTGGCGGGTTTGGACAAGGTAACTTCAGCAGCTTTTTTGAAAACATGTTCGGTGGCATGGGCGGAATGGGGGGCGGCCGGAGTGATAATTTCTTTGCAAGAGGTGAAGATGTTAACGCCAAAATCACTATTTCATTAGAAGATGCGTTTAATGGCGCTAACAAGTCCATTCGTCGACCTGCGGGAGCCTCTCAGTCTGGTACCGTTAATGTGAAGATTCCTGCCGGTATTGAACCTGGTAAAAAAATTCGCTTAACCGGACAAGGTAAAGCCGGAATGAGCGGCAAACCTGGAGATTTATATCTGGAAATCCAGATTGCCCCGCATTCGCTTTATCGTCTCGAAGGTAGGGATGTTTATCTGGACCTGCCTATTGCCCCTTGGGAAGCCGCTTTAGGTGCCAAAATAACTGCGCCAACTTTAGCCGGAAAAATTAGTCTGAATATCCCGGCAGGTGCTAGAAGTGGACAAAAAATGCGTTTGAAAGGACGAGGCCTGCCCGGCAAAACCGCTGGAGATCAGTTTGTCGTTTTACAAATCATAACGCCTCCGGCAACCACTGCTGAAGCTAAAAAGTTTTACCAAGAAATGGCTGAAAAATTACCCTTTAACCCTCGTGAGAACATTTGAAGCATTTGAGGAAAACAAGATGATGAACAAGCTAAAATCTGCTGTTGTCTGGTTAGCTGGTATTACACTTTTAACACAGGTTGCTGTTGCTGCACTGCCTTTCCCATGGCTCGGTGATGACAACCAAATGCCAACGTTGGCACCGATGCTGGATCAATCCAAACCAGCTGTTGTAAATATTGCAACACGTAGCGAAGTGAGAATTCAGGATAACCCGTTATTAAACGATCCTTTTTTCCGGCGTTTTTTTAACCTACCTGAACAACAACAGCCTCGTACCCGTCAGGCGCAAAGCCTGGGAAGTGGTGTTATCGTAAATGCCAAAGAAGGTTTGGTATTAACTAACAATCATGTGATTCAACGTGCTGATGAAATTACTGTTTCACTGCATGATGGCCGTAGTTTCCAGGCTGAAGTGGTTGGTAGCGATCCAGCCACTGATGTTGCTGTAATTCGTATTCCTCCTGAAAACCTTACTGCTCTACCCTTGGCGGATTCAGATAGCCTGCGTGTAGGTGACTTCGTTGTAGCAATTGGTAATCCCTTTGGACTCGGACAAACTGTGACTTCGGGAATTGTCAGTGCGTTGGGTCGTAGTGGTTTAGGTCTCGAAGGCTATGAAAACTTTATTCAAACTGATGCATCAATCAACCCAGGTAATTCGGGTGGTGCATTGGTGAATTTACGCGGCGAACTGGTCGGTATTAACACCGCCATTTTCTCACCGGGTCAAACCGGTAATATCGGAATTGGTTTTGCTATTCCTAGCAATTTGGTCAAACAAATCACCGATCAACTACTGGAACATGGGGAAGTACGCCGCGCTTATTTAGGTGTGCAAATGCAGGATATTACACCCGAACTTGCCCAAGCCTTTGGTATTGAAAAAAATCGTGGTGGTGCGGTTGTGACCAATGTGATCCCGGGCTCTGCTGCTGAAAAAGCTGGATTAAAAGTGGGTGATGTAGTGACAGCTGTTGACGGCGTTTCGCTGGTTAATGCCGATAATCTACGTAATACCATTGGTCTGTTAATGGTTGGGCAAACTATCCAGTTGGAAATCATTCGTGATGGTAAAGCGCAAACCTTAACTGCTGAAGTAACAGAAGCTCAACGTAGCGCAGCAACTCAAACGGGTGAAGTGCACCCCAAACTAGCTGGAGCAACGTTTGGTGATATTGAACCAAGCTCACCGGCTTACGGCAAAGTTGAAGGTATTATGCTTTACTCCGTTCAACGTGGCAGCCCATCTTGGAATGCCGGTTTACGTAGCTATGACATCGTGACCTCAGTAAACCGCCAGCCAGTTAATAATCTGGAACAGTTCAAACAAATGGTCACTAATCAACCTGAACTATTATTAAATATCGTTCGGGAAAATCAGGCGATGTTCTTGTTACTGCGATAAATCAACTGGCGCGGAGTTTCAACTCCGCGCCCTGTAACATCTATATCGGCCTATAAACGCAACTCGCTCAGACCAGGATAATCATCTGGTCGTCTACCTAAAGGCCAGGTTAATTTCCGTTCACTTTCTTCAATCGCCAAATCATTAATACTGGCATAACGTTTTTTCATTAAACCGTTGTCATCAAACTCCCAGTTTTCATTGCCATATGATCGAAACCATTGGCCTTTCTCGTTGTGCCATTCGTAGGCAAATCTAACGGCAATCTTATTATCCGTAAATGTCCAGAGTTCTTTTACCAACCGGTACTCTAATTCGCTTTGCCATTTTTTCTGCAAAAACGTCTTTATTTGCTCTCGACCAATCGGAAACTCTGATCGATTACGCCATTCACTGTCAGTGGCATACGCTAAGGAGACTTTTTCCGGATCGCGACTATTCCAGCCATCTTCGGCCATGCGGACTTTCTGTTTTGCTGTCTCAATTGTAAACGGCGGAAATGGTTGTTTTTGTTCGGTTTGTAACATGATTTTCTTCTCCAGCAACAAGGTATACAGATTTGTCTACCAGAAGAATAGACAGATCGGTATACCTCTGTCAAACTGACATGAAATTTTATGAGAAACCACCATGGATAAACGTCAGCAATTAATTCATAGCGCTTTTGAATTGTTTTATCGAAATGGCATTCATGCTGTGGGTATCAATCAGATTCTGCAAACAGCGGGAGTTGCCAAAAAAACGCTTTATCATCACTTTGCCAGCAAAGAGGAATTGATTGCGGCAGTGGTGGAATATCGTGATGAGAAATTTTACAGCTGGTTAGCATCACGCCTGGAACTGGTAAAACCGGGCTACGACGGACTCAATGAATTGTTTGATGCAGTGGATGATTGGATCAATAATCGTGTGGATTTACTATCAGATTTCCATGGCTGCTTTTTTATTAACACCTGTGCGGAATTTAATGATCCACAACAGCCGATATATCAACAATGCCAGCATCATAAAAAGAAAATTAATAGCTTAATTGAAAGACAGATCCGGGCTTTAGGAATACTTGAACCAGCGACTCATCATGTCACTGATTCCATCAGTCTATTAAAAGAAGGGGCCATCGTAATGGCCCACGTACAAGGAGATTTAACTGCAGCAAACAAAGCAAAAGATATGGCCTGGATTGTGTTAGCCGCTTATCTGAGCTAGAAGTTCTAATTAATTATTTAAGCAATTGTTGGATATTCTCAGCATATTGCTCTTGGGTTAACGGCATGTAGCCGGTGAAATGTAGCCACGTCACAATGTTGGAAAAATAGTGTGTTAAAAACACCTTAAGATTAGCTTTATCCTCTAAAGACTGTTTATTAACATATAAAAACAGTGGTCTTGAAAACGGTGTGTATTGACCATTCGCAACTGTTTCAATCGAAGGATAAACAGGACCATTTCCATTATCAATCGGCACCAGCTTTAAAGTATCCCAATGACGGTGATAGCCGCCGATACCAAAAAATCCCAATGCATTTTTATCTTTGGCTATCTGTGCTGCTAAATATTCTTCATCTTCGCTGGCAACATAATCAGAACGACTTTCCCGAGTAACCCCGGTCACATGAGTGGTGAAGTAATCAAAGGTACCTGAATCCTGACCTCTGCCATACAACGACAACAGTTTATCTGGCCACTCCGATCTAACCTGATTCCAGTTTAAGATTTCGCCATCACTTTGTTTCGACCAGATGGTCTTTAATTCACTCATGGTCAGAGAATCAACCCAATCATTAGCCGAGTGCACAACAACCGCTAAGGCATCCTGAGCCAATGGGAGCTCGACATAATCAATCTGATTTTTTGCACATAAAGCAACTTCTTCGGCATTGATAGGCCTGGAAGCATTACTGACATCGCTTTTCCCTTCACAAAACAAACGAAAACCAGCATTTGTTCCTGAAAACTTCACCGAAATTTCGGTTTCCGGTTGCTGACGTATAAAACGTTTTGCAGCTTCAGTAGAGATCGGGAAAACCGTACTAGAACCATTAATAACAATGGTATTTTCTGTAATGCTGGTTTCTGATAGATCATCTCGCTGTGAACACCCAGCCAACATAACCAAAACAAGACCAGCAATCACGCTCACATATTGTTGTTTCACTGAGATTTACTCCGGCTCGTCGAGTTAGTCTTGCTTGGAATCTTTCAAGGATTGCTTCAAATCTTCCCAGAAAATTTTCAAACTGGTGAATTTGGTTTCAACAGCATCAAAATATTGTTCCAGCTCATCAATCTTTTCGTGCTGCTGTTCATCCATTTCACTTGGCATGCCTGCTTCAAGCTCTTCAATCGCATGCTTGAGTTCACGAATACGTACTTGTCTTTCCTGTGGTGTCAAATTGGACATGGCTTAAACCTCAAAATAATTTGTAATAATTAGAAGATCTGACTCAGGCCAATGATCAACAATGGAATCACAAAAAATACGCCACCTATATAGGCAACAACATACAGTTTGTTTTTCTGGGCATAAATAGCCAGTGTCTCAGCCATCTTGATGGGCAATTGGCGAAATACCGGCAGCACATATATCAACAATATCGCCATCACATTAAAAAACAGATGGACCAGCGCTATCTGTAAAGCGAGTTCAGCCGTTGGACCCGATATTGCTGTAGCAGCAAGTAATGCCGTGATGGTAGTACCGACATTTGCACCTAAGGTGAACGGATAAATCTGTTTAATCGAAAACACACCGGTACCCGCCAGAGGAACGATTAAGGCAGTTGTTGTAGAAGAGGATTGGACCAAAACAGTAATAATTGAACCGGAAGTCATGCCGGCAATCGGACCACGACCCACTGCCTTATGCAAAATGTCTTTTGCTTTGCCGACCATCACCTTACGCAGCAGTTTACCAATCGCTGAAACTACAAACAGAATTAATGCTATACCAATCACAATCAACGCAATGCCCGCCCAAACTTCTGGTAGCCAGCCTGTTATAAACTTCAATGCATCATCGGCAGGTGCCAGCAGAGTCTTCATGAAATTCATATTACTCATGCTGACGCTGGCATCTGAGATGAAAAATCCGGACATAAACTCAGCGGTATTCTGCAAGGGTTTAAACAAAAGCTCGAGGGGAAGCAATATTGCCACTGCAAGGATGTTGAAGCTATCGTGGACTGTGGCAGCAGCAAAGGCACGGCGGAATTCTTCACCGTTACGAACATGTCCCAAACTGACCAATGTACTGGTTAATGAGGTACCGATATTCGCGCCCATCACCATCGGGATAGCAATGCTTAAGGGTAAGCCACCAGCCACCATACCAACAATAATCGATGTCACGGTACTTGAGCTTTGAATCAATGCTGTAGCAACGATACCGATAATTAAAGCAATTACCGGGTTTGATGCAAAAGAGAATAATTCTTTGGCATTACTGGCTGTGGCCATTTTAAATCCACTGCCAATGGCCCCGACAGAGGCTAGCAATAGATAAATTAATGCTGCAACCATCAACCATGCCTGCCAATTCGATTGTGATGCCTGTGCGTTTAATGAAGGGTTTTGCTGGGTAATGGTAGACATGAGTGATCACTCTTATAGAAATTCACTCAAGCAATTTAATTATCTTCTATGACAGTTTGATGAATGATTCTCATTTATTAATTTGTATATCTGTTAAGCCTCGCGAATTGATATTCATAAAAGTTTTAAGATCTTGTTAATTTCTCAAGACTTACAAAGATTTACACAGCTTGAACCAAACTTACAGAAAAAAGGCCTAGTCTGATTTCCAGTGACAGGCCTTATAAAAAGAGGTAATGACAATGCAAAATTCAAAAATGACAAAAACAATTTTATTGCTCATGTTTTCATTATTTATCGTTGGTTTCTCAATTAATCAGGCAAGGGCTGATGTAAGAATTAATATTGGTTTAGGTTATCCCATCGGCTATATAGATCATCGTCACCATGGTTATATCGTGCATCACCATGCACCGGTTTATAGTTATAACCGACACCATTATCATCAACCAAAAAAATATTATTCAAAGCACAAACATCATCATCCAAAATCCTATCGTGGACATGGAAAACACCGTGACCATTATCGATATGAATCTCGAGGCCACCATCGTGATTACGGACATCGGAACCACCGTTATTATCGATAAGCAGCAGTCTCTCCCAACAAAGAAGCCATTTTCTGCTCAACATAAAAAAGCCCCTTTCGGGGCTTTCTTATTGAGTTAGAAGCTATAACGCACATTGGCAGCAACAGATCGGCGTTCGCCATAACCACAATCTCCTCCCTCATAACGACACCAGGAAATAAATTCTTCATCGGTCAGGTTTTTTGCATCTACTGTAAAGTCCCAATCTCCTATCGCATAGCCAATCATGGCGTCATATAGCATTTCGGATGGAATCTCAGGAGCGCCACTACCACCTACGACATCACCAATATATCGGACTCCAGCACCGACACGCCAATGATTACCCAAGTAGAGCTTATTCCACCAAGAACCTGTTTTCTCAGCCAAAGAGGACAGGCGGTCACCAGTACTATCATTTTTGGCATTTAAATCAGTATAAGCAAATTGAGTTTCAAAGCTCTGCCAGCGTTTATTGACTTGCAATTCCCAGCCATCAATCACGGAGCCCACCTGTTCAACACCACCGGGGGTTTGTCCCTGAACGATGCGATTGGTTTCGGTAATATCGAAATAGGCTAATGTCACTGCCAATGATTTATCGGGAGAGAGGTATTTAATACCAATTTCTTCCTGTTCACCCGTTGTTGGCTTTAAGGTATTGGCTGCTGAAGTACCGTCGGTGCCAAGATTCATACTAAATGCTTCAGAATAACTAATATATGGCGATAGTCCATTATCAAACCTGTACATCAGACCAATACGTCCGGTGGTTTCCTGTTCATCGCTGGTGGTATTGGGTCCAGTTACAGCAAGTTTGCGGTTTTTGGCGAAATCACGTCGTAAACCGGCAGATAAAACTACTTTTCCAATTTCAATATGATCTGCCAGATAGAAACCCACCTGTTGTATTTCATTATCATCGCGATCCACCGGATTAGCTAATGCTGCAGTATTTAAGTTTCCGTATTGCGGATCGTATAAATTGATTATTCCGCCACCAGTCGAATTAGAGATATAATTTTCTTCCTCCCACAATGCTTCTTGTCTATCCCAGCCGATAATGACGTTATGGCGAGTTATACCAAGATCAAATACCCCAGAAAGACGCGTATCAAGATTAAATATTCGAGTCTGCCGATCGGCCGTATGAATAGTTCGTGCAATATTACCTTCGGGCGAAACAACTGCCCCCACCCGAGCCCAATGTTCTCTGGTTTTAGTACTCGATTCTGTATATCGAGCAGTAGTGGAAAATGACCAATTATCATTGAATTTATGATCGAAAAAGAAGGTAAATTCCGTTTTCTCTCCATCATATCGATCCCAATCGGGCTCACCCACAAAGGTTTCAGAACCAACATATCCTAAAGGCCCACGATCTAGGGTTCCGGATTGTGGCAAAAATTGAGCAGAAACCTGGCCCCTATTTTCCTGACGGTTTAACAAGAATGAAAACGTTGTATCTTCAGTTGGTTGCCAAGTAAGTGAAGGGGCGATTACATATCCATCATCTTTGACATGATCTACCTGAGTATCAGCATCACGTTGCAAACCAACAACTCTATAGAGCAGTTTGCCATCATCTGTCGCGGGTCCTGTAACATCAAATGCAATCTGCTTACGGTTATATGAACCATATTGTCCCCATATCTCACCTTGCTGCTTAGCCTTTGGTAATTTTGATACAGAGTTAATCACGCCGCCAAGATCTCCTTGTCCATATAGCATGGATGAGGGGCCTTTGAGCACCTCTATGCTTTCCAACGCATAAACATTGGTTCGAACACTGTTATAAGAACCATAAACCTGTCTTAAACCATCCAGGTAAAGTCCAGGAGAAATACCACGTACCTTGGCACTGTCAATTCGGGTATCTGCTCCAAATGCACCAGAGTAAACACCTGAAGTATATTGCAGAGCATCCTGGATATTTTTTGCACCAGTATCTTTCATGAAATCATCATCGATGATGGACATTGAGAATGGTTGGTCCATTATTGGCACATTCAATTTGCCTACATTCGGCTCTTTTTCCAGCTCGATATAACCTAACGCATCATTCGTAGTAGAAGTAACTTCAACGGTTGGCAAATCCAAAGACTTTTCTTCGGTCTCCTCAGCGATTGCATAAGGTGTAAATACAAACATAGCCAATATGGCCGGAGCACAAAACAGCCGGATTTTATGAACAGGTGGATACATTACAATTCCCAGATTATTTAAGTTAAAGCTAAATGATAGTGATTTAGATTTGCGTAATGTAAAGAAGTGTAACAAGCCTGTCAATTTATCGTGTTTATCTGGGGATAATTAATTGAGGATCGTAGGTTGAGTTGAATGCAATGAAACCAAATAAAACGCATCAATTTGAGATGTTGGGTTTCGTAAGCTCAACCCAACCTACACAAATCGGCACTGATATAAAAATTAATGCAAACCGTGACAAGACCAGGCAGATGATGCAAGCTTGTTGCCATTAAAACACGCTCTGACCTAAACACGAGCAACAAAAGGAAACGCTTATGAAAGGTAGCCAAAAAGTCATTGATTTACTCAATAAACTACTTGCCGGTGAACTGACCGCAATGGATCAATATTTTATCCATTCCAGAATGTACGAAGATTGGGGCCTGACAAGGCTATATAACCGCATTTCGCATGAAATGCAGGATGAAACCCACCATGCTGATCTCATGATCAAACGCATTTTATTTCTCGAAGGCATGCCAGATCTGACACATCGCGAACCATTACATGTTGGGCACACCGTACCGGAAATGCTGCAAAACGACCTGAATCTGGAATACGCTGTGGTTGAAGCCTTGAGAGAAGGTATTGCCCTGTGTGAAGCAGAAGGCGATTACGAAACCCGCCAGATGTTGTTGAAACAATTGGAAGATACTGAGTTAGATCACACCCACTGGTTGGAACAACAGCTGGGCTTGATTGATAAAATGGGTTTAAGAAATTACCAGCAAGCCATGACACTGGCTGAAGCCTAAAAATTTCATTAATGACCGAATGGTAGGTTGAGCTGAATGCCATGAAACCCAACAATCATAATTATGATGTTGGGTTTCGCAGGTTCAACCCAACCTACCGTAAAACCATAGATCGGGGATAGCTGTAAGTTTAGTTTCTAGGATCATCCTCTGGATTAATGTAGGTAATATCCCACGGTCCTGTAGCGATCAATTCCACAATGGTTTCCTCTTCCGAAGTCCATACATAATGAGCATGCCCTGCTGGCAACACAAAGCTGTCACCTACATTCAACACCTCACCATTTTCCTTATCAAACGTCTCGCCCATGCCATTACCTAATTGGCCTTTCAACACGGTAATAACTTCGGTGTATGGATGCGTATGGGCTGGAATTGGATAATTTGGTGGGAATTTCAACCAGGCGATAAACACACCCGCTTTGGTCGGATCGCCGAGCAAAATAACGCTTTCAGCTCCTTTTGGCAGAATCGCCTCCGGCTGCCAATTTACCTCATCAGCACGAAATGACTGCATTTTCTCCGCCGTCATCCGCTCAATCAGGTCTTCTGCAAATGCCGTTGCCGTAAAACTAAATAACATTGAAATGATTAATAGAATTCTCACAATAATGTCCTTTTAAAAGTCGAAATGGAGATAAATCCATTGTTCTGGAAATCGTCCAATATTAGGCTTTGTGATAAAGACAGTTGCTCAGTATTAATCCGATTTTATATAGGAATTTTCCTGAAAAGATAATTGTGAATTTGGGTTAAAAATTTAGGTTGGGTTGAATGTAATGAAACTCTACAACTCAAGAAGTTATGTCTTAAAGGTTTCGCCCTATTGGGCGAGTTCATTTTCTTTGTTTGCCCAAAGAAAACGAACCAAAAGAAAAGGCACCCCTTGTGTTGGCCTTCGGCTTCACTGCGTTGCGTTTTTTGTCAGGGAGACTCACCAAACTCGCTGCGCTCAAACAGGTAAGTCTCTAATCCTGACAAAAAGCCGCTACTCGTCAACACAAAAGGGGGGGTTAGGGAATGGATGCAGGTTGGGCTGAATGAAATGAAGCCCAACAATCTTTTGTGTGAAATTCCAAACGTTGGGCTTCGCAAGCTCAGCACCAACCTACGAAAAGTGCTGATAACGCCCTTATGCGAAGCCGAGCATCGCAGATCAGTTTGGATCAAACATGACGAGTGTTTGAGCGCAGCGACAAATTTGTCTGGAACAAATTTGGACGCAAGAGGCGCCCGGAGGGTGAGTGGCAAGGATGCCACGAATCAATTTCCGTCATGCCCGACCAGATTGAGAAGCACAGGGAACCCGCAGGGCAAGCATGGGCTGCCCTTTTGTTTGGTTCGTTTATTTTGGGCAAGCAAAATAAATGAACGCCCAGCGGCAGCGATAGAATTCAGAGATGATTCTCCTGATTGTTGGGTTTCGTACCTCAACCCAACCAACGTGCTTTACGTGAATGTTAAGTTGGGCTTCACAAGCTCAGCGCCAACCTACCGACCGTATCTAATCCCGTCTATTGCCTCCAAAAATTGGCCTTGTTTTATGGATGAAGTGGTCGAGTGTTTGAGCGCAGCGAGTTTTCGGCCACGCCATAAAACAAGGTTAATTTTGGGAATCAAGGCAATATCGGGTGCCCTTTTCTTTGGTTCGTTTCTTTTGGGCAAACAAAAGAAATGAACTCGGGCTTTAGTCCGAAACTGCTAAGTTGGGGGTCACACTACAAGTTATTGGACGCTCCGGGTGTAACCTTTGTAGTTGAATTAATCTGTTACCAATGTATTTGGGTTGAGATATTGAATTTAACGTTGGGTTTCGTTCCTCAACCCAACCTACCGTGCTATTCGATCCTATCGCTCTTCTGTAAATTGTGTCTTGCACAAAGTAGCTGAACATTCTCCGCTTTAAGCGATGTACCTCCTTTTGAATAGGGCAAAATATGATCGAAGTGAAGCTCATCTTTTGAGCCACAAATAGTACATTTACCTACATCTCGTTTCCACACTTCAAGCTTAACGTGAGTGGGAATAATTCGCCGATGTTTAGTTGCTTTAAACATAGAATCAACTGGTGATGAGTTGTCTGATAGCTCCTCAATTGCTTCAAGACGAAATTTGAAAACCTCTCGCTTGCCATCACTTTCGCACCAAGAATCTACCAGATGAAATAGACCGTTATATCCCCAGATACCTTTTCGAAGTTTTTCATAAACACGAACCAAATCTGGCGCCTTATGTCCCGCCTTAAAATCTTGTGCGGCTTTGTGGAATTTCCCGTTTTCAGTCAGATTACCACTTGGTAAAAACTCTGGTTGATCCACTAACTTTGGGTTGGGTACTTCAGGTATCCGGGCATTGTCATGGCCTTCATAGATTAATACGGCGCCATCTTCTAATACCGCATCTTGATAAGGCGAATTCGGTTGAACTGACATAAGCAAAACAGAATGGCCACCATGAAGCCTGAAGTTCATTCCCCGCTGTAAAGATGTACCTTCACGACCGCACATCTCGAAGTAAGAGATGATTTCATTACCAGTAGCCATAAACGCCCTATAAACTTTCTATTTTTTCTTAACCGGCCGCTGCCACCCCTTAACCGTCTTCTGCTCCGACTTAGTCAACGTCAACGCATTAGCAGGTGCAGTCTTCCGAATAGTAGATCCCGCCCCAATCGTCGCCCCATCCTCAACAGTAACAGGTGCAACCAACTGCGTATCTGAACCAACAAACACCCGATCGCCAATCACCGTACGATGTTTATTCGCCCCATCATAGTTACAGGTAATAGTGCCTGCACCTATATTTACATCAGCCCCCATATCGGTATCGCCGATATAGCTAAGATGGTTGATCTTGGAACCCAGGCCGATGTTGGCATTTTTGATTTCAACGAAGTTACCGACTCTGGCTTTGGCAGCAAGCTTGCTGCCTGGACGTAGTCTGGCAAAAGGCCCTACTGAACAGTTAGTACCCACTTCGGCATTTTCAATAATGCTGTTGGGCAGTATTTCCGCCCCTTCATGGATGACGCTATTGATGATGATGCAGTTGGCACCGATGCTGACGTTATCGGCTATGCTGTTGATGCCTTCAAAAATGACGTTGATATCGATAGTGATATCCTGCCCTGCTTTGATATCACCGCGTATATCCACTCGTGCCGGATCTCGGAAGGTAACACCTGACATCATTAAGTCAGTTGCTTTGAGTTGCTGATAATAACTTTCTACCTCGGCCAGCTGCACGCGATTATTGATACCGGCCACTTCCATTTCATCTTCACAGGTGACAGAGTTAATTTCGATACCTTGAGCAACCGCTTTGGCAATCAGATCAGTCAGGTAATACTCGCCTTGGGCATTATTGTTATCTAGCTGTGATAAGGCTTCGGTCAGCCACTTGGCTGGAATACACATAATGCCGGTATTGATTTCATTGATGAGTTTGATTTCTTCGTCGGCATCTTTTTCTTCGGTGATGCACAACATATTGTCTTCATAATCGCGAACAATACGGCCATAACCAGTGGGATCGTCCAATATTGCTGTCAGTACTTTCAGGCTGTTGTTGTCGCCTGATTCAATCAAATCCTGCAGCGTATCCGCTGTGATTAACGGTACATCACCGTATAACACCAACACCTGTTCACTGTTAACAAAACTGGCTTTGGCCTGCTCTACAGCGTGACCAGTGCCTTTCTGTTCATGCTGCATCACAACATCGATTTGCTGATTTTGCAGGTACGGCACGACTTCGTCTGCGCCATTACCACAGACCACGGCTAACTTGCTTGGAGAAAGCTGTTTAGCGGTATCAATAACATGCTGTAACAGGGGTTTGCCACCCAGGGTATGCATTACCTTGGGCTTGGCGGATTTCATGCGGGTGCCTTTACCGGCAGCGAGAATAATAATAGCCAGAGACATAAAAGATTCCTTGTATCAGCTCTGTAGTTTAGCAAAGACCTGCAAACAAAAAAGGCCGTCCGAAGACAGCCTTTTCTGGGTCATCACTTTCGTGATTAATGCTTACGTGTTTTACGTGCTCTTTCAATGGCGCGTAGCTGTGCCATTGCTTCTGCCAATTGTGCCTGGGCTTCAGCATATTCCATTTTTGTGGATTTATCTGCCAAGGCCTTTTCTGCACTGGCTTTTGCTTCTAATGCCGCTGCTTCATCTACATCGGCTGCGCGTAAAGCAGTATCGGCCAAAATAGTAACGATTTGTGGCTGAACTTCTAAAATGCCACCAGAGATATAAAACTGCTCTTCCTTACCATCTTTCAGCAAACGTACTTCACCCGCTTTTAAACGCGTTAGTAACGGAGCGTGACGTGGGTAAATACCCACCTCACCCTCTTGTGCCGAGGCAATTACCACTTCTGCTAATCCAGAATAAATGGATTCTTCAGCACTTACGATGTCAACATGAATTGTCATAGCCATCAGCTACCTCCCAAGAGATTAGTACTTTTTGGCTTTTTCAATCGCTTCGTCAATGGTGCCAACCATGTAGAACGCTTGTTCTGGCAGTGAATCATATTCGCCATCCAGAATGCCACGGAAACCAGCCAGAGTATCTTTCAGTGAAACGTATTTACCAGGTGCACCGGTGAATACTTCAGCAACGAAGAATGGCTGTGACATGAAACGCTGAATTTTACGAGCACGTGATACAGACAGTTTGTCTTCTTCAGACAATTCATCCATACCCAGGATCGCAATAATATCTTTCAGTTCTTTATAACGTTGCAGCGTGTTTTGAACGCCGCGAGCAATATCATAATGATCGTTACCAACAACCAACGGATCCAACTGACGTGATGTTGAATCTAACGGGTCAATCGCAGGGTAAATACCCAATTCAGCAATTGAACGTGACAATACAACAGTCGCGTCTAAGTGAGCGAAGGTGGTTGCAGGAGATGGGTCAGTCAAGTCATCCGCAGGTACGTATACCGCTTGGATAGATGTGATAGAACCGGTTTTGGTTGAGGTAATACGTTCTTGCAAAACACCCATTTCTTCGGCCAGTGTTGGCTGGTAACCTACCGCTGAAGGCATACGGCCTAACAGGGCTGATACTTCGGTACCGGCCAATGTGTAACGGTAAATGTTATCAACGAAGAACAATACGTCACGACCTTCATCACGGAAAAATTCCGCCATGGTCAAACCAGTCAACGCTACACGCAGACGGTTACCTGGTGGCTCATTCATCTGACCGTAAACCAACGATACTTTATCGATTACGTTTGAGTCTGTCATTTCGTGGTAGAAGTCGTTACCTTCACGAGTACGCTCACCTACACCAGCGAATACCGAGAAACCACTGTGTTCGATAGCGATGTTACGGATAAGCTCCATCATGTTGACGGTTTTACCTACACCGGCACCACCGAACAGACCGACTTTACCACCCTTAGCGAACGGGCAAACCAAGTCGATAACTTTGATACCAGTTTCCAGTAATTCGTTACTGGCAGACAGTTCATCAAATGCAGGTGCTTTACGGTGGATACCCCAACGCTCTTCTTCACCGATGTCGCCTTTCTCGTCGATTGGGTTACCCAATACGTCCATGATACGACCCAGAGTTTTCTGACCGACTGGAACGCTAATCGCTTTGCCAGTGTTGCTCACTGCCAGGCTGCGTTTCAGACCATCTGTGGTACCCATGGCGATTGTGCGAACAACACCATCACCCAGCTGCTGCTGAACTTCAAGTGTTAAACCGACTTCTTCAACCATCAAGGCATCGTAGACTTTTGGCAGACTGTCGCGGGGAAATTCCACGTCAACGACCGCACCGATAATTTGTACAATCTTTCCAGAGCTCATCTTGCTTCCTCTTTCAAATAAGTTCGGGCTGCTCAGCCCTTTTAATTCAGTTAGACCGCAGCGGCACCCGCAACAATCTCAGAGATTTCCTGTGTAATCGCAGCCTGGCGAGCTTTGTTGTAAACCAGTTGCAGGTCATCAATAAGATCGCCGGCATTGTCAGACGCATTTTTCATCGCAATCATGCGTGATGCTTGCTCAGATGCAATGTTTTCAACAACACCTTGATAAACCACTGATTCGATGTAGCGGACCAGCAAATCATCCAAAACTTCTTTCGCATCCGGCTCATAAATGTAATCCCAATGAGCAAGCAAATCCTGACTTGGCTCAACTGAGCTTACAGGCAACAAACGAATAAATTTGTCTTCCTGCGTCATAGTGTTCACAAACTGGTTATATACAAGGTACAGACTATCGATATGACCAGACTCAAAGGCATCCAACATCACCTTAATCGAACCAATCAACTCATGTACACGAGGTGCGTCACCCAATTGCGTGACTTGTGCAACCATATTTACTGGCAAGCGGCTAAAAAACGCAGAAGCTTTTTGTCCAATTGCACAAATATCTACTTGCAGCCCGGCATCTGATTTTGTTTTGATTTCATGCAGTACTTCTTTGAACAAATTGTTGTTCAATCCACCACACAAACCACGGTCAGAAGAAACGATTATGTAACCAACGCGTTGCGTTTCCTGACGGTCCTGCAAATACACATGTTTGTATTCCGGGTTGGCATGCGCCAAATGCTGGATGACATTTAAGATCTTGTCAGCATATGGACGCGTTGCCGCCATGCGTTCTTGAGCTTTACGCATTTTACTGGCAGCCACCATTTCCATCGCAGAGGTGATCTTCTGCGTGCTTTTAATGCTTGCTATCTGTGTGCGTATCTCTTTACCGCTAGCCATGAATTATGCCTCGCTTACCAGCTGCCGTTGGCTTTGAATTTTTCAATCGCGCTGCGCATTTGGCCAGCGATATTGTCATCAAAATTACCAGTGGTGTTGATAGTGTTCATCAGGTCAGCATGCTGTGAACGCATGGTTGACAACAGTGACGCTTCAAATGAACCGACTTTGCTAACGTCAACATCATCCAGGAAGCCTTCGTTGGCTGAGAACAATGAGATCGCCATTTCAGCAATTGATAATGGCTGATATTGCTTTTGCTTCATCAATTCTGTGACACGTTGACCACGGCTGATTTGTGCACGAGTCGCTTCATCAAGGTCAGAAGCAAACTGAGCAAATGCTGCCAATTCACGGTACTGAGCCAAATCAAGACGTACACCACCACCAAGTTTCTTGATGATTTTAGTTTGAGCAGCACCACCAACACGTGATACCGACAGACCGGCGTTAATCGCAGGACGGATACCAGCGTTAAACAAGTCAGTTTCCAAGAAGATCTGACCGTCTGTAATCGAAATTACGTTAGTTGGTACGAATGCAGATACGTCACCAGCTTGGGTTTCGATGATAGGCAACGCAGTTAAAGAACCAGTTTTGCCTTTCACTTCACCGTTGGTGAATTTTTCTACGTAATCTTCGTTTACACGAGCTGCACGTTCCAGCAAGCGTGAGTGAAGATAGAAAACGTCACCAGGATAAGCTTCACGACCTGGTGGACGACGTAACAACAATGAGACTTGGCGGTAAGCCCAAGCTTGTTTGGTTAAGTCATCATAGATAATCAGTGCATCTTCACCTTTATCACGGAAGTATTCGCCCATTGAGCAACCCGCGTAAGGAGCAATAAATTGCAATGCAGCTGAATCAGAAGCAGAGGCAGCAACGATGATGGTGTGACCCAACGCATCGTGTTCTTCCAGTTTACGAACAACGTTCGCGATAGAAGAAGCTTTTTGACCAATTGCAACATAGATACATTTAACGCCTGTACCTTTTTGGTTGATGATGGCATCAACTGCGATAGCGGTTTTACCTGTTTGACGGTCACCGATAATCAACTCACGCTGACCACGACCTACTGGAATCATCGCATCGATAGATTTCAGACCAGTTTGCAGTGGTTGGTCGACTGATTTACGCGCGATAACGCCGGGTGCGACTTTCTCAATTGGAGAAGTACCGCTGGCCTGGATATCGCCTTTACCGTCAATTGGTTTACCCAATGAGTCAACAACACGTCCCAACAGGCCTTCACCTACTGGTACTTCCAGAATACGACCAGTACATTTGACTTTGTCGCCTTCCGAAATGTGTTGGTAAGCACCTAAAACAACGGCACCGACTGAGTCACGTTCCAAGTTAAGGGCCATACCGAAAGTGTTGCCTGGAAACTCAAGCATTTCCCCGGACATGACATCGGCAAGACCATGAATACGCACGATACCATCGGTTACACCGACTACGGTGCCTTCTGTTCGTGCTTCAGTAGCCCCGTCAAAGCTTTCAATTCGCTTTTTAATCAGGTCACTGATTTCTGCTGAATTCAGTTGCATCTCTGTTTCCTCTTTACGGGCCGCTTAGCTTATCGCGCTGGCCAGTCTGTTCAATTTACCTAAGGCAGATCCATCGATTACCAGATCGCCTGCCCGAATGATTGCGCCGCCCAGCAGACTTTCATCCACACTCTCGCTGAGCGTAATTTCTTTGCCTAAACGTTTTTTCAGTGCTGCAGCAATCTTGCTTTTTTGCTCATCGGTCAATGGACGCGCAGTGATCACATCTGCAAACAGTTTTTGTTCCGCTTCGGCGCGTAACTGTTCATATAGCTCAGCAATTTCAGGCAACAGCATCAGTCGATTGTTTTCTGCCAATAACAGCAGAAAGCCACGAGCATCCGCATTCAACTCACCTGTAATACCAGCCAGGAAATCAACTGCTTGCTGATCACTGACGGCAGGGTTATCCAGAATTGCCTGAATTTCACTGCTTTCAGCACATTGAGCCAAAACTGCGAGCAGCTCAGACCATGTCTGCATGTCACCTTTTTCTTGTGCTATCGCAAATACGGCTGATGCGTAGGGGCGAGCGATGGTTATTGATTCTGCCATCCTATGATTCCTCTAGATTTGGCTGACTAACTCATCGAGCAGATCACTGTGGGCTTTATCATCAATCTCACGACTAAGGATTTTGCCAGCACCGGCCAGTGCAACTGCACCGACTTGAACTCTCAGTTCATCACGAGCACGATTAGCTTCTTGCTCAATTTCCGCACGAGCAGATGACACAATTCGCTCACCTTCAATACGTGCAGTACCTTTAGCTTCGTCGACAATTTCATTTCCACGACGTTGTGCCTGGGAAACGATTTCGCTTGCCTGATCTTTGGCTTCGTGAATCACTTGTTGAGCACGCTTCTCTGCCAGTTCCTGTTCATGTCTGCCACGTTCTGCAGCAGCCAGGCCATCAGCAATTTTCTTTTTACGCTCATCAAGCGCCTGCATAATCGGTGGCCATACATATTTCATGCAAAAGCCAACAAAAAACAGGAACGCAATTGCTTGACCTATCAAGGTTGCATTGATATTCATGCCTGTACCTCTTTGTTATCGCAATGGTTTGTAGTAGTTAATGTTTAAACTATTAAACCGCTACTGCGAACAACACGTACATTGCCAAACCAACAGAAATCATTGGCACCGCGTCAAGCAGACCTGCAACCAAGAAGAATTGCGTACGTAATACTGGTACTAATTCTGGTTGACGTGCAGCGGCTTCAAGAAAACGTCCACCCAGCAAACCGATACCTAAAGCGGCACCCAGTGCGCCCAGACCAGCCATTAAAGCACCTGCAATTAAGATTAAACCTAGTTCCATTTCTTTCTCCTAAAACTTCTTTGATAAATAAAAAGTAAAACTAAAAACCACTCAAAAAATTAGTGATGTTCCTGATGTGCCATATCCAGATATACAACCGTCAGCACCATAAAGATGAATGCTTGCAAAGTAATAATCAGGATATGGAAAATTGCCCAGCCAACTTGTAACAGTGCGCCCAGTGAGCCAATAACCAGACCGGCACTGTACATAGTGGCAATCAAAATGAAGATCATTTCACCGGCGTAAAGGTTACCGAATAAACGCATTGCTAATGAGAAGGGTTTTGCCAGCAGTGTTACGACTTCCAGCACAAAGTTGAACGGCAGCATTTTCTTGCCAAATGGCTGGAAAGCAAGCTCTCCGAAGAATCCACCTAAGCCTTTAATCTTGATACTAAAGAAGATGATCAGTAACAACACGGTCAACGCCATACCTAGCGGGGCATTGATGTCAGTTGTTGGTACGATTTTGAAATATACGTCGTGAGGATCGACGCCGAAGAGGAAAGAACCAGTGTGTGCAGCGATTTGAGGGAAAACATCGACCGGCACAAGGTCCATCAGATTCATTAAGAAGACCCAGACAAAAATGGTCAAAGCGAGTGGGGCGACAAAGGTGGTTTTGCCACCTGAGAATGATCCACGAACGGTGGTGTCAATAAATTCAATAATTAATTCGGCGAAGTTTTGCATCGGGGTTGGAACGCCGGCAGAAACTTTTTTGGCAACGCTGCGGAAGAACCACATCATCAGCACGCCAAGCATGATGGACATAAACATGGTGTCTACGTGAATCGACCAGAACCCCATCTGTGATGCTTCACCAGATGATAAGGCAAAACCCCAATCGCCAGTTGGCACCCAAACACCTGGTTCAATCTCTTCATGTTTCCGACCAAAGGCCAGATTCTGTAGATGGTGCTTGATATGTGATGATACTGTTAGCTCTTCTGCCATGATTTATCTCAAGCCTGTCTCATATGTCCAATAAATAAAATTATTTGCATTGCCGCGAAGCCGAGCAGTAAAGGTAATGGGCTAAGTTCTAGCACCGCAAATCCCACTGCAAACATAGCTATGGTGAGAAACCATCGCTCTGCAATACACCTGAATGCTCCCCCAAGGTTAAGCTCTGGGTTTGCACCAGCCTTCTTGACTGTTTTCAGTAAATGCCACCGAAGCAGCAATGTGTTGGCCAAACTGATCATTCCGCCAAAGCTTAGGGCTATGGCGACATCCTTGCCTTGTAACCAGGAGACACAAGCCACCATGATAATCAATGCTATAAACTGAGTTTTTAGCAAACGATTTATGGGCTCAACTCTGGTTAACTGCTCCATTTTTATCCGCTGGATCTTAGTTTTGCCTTAAGCAAATCAGGGAATTATATAGACCTATGCTTTGCATGGTCAACGACTATCTCGGTTAATTTATTCTAGGCAGAAGAAAATTGCAGATTTATGAATTAACTCACCCGCAATTTTTTATTTGTGAAAGATTCCATTTTTGGATTCTGGTTTTGAGAGAAATTGTCTGTGATATTTTCCCGACCAAGTTATTACTAGTCCCTGTTCTTTAGTTAACAGGGACTAGAGAATTTACTATGCCGTTTTGTACTTTACTGGTAATTCTAGCGATTTTGGCTGCAAATCAAATTTCAGACAATGCGCTTCATATAGGGATTTAAGTTCAGCTTCGCCCATCAAATTTCCTGGTTCGTCACGGTAGCTGATATTGCCACTGACCGCGGCTCCCTGCCATCTTTGCTCGATCTGTTTGCGTTCGGGCTGCTGCTTGAACCAGGCAATAAACTCATTGGCTTTTGCCAGTAATCGATAACTTGACCCCCATGCATTGACCGCCATGGTGTAGTAGTAAGGCTGCTGAGCAATATTACCTGGAACAATTTCAATTTTGCCATACCAAGGACTACCGGTATTTTCACAGGCCCAGTAATAAATCGGCAAGTCGACGCCAAAGGCATCCACCACCCCATCGGCCAGACAGTTATGAATTCGTGATTGATCGGAATAGGCAATCAGATTATCCAGTTTTACTCGTCCTCCGGCTTTGCTTTCATTACTACTCCAGCGAAGTCCTCGATCTTCGAGCACTTGAAATGCCGCAGGATCATTGATGATGCCAACTACCTTGCCATCCAAATCTTCAAGCCGATTAATATTGTTGTCACCTTTTCGACGAGCCAAAACCCAGTGCAGATAGGTATATGCTTCAGAGTAAGCAATATTATCGTATTCGGCAGATGGTGGTAGCGCACTGATTACAATGTCTGCCGGCGGTTCACCATAGCGTTTACCCGCCGTAAGTAATTCAGTGCACATATCCCATGGCGCTTCGATAAATTCACATTCAACACCGAGAAAACGGGCAAAGGCTTTGGCATAGTCAACATCCATTCCTTTAAGTGGTTCACCCAACTTTTCACGGAAAGATAGACCAACAAAATTTGGCTCAATAGCAACGCGAAGTTTGCCACGAAGCAAGATATCATCCAGCTGATCGTGCGCTGCATCGGGCACCAGATAGAGCTTTTTCAGTGTGGAATCCATGGATCTGACGGCAGAATGGATATCTGCTGCTTGAATATCAATTTTTTCCAAGCCTTTTGAGGTGTCTTCAACAACTTCATTAATGATTGTGTTTTTACTATGAATGCGCCGCATGACGCCATTACTTAGATCCAGCGTTTCAAAGATCACCGCGGTGTTTTCCATTACCGCAGTCAACTGCTCACTAATTGAGTGAAACAGTTCGGTTAACTGGCCTGTGGCAGATTGAATAACCTCTACAAAATTGTTGAGTCGTTCAGCATTTGTCTTGCTGATGTTATCCAGTTCAGCATTGACTTGGGTAAAGTCGAGTTGTTTGGAGGCTTGTTCTGCCCTTTCCATAGTGACCGCTGCCAGTCGTCGAACTTCATCTGCAACAACTGCAAAGCCTCGTCCATGCTCACCGGCACGCGCGGCTTCAATGGCAGCATTTAGTGCCAGCATGTTAACCCCACGACCAATTTCCAGAATGCCATCAAGTACATCCGTAACGTTGTGCGATTTCTCATTCAGTGTCACGGTGATCTGTTGCATTGCCAGGCCGACTGCGGTGTTGACATCATTTACCTCAACATCAATCTGCGTTTGCAATGCACCAACAGTGGAATTTGAACTGTTGAGATAATCATTGGCTTGTTTTAATTCGGTATCCAGTTTCTCAGTACGTTGACCGATCTCCGATAAAAAGTTTTGCTGAACTTCCAGCGCGCGAAAAATCTGTCTGGAAAGTTGGGCTGTCTGACTGCTCACCAGTTGAATCGAACGATAAAAACGTTTTTCTTCCTCAGAGAAATGCTGGCTGATAGGAAGCTCCGGCACCAACACGTTGTTTAGCTTGGCTTCACTGAGCTCTGATGAATTGAATATCCTGTTCAACAATTTCATTGCTGATTCCATAACTTTTGATTAAGTCGGAATATGCAATTGTCAGTCCAGCGAAAGGATTGATTGAGTGGAACGGATTAAAAGGCTTTAAAAATGTGATTTCAAGCACAAATTGATGCTTAGTGCCTTACCAAGAGTTGTTAGATATTGCAGATCATGAAACTAAGTTGCACCAGAGTGACTCAGGGCTTCCCTAATTCTGTGCGTTTCAGAGATTAAAATACCTGAAAAAATTAGCTTATCTTTTAAACGCCAATTTGTTTGATCAGCCGTTTTAGTTCATCAACATTGGCATAATCAAAAACCAGCTTACCTTTACCATTGGCGCGATGTTTAATACTGAAACCATTGCCGAGCTTTTCCATAATACGCTGTTCGATTTGCTCGATTTCTTCGACTGAAGGTTGAGGCACTTCGGGCTTATCTGTAGCTGAAGGTTTTAATAGACGACGAACGAGTTGTTCTGTTTCACGAACCGACAGACCTTTTTCAACAATCTGCAATGCTGCTTCAGACTGGCTTTCACCTTCTAAAGCCAATAAAGTTCGCGCATGACCCATTTCCAGATCGCAGTTTTCCAGCAACTTTTTCACATCATCATTCAGATTTCGCAAACGTAGTAAATTGGTGATGGTGGCACGAGATTTACCGACGGCCTCTGCGGTTTGCTGATGAGTCAATTCAAATTCTTCACGCAGGCGGAACAAGGCATTCGCCTCTTCCATAGGGTTCAGATTTTCGCGTTGAATATTCTCAATCAATGCCATCGCAATCGCATTACGATCCGAAACATCTTTGATTAAAACCGGAACACTTTCTAAACCAGCCAGCTTGGATGCTCGCCAGCGACGTTCTCCAGCAATGATTTCGTAGTGTCCGCCATCAATCGGTCTAACCACAATGGGTTGGACCAGCCCCTGAGATCGAATAGAGTCGGCAAGTTCTTCAAGGGACTCCTGCGACATATCCATCCGCGGCTGATATTTACCGGGCTGGATCATGTCCAGAGGGAAATGCTGCAAGCTATCGTTCAGGCTGTTTTCATCCTGATTGACGTCACCTAACAGTGCATCAAGTCCTCTGCCTAATCCTCTTTTTTTACTTACCATGCTAGGAATACCTGTCTGTTAGCTTGCTGATGTTGCTTTTTTATCACGACGCATCAATTCACTGGCCAGTGCCATGTAAGCAATTGAGCCTCGCGAAGTCCTGTCATAATTTAACACAGGCAGGCCATGGCTGGGCGCTTCCGCTAAGCGAACATTTCGTGGAATTATCGAATGGAAGACTTTGTTTTGAAAATGACTGATCAACTGACGTGAAACCTGATTGGCGAGGTTATTACGCGCATCAAACATGGTTCGCACCATGCCGGTGACTTCTAAAGCGGGATTGGCACGTTGTTTTACTCTTTCAATAGTACGGAGCAAAGAGGTCAAACCTTCCAACGCGTAATACTCACATTGAATAGGTATCAACACACCTTTAGAGGCCACCAGAGCATTGACCGTTAACATGCTCAATGATGGCGGGCAGTCGATCAGAATGAAGTCGTATTTTTCTTTGCTGGATTCCAGCGCTAATCTGAGACGGTGTTCACGTAGTTTGATGTCCAGCAATTGGACTTCGGCAGCCGTAAGATCGGTGTTGGTTGGCATCACATCAAACCCCAAACCTTCGGGACGAATGATGGCATCGCTGGCTTTGGCTTCCGCCATAATGACTTCGTAACTGCTGACTTCAATGGCATCTTTATCAATGCCGCAGCCGGTGGTTGCATTACCTTGCGGATCCAAATCAATCATCAGCACTTTTTTGCCCGAATCAGCAAGTGAAGCCGCCAGATTTACTGTGGTCGTGGTTTTACCGACACCACCTTTCTGATTGGTAACCGCAAATATATTTCCCACTGATACTAATCCTTAATCAGTCTTACCAGATGCCTCTCAGCCTGATCTCCCGGTACTCTCAGCGCTACAACATCTTGCAGTTTGAAACCGTTTTGAACCGCTGCCAGTTCTTGTTCAGGGTATACGCCTTTCATCAATATCAGGCTGCCCGCATCATCGCAGTGTCTTGCGGCTAAATCAATAATCTCGGCAATGGTAGCAAATGCTCTGGCAGTAACAACTTCTACCTTGGGCAGGCTTATTTGTTCGACTCGCCCATGTACTACCGTGACATTATTCAATTTCAATTCAGCTTTTACTTGCTGTAAAAAACGTGTCTTTTTGATATTGCTGTCTAGCAAGGTCACGGCCATTTGCGGAAAACAGATGGCAATGGGAATACCGGGAAGCCCAGCGCCACTGCCAACATCTAACAAGCTTTTACAGTTCAGGTAAGGAATGAGCGATAAGCTGTCGAGGATATGCCGTGTCAGCATGCTTTGCGGATCACGTACTGAGGTCAGGTTATAAACCTTGTTCCATTTTTGCAGCAGTGCAAGATAATCCAGCAATAAGGTTTTTTGTTCGTCAGAAAGTTGTAATTGCAGTTCTGCACAGCCCGCATCGAGCTGTGCTTTTAAATCGAATCCCATCAGCTCGCTTCACTCCAGCCTGAACGTTTCAGATGAACTAACAATAATGAAACGGCAGCAGGGGTTACTCCCGAAATCCGCGCTGCTTGTCCTAAACTTTGTGGTTTGGCATTTTGCAGCTTTTCCCGAACTTCGTTGGATAAGCCACGTACATTTTTATAATCCAAATCGGCCGGTAGCGTGGTACTTTCATTACGTTGCAGGCGATTCACCTCATTTTGCTGGCGATTGATATAGCCAGCGTATTTCACTTGAATCATCACCTGCTCGGCTACGTCATCGGCGACTGATTGCTCTTCGTCCAACAATTTCATCAAGCCCTGATAATCCACACTGGGTCGACGTAGTAATTCGATTGCTGTACTGCTTTTTGCCAGAGGTTCACCCAGCACTGAAATAGCGCGCTGCTGATCGATTTTATCTGCCGATACTCGTGTGGTATTCAAGCGGGTATTTTCCGCCTCTATCGCTTCCAGCTTGGCACTGAATATAGCCCAACGCTCATCATCGACAATGCCTAACTGACGACCAATTGGTGTCAGACGTGAATCGGCATTATCTTCACGTAACATCAAGCGATATTCCGCACGGCTGGTGAACATGCGATATGGCTCTTTGGTGCCGGAGGTAATCAAGTCATCAATTAATACACCGATATAGGCTTCATCACGACGTGGATACCAGGGTTCCAGCTCACGTGCCTGCAATCCGGCATTCAGACCAGCAATCAAACCCTGGGCAGCGGCTTCTTCATAGCCAGTAGTACCATTAATCTGTCCGGCGAAAAACAGGCCCGGCATATGTTTGGTTTCCAGCCACGGTGTTAAATCACGCGGATCAAAAAAGTCATATTCAATGGCATAGCCCGGACGAGTGATATGGGCATTTTCCAGACCTTTCATTGATCGAACAATTTCATATTGCACATCAAACGGCAGGCTAGTGGAAATACCGTTGGGATAGACTTCGTTACAGTCCAATCCTTCAGGCTCAAGAAAGATCTGATGTGAATTACGATCAGCAAACCGCACCACTTTGTCTTCAATGGAAGGGCAATAACGTGGACCAATACCTTCGATTTCGCCACTGTACATCGGTGAACGATCCAGATTATTGCGGATCACTTCATGGGTTTTATCGTTGGTATGGGTGATATAGCAGGAAATCTGTTGCGGGTGATGTTCACGCTTGCCGAGAAATGAAAATACCGGCGTGGGCGTATCACCTGGTTGTTCAGCCAACTGTGAAAAATCGATACTGCTGGTCGCAATACGCGGTGGGGTGCCGGTTTTTAATCGATCAACACGGAACGGTAATGCTCTAAGACGTTCTGCCAAGGCAACAGAAGCAGGGTCGCCAGCACGACCACCTTGGTGACGCTGTAAACCAATATGAATTACCCCGCCAAGGAAAGTGCCGACGGTAAGTACAACCGTTTTGGCACCAAATCGTAAACCTGATTGCGTAACCACACCGGCAACACGATTATTTTCAACAATCAGATCGTCTACGGCTTGTTGGAATAAATAAAGATTTGGTTGGGATTCAAGTACGGCACGGATAGCTGCTCTATAACGAATACGATCAGCCTGAGCACGAGTCGCTCTAACCGCTGGGCCTTTGCTGGCATTAAGAATTCTGAATTGGATACCGGCACGATCGGCTGCTTTTGCCATGATGCCGCCAAGGGCATCAATCTCTTTAACCAGATGGCCTTTACCGATACCACCAATTGCCGGGTTACAGCTCATTTGACCGAGGGTTTCGATGTTTTGTGTGAGCAATAGCGTTTTTACACCCTGACGAGCCGCTGCTAATGCAGCTTCGGTACCGGCATGGCCGCCGCCAACGACTATAACGTCATATTGATCCTGATACTGCATAACTCACCCACGACAAAACATATAAAAAGACTGAGGATTTTAACATGGCAGTCATAATCTTTGCCTAATATTTCAATCATTTATGGTCAGATTTCGCTAAAAACCCGTGCAATCTGGCTATGCATTTTTAACAAACTCACTGGACAGTGTAACGATGATTGAAAAAAACACCGGCATCAAACGCTTAATGTTTGCTTTGGTTTATTCATTACAGGGACTGTATGCCGGAATTCGCTATGAATCAGCATTCCGCCAGGAATTTATTCTGCTGTTATTACTGGGCGTAGTCAGCTTTTTCCTTGATGTCACACCAGCTGAAAGGTTGTTGATGATAGCCTCTCTGGTCGCTGTGTTAATTGTTGAAGCACTTAACTCGGCCATTGAGTGTGTGGTCGATAGAGTGAGCACCGATGTTCACAAACTGTCTGGCCGAGCCAAGGATTATGGATCGCTTGCGGTGTTATTAACCTTATTACTCAGTGCCGCTACCTGGTTGATGATTTTGTTGGATTAGCGCTTTGGTAGGCCCAGAAGATCATAGCTGCACCTGCAATAATCATCGGGACGCAGAGTAGCTGCCCCATTGTGAACCAATCAAACGCCAGATAGCCGTATTGCGGATCGGGCACCCGGAAAAACTCTGCTACAAAACGGAAACAGCCGTAGCCTAATAAAAACAGACCTGATACTGCTGCACGGGGACGCGTTTTTGCCGAGAACCACCAAAGAATAATAAACAGTAACAGGCCTTCCAGCATGGCCTGATAAAGCTGTGAAGGATGACGTGCTAACGGTCCTCCGGTAGGAAATACCATTGCCCACGGCACATCTGATGCTCGGCCCCATAATTCGCCATTAATAAAATTACCTATCCGGCCAAAAAACAAACCCAAGGGCACTAAAGGTGCAGCAAAATCACTGATTTCGAAAAAGGATTTACCCGACTTGCGACCAAATAGCCAAATTGCAACAAGTACACCAATTAAACCACCATGGAACGACATGCCTCCCTGCCAGACTTTGAATAAATTCAGTGGGTTATCCAGTACATTCGGTAAATCATAAAATAAAGCATAGCCAATCCTGCCTCCCAAAATGACACCAATCGCACCATAGAAAAGCAGATCTTCTACCTGGGATTTTTCCCATCCTCGATCATTGGCTCTCCATCTACCCAGCATCCAGGCTGCAACAAAGCCAAACAGATACATCAAGCCATACCAATGTATCGCTAGTGGACCAAGCTCAAGGGCAACTGGATTAATTTGTGGATAATTCATTTGTCGTTCTCATCTTCGTAGGTGCAGGCATCATAACAAGCCAGCTATTAATCTTCATTAACAGAATTTGCACCATTTTTGAGCAAAGCAATTTCATCATCGCACCAAAATAACTCTTTTGATAGCAGCGCAATGTCTGCAAATTAACCTAAGCATATGTATTTTAATTGTTTTTTAAAACTGGCATGTAAACTGCGTTAGTTGTGGCAGTCTGAATACACGATGTTGTAAAAAATCAACGCATCGGATTCAACAAGACTACAAAACAATTCAAACGAGGAGATTTAAATGAAATTCAAAACGCTCTCAGCAATGTGTCTTGCTGCAACTACAGTTTTAGCTACTTCATCAGCAATGGCATGGGAAAGCGAAGACGGCGCGCATTCTACCAGTGCAAATATCGGTCTGTTTAGTGATTACATCTTTAGAGGTATTTCTTTCACTGATGATAAACCTGCTATTCAAGGTGGATTTGATTACGCGCACACATCAGGTTTTTATGCCGGCACCTGGGCTTCGAATCTCTCTATCGATGAAGAAACCAACATTGAAATCGACATCTATGCTGGCTTTGCCAATGAGTTTGGTGAAAGTGGTATCGGCTATGACGTAGGTGCTCTTCGTTATATGTATCCAGGTTCACGTGGCTCAGACAGCTTAGACTATAACGAATATTATGCTGGTCTTTCTTATAGCTATTTCAGTGCTACTGTTTTCTATACAAACGACTGGGGTAATACTGGTGAAGATGAAATTTATTATAAACTTGGATTTGATTATGATCTTCCGTACGGTTTAGCGCTATCAGCACATTATGGCTATACCGACTCTGATCGTAATACTGGTACCGATTTAGATGATAGTTACACTGATTACAGCATTGGTTTGACTAAAAGCTTTGTCGGTTTGGATTGGTCTGTTGCTTACGTAGGAACTGACAGCGATGGTAAAGACTTTGCTGCAAGTAGAAGCAATGCAGATGATCGTTTCGTAGTAAGTGTCAGCTCGTCATTCTAAACAGCTCAAGCAGAAGGCCCTGATAATCAGGGCCTTCTTTTCTAAAGAAGGAATACGCTTATGAAACAAGTTGTAGCAATTATCAAGCCTTTCAAGCTTGATGATGTCCGCGAATCACTCTCCGAAATCGGCGTGCAAGGTTTAACGGTTTCTGAAGTAAAAGGCTTTGGACGTCAAAAAGGGCACACTGAGCTATACAGAGGTGCGGAGTATGTTGTGGATTTCCTGCCAAAATTGAAACTGGAAATCGCAATTGATGATGGCATCGTAGAACAAGTTATCGAAGCTATCATTAAAGGTGCTAACACTGGCAAAATCGGTGATGGCAAAATCTTCGTTTACCCACTTGAGCAAGTGGTTCGGATTCGCACTGGCGAAACCGGCCCAGAAGCTCTGTAAGCTTAGGGAGTATAGATAATGGAAAATGAAATCTTCCAACTCCAGTACGCCATGGACACCTTTTACTTTTTAGTATGTGGTGCTTTGGTTATGTGGATGGCGGCCGGCTTCTCAATGCTTGAAGCAGGTCTGGTTCGTGCTAAAAATACCACTGAAATTCTGACCAAAAACGTAATGCTGTTTGCTATTGCCTGTACCTCTTATCTGGTTGTAGGTTATGACATCATGTACGGCGGCGGTTTATTCCTTGCTGGCATTGACGGTGGTGAAACACTGGTAGCTGATGCATTGGCATTATCTGCTGAAGAAGGCTTTGAAGGCGGCGCAGTTTACTCTTCTGCATCAGACTTCTTCTTCCAAGTTGTGTTTGTTGCTACAGCAATGTCTATCGTTTCAGGTGCTGTTGCTGAACGTATGAAATTGTGGGCTTTTGCTGCATTTGCCGTTGTAATGACAGCGTTCATCTACCCAATGGAAGGTTCTTGGACTTGGGGTGGTGCTGATGTATTTGGCATGTACAACCTGGGTGACCTTGGCTTCCTGGATTTTGCTGGTTCCGGTATTGTTCACATGGCGGGTGCTGCTGCAGCATTAGCTGGTGTTATCTTGCTGGGTGCTCGTAAAGGTAAATATGGTCCTAACGGTGAAGTTCGCCCGATCCCTGGTGCAAACCTGCCTTTAGCCACTTTAGGTACCTTCATCCTGTGGATGGGTTGGTTCGGCTTCAACGGCGGTTCTGTTCTGAAATTAGGCGATATGGCTAGTGCCAACGCAGTGGCAATGGTATTCCTGAATACAAATGCTGCAGCGGCTGGTGGTGTACTTGCTGCTCTGGTTGTTGCCAAATTGTTATTCGGTAAAGCTGACTTAACCATGATTCTGAATGGTGCTCTGGCTGGTCTGGTTGCAATCACTGCTGGCCCTGACACGCCGACTCCATTGATGGCAACCATCATTGGTGCTGTGGGTGGTGCAATTGTAGTGTTCTCAATCGTCTTTATGGATAAAGTGAAAATTGATGACCCTGTCGGTGCAATTTCTGTGCATGGTGTGGTTGGTCTGTGGGGTCTGCTTGCAGTGCCACTGACAAACGCTGATGCCAGTTTCTCTGCACAAATCATCGGTGCCGTAACCATCTTTGTTTGGGTATTTGTTTCCAGCTTCATTATCTGGGCAGTACTGAAAATGATTATGGGTCTGCGTGTGACCGAAGAAGAAGAATACGAAGGTGTGGATTTGGTGGAATGTGGTATGGAAGCATACCCAGAGTTCACTAATAATTCTAACTAAGTCATTCTCGACACAACAAAAAAGGGCAGGTTTATCCTGCCCTTTTTTATATCTGAAATTTACCAAGCCCAAAGGCTTGTTACAGCTTTAATAGATAACCATTACTGATGATATTGAACACTTTCTGCATGTACCGCATCCACTAACGCTGCAACGTGTTCCGGATTAATCGTCGGATGAATACCATGGCCCAAATTAAACACATGGCCACTGCCATGACCATAGGCTTTGAGAATTTCTTTTACTTCTGTTTTTATTCTTTCCGGCTGAGCATACAAAACACAAGGGTCCATATTGCCCTGTAAGGCCACTTTATCACCGACTTGGTAACGCGCCAGCGAGATATCCGTGGTCCAATCCAACCCTAAGGCATCTGCCCCCACTTCGGCCATATGGCTTAACCATTGGCCGCCACCTTTGGTGAACATGGTTACCGGCACGCGTCTTCCTTCATTTTCTTTGGTTAAGCCACTGATAATTTGCTGCATGTAGGCTAATGAAAATTCTTTGTAATTCGGTCCACTTAAGGCCCCACCCCAGGTATCGAATAACATTAAAGCCTGTGCCCCAGCAGCAATTTGAGCATTTAAGTAAGCAGTTACTGACTCGGCAAGTACCGATAACAAACTATGCATCACTTTTGGCTCATCAAACATCATGGCTTTGATTTTGGCGAAATCCTTGCTCGAACCACCTTCAACCATATAACAAGCCAATGTCCACGGACTGCCACTAAAACCGATTAACGGTACCTTGCCATCAATTTCTCTGCGGGTCAGACGGATCGCATCCATTACATATCCCAGGCTATCTTCCATATCCGGAACGCTGAGATTAGCTACATCGGCTGCGCTGCGTACGGTTTTATGAAATCTTGGTCCTTCTCCGGCGACAAAATGCAGGCCAAGCCCCATTGCATCAGGAATGGTCAAAATATCGGAAAAAATAATCGAGGCATCCAGATCGTAACGTCGAAGCGGCTGCAAAGTGACTTCACAGGCCAGCTCTGGCGTAGTACACAAAGTCATAAAGTCACCAGCCTTTTCACGCACCTGACGGTACTCGGGCAAATACCTACCAGCCTGACGCATAATCCAAACCGGGGTTTTATCGACAGGTTGCTTTAATAAAGCACGCAGATAACGATCATTTTTTAATTCGGACACCGGAGCACCTTTTTTGTTGATGGCAATTACTAGGGTTTGTTGATCTTTCATATCCACCACTGCTGGCGGCTATTTTTGTGTCCGACAAGGCGGAAAGCACGCAGTGTAGCCACCCTACATAAGTGATTGACAACGCAGGCGGCCGCAAAAATAGCCCCAGCCCTTCGGGTTGTGACTGAAAAAGCGTCACTCTGCGTTGCTCGTCGCTTATTTAGAATAACTAAAAGGCGCTCCTCGTGCCTTGATTGACGCTTTTTCAGCTCACAACAGAGGCGGATATGAAAGATAAACAAGCCCTAACTCAGAAACAAAATCGCACTGAGAGATCAGACTCAAGCGAGTATGACCAACTCAGTGCGATAAGATTGCCACTATTTTTCAGATAAAAACTGGAGTTTTACACTTCCAGATATTCAAGAATACCTTCAGCCGCTTGTCGGCCTTCCCAAACAGCGGTAACCACTAGATCAGAGCCACGAACCATATCACCACCGGCGAAAATTTTCGGATTAGTGGTTTGATAAGCGCAAGCACCTTCAGCAGGAGCAACAACACGGCCACCATCATCAATGCTGACATTGAATTTTTCAAACCATGGTGCTGGGCTTGGGCGGAAACCAAAAGCGATTACGACTGCATCAGCAGGAATAATTTCTTCACTACCTTGTACTGGTTCAGGACGACGGCGACCACGCTCGTCAGGCTCACCCATTGCTGTAGTGACCACTTTGACACCGGTTACTTTATTGCCATCGCCAACAATTTCAATCGGCTGACGGTTCCACATAAATTCAACGCCTTCTTCACGCGCATTATTTACTTCACGGCGTGAACCCGGCATGTTTTCTTCATCACGACGGTATGCACAGATAACGTTAGTTGCACCTTGACGAATTGCCGTACGGTTACAGTCCATTGCTGTATCACCGCCACCGAGCACAACTACCTTCTTACCTTCCAGCGAAACATAATTTTCTGAAGGTAAATCCAGCAATTTTTTGTTGTTCGCCACCAGATACGGTAACGCTTCATATACGCCTGGCAATTCTTCGCCAGGGAAGCCACCTTTCATATAAGTGTAGGTTCCCATACCGAGGAAAACGGCATCGTATTCGTCAAGCAAAGCATCAAATTCAATGTCTTTACCTACTTCGGTATTCAGGCGGAATTCAATTCCCATACCTTCCATAACTTCACGGCGGCGTTTAACAACGTCTTTTTCTAATTTGAATTCTGGAATACCAAAGGTCAGTAAGCCACCAATTTCAGGGTAGCGATCAAACACTACTGGTTTTACACCATTGCGAACTAATACGTCAGCGGCACCTAAACCTGCAGGGCCCGCACCAATCACCGCAACACGTTTACCAGTATCGACAACCTTGGATAAATCCGGACGCCAGCCTTGAGCTAAAGCGGTATCGGTAATGTATTTTTCTACAGAGCCAATGGTCACGGCGCCAAAGCCGTCATTCAAGGTACAGGCGCCTTCACATAGACGGTCTTGAGGACATACCCGACCACAAATTTCTGGCAAAGTGTTCGTCTGATGGGCCAGTTCAGCAGCCTGTTCAAGATTGCCTTCACTAATCAGTTTCAGCCAGTTTGGAATATAGTTGTGTACTGGGCACTTCCATTCACAGTACGGATTACCACATTCCAGACAACGGTCAGCCTGTTCAGCCGCCTGAGGCGCATCAAATTGCCCGTAAATTTCACCAAATTGCTGTTTGCGAACGTTTGCATCGAGTTTTTTGGGGTCAACACGACCTACATCTAAAAATTGAAACGTATTTTTTTTCATCGTTATTTTGTTTTACCAGTTGTATCAGGCCGCTTTGGTGGCGATTTTCAATAAACCATCCAATGACGCTGCTTTGGGTTTGACCAGCCAGAATTCTTTAATCGCCTGTTCAAAGCGATCCAGGATCTGGTGCGCCCAGACACTACCGGTTTCACGCACGTGGTCTTCAATAAGGCCTTTTAGATGCAGAGCAGCTTCGGACATTTCGTCGCTGTCAATCCGCACCAATTCAACCAGCTCTTCGTTATAACGTTCAGCAAAGGTGTTATCCAAATCCAGCACATAAGCCAGACCGCCAGTCATACCCGCACCAAAATTCAGGCCGGTTTCGCCCAGCACGACAACAACCCCACCAGTCATATACTCACAACCGTGATCGCCGACGCCTTCGACAATAGCTACTGCGCCGGAATTACGTACTGCAAAGCGTTCGCCAGCTTTACCTGCTGCATACAATTCACCGCCAGTCGCACCATATAAACAGGTGTTACCAATAATACTGGCATTCTGCGTTTCAAAATCACTTTCAGGTGATGGATAAATGGTCAATTTACCTGCCGCCATGCCTTTACCGACATAGTCATTGGCATCGCCTTCAAGACGCATTTCCAGACCGCCGGCATTGAATACACCAAAGCTTTGTCCGGCAGAACCTTTCAGATTCAGACGGATAGGCTTATCAATCATGCCGTAATTGCCATGAAGCTTGGCAATCTCACCAGATAACCGTGCACCAATTGAACGGTTTATGTTACGAATGCTGTAACTGAATTCACCGCCAGTTTTATTAACGATGGTTTCTTTAATATCAACCACCATCTGTTCAGCCAATTCACCTTTATCATAAGGTTCATTTTTCGGTTCAAGACAGAACTGGGGTTTATCGGCCGGAACACCAGCGTTTGACAATAACGGTTGCAGATTCAATCCGCGTTGCTTGTCCGTAGTGCCTGGCAAAATTTCCAGTAAATCAGTACGACCAATCAAGTCCTGCAAACTGCGAACACCGAGTTTAGCTAACCACTCACGGGTTTCACGAGCCACAAACTGGAAGTAGTTCATCACCATTTGTGGCAAACCGATAAAGTGCTGTGTACGCAGCTTTTCATTCTGCGTTGCAACACCGGTCGCACAGTTATTCAAATGGCAGATCCGCAGGTATTTACAACCTAATGCCACCATTGGACCAGTACCGAAGCCAAAACTTTCTGCTCCCAGAATCGCTGCCTTAATGACATCCAAACCAGTTTTCAAACCACCATCTGTTTGCAGACGAACTTTGTCACGTAAATCATTGGCACGCAGAGTCTGGTGGGCTTCACTCAAGCCAAGCTCCCAAGGACCGCCAGCATATTTGACCGATGTCAGCGGGCTGGCACCGGTACCACCGTCATAACCAGAAATAGTAATCAAATCGGCATAGGCTTTTGCCACACCTGCGGCAACGGTTCCGACACCTGCTTGCGATACCAGTTTTACTGATACCAAGGCATCCGGGTTGACCTGTTTCAAGTCAAAAATCAGCTGCGCCAGATCTTCAATCGAATAGATATCATGATGTGGCGGCGGTGAAATCAGTGTTACGCCTGGTACAGAATGGCGCAGTGTCGCAATCATCTGATTGACTTTGCCACCAGGTAACTGACCACCCTCGCCAGGCTTGGCGCCTTGAGCGATTTTGATCTGCAATACTTCTGCGTTGACCAGATAATGTGGTGTTACACCAAAGCGGCCTGAAGCAATCTGTTTGATTTTGGAGACACGCTCGTTACCAAAACGATCCGGATCTTCACCACCTTCACCAGAATTTGAACGACCACCTAAACGGTTCATCGCAATCGCCAACGCTTCATGAGCTTCGGGCGATAAAGCACCTAAAGACATACCTGCGCTGTCAAAGCGTTTGAGAATAGCGCCAGTATCTTCAACTTCTTCAATATCGAGCGGTGTATCGGCCAATTTGACATCAAGCAGGTCGCGTAAAACCATCGCTGGCCGTTCGTTGACTAGAGCCGCATAAGTTTTGTAGTCATCATAACTGCCACCCTGAACGGCTTTCTGCAGGGTGCCGATAACATCAGGGTTATAGGCGTGATATTCACCACCATGGATGAATTTCAGCAAACCGCCTTGTTCACGTTTTTTACGTTGATTCCAAGCCAATTTAGATAGTTGCAACTGATCTTCATGCAAGGCTTCAAAATCAGCTCCGTTGACTCGGCTGGTTGTGGCAGTGAAACATTTTTCAACCACGGCATCGTTCAAACCGACAATCTCAAACAGTTGAGCGCCACGGTAGCTGGCAATCGTTGAGATACCCATTTTCGAGGTGATTTTGAACAATCCTTTATTGATGCCTTTACGGTAGTGACGGCATAACTTGGCATGCTCAATATCTTTGATTTCATTGGTGGCACGCAGATCCTGCAAGCAAGCGTATGCAAGATAAGGGTAAATTGCAGTTGCGCCATAACCCAGCAGCACCCCGAAATGATGTGGATCACGGGCGGTTGCGGTTTCAATAATCAAGTTGGCATCGCAGCGCAAACCGGATTTAATCAGATGCTGATGTACCGCACCAGTTGCCAGTAGGGCATGTACCGGCAGTGTATCTTTGGAAATATCACGATCACTAAGAACCAATACAACATTGCCACTACGGACAGCTAGTTCTGCATCTGCACAAATCGCATCAATTGCTTTTTCCAGGCCGATTTCTGGCTGGTAATTCAACGAAATACGATAGGATTTGTATTCTGGATCGTTGTCACCCAGTTTAAGGATCTGATTGAACAGCTTTTCAGTCAGTACCGGAGAATCCAACACCACACGTTGAGCGTGATCTTCACCTTCTTCAAACAGGTTGCGCTCTTGACCGATACAGGTCTCCAACGACATAACAATGTTTTCACGCAAAGGATCGATCGGCGGATTGGTTACCTGAGCGAACTGCTGACGGAAAAAGTCGTACAACGAACGGACTTTCTGTGACATGACCGCAAACGGGCTATCATCACCCATCGAACCAACGGCTTCTTGACCGATCTCACCTAAAACTCGCAGAACTTGATCGCGCTCTTCGAAGCTGACGCCGAACATTTTTTCAAAGATTTCCAGCTCTTCACCCTGAATTTCCGGCAAGGTATGCTCATCGTCTCTTTCGGTGTCTTCCAGACGCTGCAAATTATTATTCAGCCACTCGCCATAAGGCTGAGCGTTTTTCAGCATATTGTTGATATCTTCTGGCATCAACAATTCACCGGTCTGAGTGTCTACCGCCAGCATTTGACCTGGTTTCAGGCGACCTTTTGCTACGACATCTTCTGGCTGATAGTTATACACGCCGACTTCTGATGCCAGTGTGATATGGCGATCCTTGGTAATGACATAGCGCGCTGGACGTAAACCATTGCGATCCAATGTACACGCTGCATAACGACCATCGGTGATAACGACACCGGCAGGGCCATCCCATGGTTCCATATGCATCGAGTTAAAATCGTAGAATGCTTTCAGATCCGCATCCATGGTCGGATCGTTTTGCCAAGCTGGTGGAATCAACAAACGCATTGCACGGAACATGCTAACGCCACCCGCCAACAATGCTTCCAGCATATTATCCATGCTAGATGAGTCAGAACCGGTGGTACCAACTAATGGACGAATGTCTTCCATGTTTTCGATCAACGATGTCGCAAACTTGGCACCGCGGGCCAAAGCCCAGTTACGGTTACCTTGAACAGTATTGATTTCACCATTGTGTGCCAGATAACGGAAAGGCTGAGCCAAACGCCATTGCGGCCAGGTATTGGTGGAGAAACGTTGGTGGAATACGCAAATAGCCGTTTCCATCCGCTCATCACCAAGGTCTTTGTAAAACACCGGCAAATAAGACGGCATTACCAAGCCTTTATAAGACACCACTTGTGATGACAGGGTTGGAATGTAAAAGTCTTTATCGTCGGTGATTGCTTTTTCTGCTTTACGGCGAGCGATGTATAGATTGCGCTCAAAAGCGGCAGCATCCATTGATTCACCGGCATTAACAAATACATGGCGCATCTTCGGCAGTAAACGTAATGCTTCCTGACCGCAGGCTGTTTCAGCATCAACCGGCACTTCGCGCCAGCCCAATACATGCAAACCCTGTTCAGTCAGTTTTTCGCTCACCGCATCTTGCGCTAACTGTGCTTTGTCGTCGTCCTGTGACAGAAAAACCATACCGACTGCATAATGCTCTGCCAATGAAAAGCCAAGCTCTTCGGCAATCGCTTTAAAGAAGCTGTCAGGCTTTTTCAGCAATAAACCGCAACCGTCGCCGGTCTTACCATCAGCACCGATCGCACCTCGATGGGTCAGGTTACCCAAAGCTTCAATGGCGGTTTTAACCAGCCAGTGGCTTGGCTTACCATCCATTTGGGCAATCAGGCCGAATCCGCAGTTATCGCGCTCAAATTCAGGTCTGTAAAGACCTTGTGTTAGTTCTGTTGGCTGACTCACGTCACATACCTTCATCGTTTGTTAGCGCCGTCGCAGCTCCATTCCGGTGGTTAAACCAGCACAGCTATGTCAAAACTGAGGAGCGTCGCACAAAAACACGGCAGAAAGGATCACCTAGTATAACGATTGATCCGGCACCATTCAATTCTAGCTACACTTTTAGACCGTGCTATCAGCAGTAAATTTTCCTATTTTCAATAAAATAGCTAAAATGCACTGCTTTTCTGACAATACAATCGGACTAACAATGGACAAACCACTGGTAGGTGTAGTGATGGGCAGCAATAGTGACTGGCCTGTCATGCAAAAAGCCGTCGAGCAACTTGAAGCTTTCGGCGTAGCTATGAAACTCAAGTTGTCTCTGCCCACCGAACACCTGACCTGTTAACCGAGTACGCTAAAACGGCTAAAGCTAAAGGATTAAGCTGTATTATCGCTGGTGCCGGAGGTGCTGCTCATTTACCTGGCATGCTCGCTGCGAATACATTGGTACCGGTGCTTGGTGTACCAGTTCCCTCTCGCTACCTGAAAGGTCAGGATTCTTTATTATCCATCGTGCAAATGCCGAAGGGAATACCTGTGGCGACATTTGCCATTGGTGAAGCTGGTGCCGCCAACGCAGCCCTATTTGCTATTGCCCAGTTATCTATCCATGACAAAAAACTGGAAGCAAAACTTGAGCAGTTTCGTAAAAGTCAGCATCAGGCCGTTCTGGACATGACGCTGCCACCATTAGCATAAAACTGAGGACGTAAATGATCTTACCAGGTGCCACACTAGGAATGCTGGGCGGCGGCCAATTAGGTCGCATGTTTACCACCGCAGCTCAGACAATGGGTTATAAAGTCATTGTGCTGGATCCGGATAAAAACAGTCCAGCAGGCATTATTGCTGATCAACATATCTGTGCGGCTTATACCGATGAATCAGCCCTCGCCGAACTTGCCCAACTTTGTTCAGCGATCACTACCGAATTTGAAAACATTCCTGCCAGCACCTTGGCATTTCTTGAGCAACGCACTGTTGTTCATCCCTCATCAACGGCTTTGGCCAGCACGCAAAACCGTAATGTTGAAAAAAACTTTATTCGTGCTCAGGGCATCGCTACCGTGCCATTTGTCAAAATTAACTGCAGTGACGATATTGATAACCTCGGCAGTCAGATTTCTTTCCCGGCCATCCTGAAAGTAGCGACTTTTGGCTACGATGGAAAAGGTCAGATTGTTTGTGAAGATTTATCAGCCGTGTATGCAGCATTTGATGCAATGGGTCAAAAAGAATGTGTTCTGGAACAGCGTATTGATCTGGAACGTGAAATATCCGTTGTGTTGGCTCGTGGCCAGGATGGACAGATAACACCTTTCCCTGTTGCCGAAAATGTGCACATCAATGGCATCCTCCATTCGACCACTGTGCCGAGCATTGCGGCAGAATCACTTCAGCAAACGGCGATTGAAATGGCCAGTAAAATTGCTGAAGGCCTTGCATACGTTGGCACCATGGCAGTCGAATTTTTCGTCTCGAAACAAGGTGACATTATTGCTAATGAAATCGCACCGAGACCACATAATTCCGGCCATTACACCCTGGATGCTTGTCGCACATCACAATTTGAACAACAAGTAAGAATGCTTTGCGGTTTGCCCGCTGGAAATGCTGAGCTTATCTCGCCTGTTGTGATGATTAATTTATTAGGTGATGTGTGGGGCAATAGCCAGCCACACTGGAATAAACTGCTTACCCAGCCCGATATCAAGCTGCATTTATACGGAAAAAAAGAAGCACGTGCTGGTCGCAAAATGGGTCATTTTAATGTGCTTGCTGCTGAAACATCTCAAGCAATGGAGCTGGCCAGTCAAACTTTTGAAGCCATCAAAGCTGATTAATGCACAACATTACGATTACCTATTGCACACAATGCCGTTGGATGCTCAGAGCAGCTTGGATGGCCCAAGAATTACTCAGTACTTTTGATGGCGAGATTGCAGAATTAACGCTGAAACCGGGTACCGGCGGAGTGTTTGAAGTAACGGCGGATAGTGAGTTGGTTTGGTCAAGAAAACAGGAAGGTCGCTTCCCGGATATTACCGAGCTGAAACAACGTGTTCGTGATGTTATTGCTCCCGAGCAGGATTTAGGTCATTCCGATAAGAAAAAGTAATCGCTGAGTCTGAGAAGATAAAAAAGGGACGTTTTCACGTCCCTTTTTTTGTTATGCATCTTCCACTTTGACGCTGTAACCGCACTCTTTCTGCGGACAGACTTTTTCTGTGCCTTTACTCTTGGTGGTTTTGATACTCAAAATCGGCCAATTACAGTTAGGACACGGCTCGGCAACCGGCTCATTCCATATCGCATAATCACAGGTTGGGTATTCCGAACAGGAATAGAACACCTTGCCGCGTCGGGACTTACGGGTAAGGATCTCACCTTTTTTACATTTCGGGCATTCAACACCGGTTTTATCCGGCTGTTCCAATGATTCAATATGCTTGCATTTCGGATAGCTGCTGCAGCCGATGAATTTGCCATACTTTCCGGTACGTACCCAGAGATCTGATTCACATTTAGGACATTTACGACCTTCAACTACTTCAGGTTCACTTGCAGTAGTTTCTTCGCCATCAATGTTGCGTGTGTAATCGCATTCAGGGTAACCGGTACAACCGATAAATCGGCCACTTCGGCCCAACCGGCTGGATAATTTTTTGCCGCATTTTGGGCAGTCTTCATCCAACAGTTCTTGCGTCACATCGCTACGCTGAACTTCTTTATCCTTGGTTTCGACCTGTTCTTTAAACGGTCCCCAGAAATTACGTAATAAGGGGATCCATTCCGCCTCGCCGCGCGATACCGCATCCAGATCATCTTCCAATTTGGCGGTAAAGTCATAGTCCACATAGCGAGTAAAATGCTCAACCAGAAACTTGCCGACAACACGCCCGACATCGGTTGGATGAAAGCGTTTTGTAATTAACTCAACATATTCACGTTGCAACAGGGTGGAAATGATGCTGGCATAGGTTGATGGACGGCCAATATCATGCTCTTCAAGACTGCGGACCAGACTGGCTTCACTGTATCTCGGTGGTGGCTCAGTAAAATGCTGCTCAGGACGGATGGCAATTAAGTCGATAACTTCTCCGACTTCCATCGGCGGCAAAATAGTTTCGTCTTTATCACCTTTGGTATCGTCTTTACCTTCCAGATAAACACTCATAAAGCCAGGGTTAACTACGGTAGAACCGTTGGCACGGAAAGTATTTCCCTTGCCACAGCCCAAATCCACCGCGACGGTATTCAAAGTCGCGTGGATCATCTGACTGGCTAAAGTACGCTGCCATATCAGGTTATACAGTTTGTGTTGATCGGCAGATAAATACGCCTTCATTTCATCTGGCGTGCGCAACACTGAGGTTGGGCGGATCGCCTCATGCGCTTCTTGGGCATTTTTGGATTTGGTTTTATATTCCTGCGGCTTGCTCGGTACCGATTTAGCGCCATATCGCTGACCGATAAATATGCGGATCTCTTCGATCGCTTCTGCCGCCAGCGTGACCGAGTCGGTACGCATATAGGTGATTAAACCTTCTGCACCCTCGCCAGTATCGACACCTTCATATAACTGTTGAGCAACACTCATGGTGCGCTGTGCGCCAAAGCCTAATTTACGGGAAGCTTCCTGTTGCAATGTTGAAGTGGTGAATGGTGCAGCGGGATTACGTTTACGTTGTTTTTTCTCAACGTGAGTAACTAACAGTTTGCCTTCAGAAGCTTTATTTAATGTTTTAACGACTTCATCTGCCTGCTCAGTATGTTCAATACTGAACTGACTAAGTTTTTCATTTTTGTATTGGGTTAATTTTGCTTGAAACGGTATTTTCTCAGCTGCAGCATCAGCTTCGATGGTCCAATATTCTTGAGCTTTGAAAGCTTCAATTTCCAGTTCTCGCTCGACAATCATTCTAAGCGCTGGACTTTGTACCCTGCCCGCAGACAAGCCTCGACGAACTTTTTTCCATAACAGTGGCGAAAGGGTAAAGCCAACCAGATAATCGAGCGCTCGACGCGCTTGCTGAGCATTGACCAAATCCATCGACAGTTCGCGTGGATTCGCTACCGCATCATTGACGGCTTGTTTGGTGATCTCGTGGAAAACAACACGAAAGGTTTCTTTATCTTTTAATACGCCTTTCTTTTTTAATAACTCATACAAATGCCAGGAGATAGCCTCTCCCTCACGATCCGGATCCGTTGCCAGATAGAGCGTGTCGGCTTTCTTCATCGCTTTAGCAATCGCTTCAACATGTTTACTGTTGCGATCGATAATCTGATATTTCATTGCAAAATCATTCGACGGGTCGACTGCACCTTCTTTAGGCAGTAAATCCCGGACATGACCATAAGATGCCAAGACTTCTACATCTTTGCCCAGATATTTTTTGATGGTCTTGGCCTTGGCCGGTGACTCAACAATGACGAGTTTTTTTCCCATAAAATCCTGTACCAAAAATAGACGCTCTAAATAACACTGCCCGTGTAAAACGGGCAGTGTTATGCATAATAAGAGCGGTCAAATTCAGTGAATAACCGCTTCCAAATCTTCAAACACTAAATCTTCCATCCAGGCATAAGCGACTTCCCTGCCCGGTTGGTAGAACAGCACCATGAGCACGACCCATTTAAGCTGTTCCAGATCAATTTCTTCACTATCCAAGGCCAACACACGCTCAATAACAACTTCGCGGGTTTCGACATCCAAAACACCAACCTGTTCCAGAAACAATAAATAGCCACGACAATGAATATCGAGACGCTCTATTTCACTGTCACTGAAAACACGGATATGTGTATTGGGAATGTCTGTCTGCGGTGCCACCACAGTCATGTTGTCAAGCCAATCAAGTGCTTTGTGTATCTCTAATTCCTGAAAGCCTACCTGCTCTAATTCAAGTTCCAGGACATCTTTATCAGGTTGGCTGCTATCTTCAGTATCGATATAGTTTTCGAACAGATAGAGCAACACATCAATTACATTTTCTTTCATCGGCTTCTCTATTGTGGGCCCGATCAGGTTCCGGTTCTGACGTATCGTCCTCCGGGCAATGATGCAACCTGACCTTGCAGCTCCAGTAATAACAGCATGGATGAAACGGCATCAACCGTCAATCCGCTTTTGTCAATAAGTATATCGATGTGGATAGGGTCATAACCCAAAAACTCAAACAGTTGCTGATAATCTTCATCAAATTCCGCTGCCCCGGCAACCTCTTCTGCTTGATCAATATTTTGATCAGTTTGCGGTATCACTCCAGCCAAGGCCCCAAGCTCTTCGATAATGTCATTTGCCGTTTCAACCAGCTTGGCTCCTTCCCGTATCAATTGATGACAGCCTCGAGATAACGGGTTATGAATGGAACCAGGAATAGCAAAAACTTCCCGGCCTTGTTCCATCGCCATTCTTGCCGTTATCAATGATCCGCTTTTTACGGCGGCCTCAACCACCAGCGTGCCTAAACTTAATCCACTGATAATGCGATTACGGCGGGGAAAATTTTCAGCTTTAGGAGACGTACCAAGCGGAAACTCAGAAACAATGGCTCCATTCTCAGCGATATGATGTGCCAAGTCACGATGTGCAGCCGGATACACTCGATCCAATCCGGTACCAATCACGGCAATGGTTCTACCCGATGCAGCTAAAGCGCCTTTATGTGCTGCTGCGTCAATTCCAGTGGCTAATCCACTGGTAATCACGATATCGCCCTGCACCAAATAGCGGGCGAACTCAAATGCACTATCACGTCCAGATGCTGATGGATTTCGACTGCCGACAATAGCCAACTGCCACTTACTGAGTAAGGTGACATCACCTTGCACAAACAATAATGCAGGAGGATCCGCTATCTGCTTTAACAACTCTGGATAAGATGGGTGCTGCTGATCAATGACGTGGCGGTTATCTGCCGATAACCATTCAAGATCCCGCTCTACCTGATCCCAGTCAGGAGATTGCAATAACTTTAGAACTGTCTGATCAATACCTTTTAACAGTCGGGTTTCACGGAAAATATCTGCTGGGTGATGAACCTGATTTACCAGCTTATTAAAGGTTACTGGCCCGACACCGGGAATGCGCTGTAAGGCCAGATGACATGCTAAGAACAGTTGCGAATCAGAGAATCTATGCAAGCTGTTTCCTTTATTCTGCAGAACGCACCTTGTCAAACAGATGCATGGAGGTTGTCGCTTTCATCACGATGGCATAGCTTACTTTGTCATAAAGCTTGAATACCATAGCTTCACCGGCATGCTCATCAGGTAATGTTACTGTCGCTTTTCGATCAGCACTGACCGTGTCTCGAATAGTTTTTCCGGCTTTATAAACCGACAGAACATGGCCACTTTCCAGACCATCGCGAGTGCCCAGGTTTAACACCACTATTTGATATTGTCCGACTTGCGAGACGCCATCAAAAACCGAAATAATCATGCCTTCCATCGGCTGGGAAGGAGCTCTTGGAAAGAAGTTGAGTTCAAAATCTTCTTCTTCAATGGCTAATAATCTATCACCTACCATGACTTCACGATCGGTATAGGTTAAATCCAGAGTGGAGATTTCTCCCGGTTGTTTTATTACTCCATCGCCAGAGTAGATTGCCTCCACACCCAGCTCTTCACCGGTGTTAGGATCAAAATAAATCTTCCCGCCGCGAAACACACTAAACTCAGTATCATCCGGATCGGTGATACCCCGCACATACACATAATCACCCGCACCGGATAGCAACCTTTCATCTGCTGTCGAGACTACATAAGGGGCCGCATCCAATACCTCTGTTCCTACCACCCGCGGTTTGGTTAAAAACGGACGAATAATTGATAAGGGAATGGTGTGGATTGCTTCATCCATTCTGATTTCACGCATTTCAGGCGAAAGCTTGAAAGTCTGCTGGCCACGATTTAACTCTAGTACTGGTCGACCATCACGGTAGACCAACGTTAATTCATCGCCGGGAAAGATAAGGTGGGGATTTTCGACTTGTGGGTTGACCTGCCATATTTCAGGCCAATGCCAGGGATATTGGAGAAATTTTGCTGATATATCCCAAAGCGTATCGCCTTTGACCACCACATAACGTTCAGGATGGTTTGGATTAAGGGCTACCTGGTTTGCCAACAACGTAGAACTCATCAAAAGGGCCATTAAACCCAAGCAGATGTGACGCATCATCATAAAATCCTCATGGACGCTTACAGGGCAGCCATATCCCTGGACAGACAGCAACGGCTCATAGTGTCTAATAAGCGTTTGCACTAATCAAGTAATCAGGCAACAAACTTGGTTTATAATGTGTCGATATCTCGACTGGTTAAACTTTTTCTGCCTGACAAGGCCAGCCATATTGACGGAGTACAAGATGAAATTAACGGCCTGCATTATCCTTGGTTTTACTGTAAGTAGTATGAGTGCATTAGTCAGTGCAGCAGGTGATGTATCCGCGGGTAAAGCTAAATCAGCCGTATGCGCAACCTGTCATGGTGCCGATGGAATTGCAATTATGCCGGTTTATCCTAATCTCGCCGGACAGAATGCTGAGTATTTAGAGTCAGCACTCAAAGCCTACCGTGATAAACAGCGTCAAGGTGGTATGGCGGCTATTATGCAGATGCAGGCTACAAACTTATCAGATGAAGATATTGCAAACCTTGCCGCTTACTACGCAAGTTTGAACTAACAAAAACTGCTGCTTCATTGATTCATTGCAGGTATTAACATGGCTTTATTAAATATATTGCATTTCCCCGATCCCCGGCTGCGCCAGAAAGCCTTGCCGATAAAGAAGGTTGATGACGACATTCGGCAGCTGGCTCACGACATGCTGGAAACCATGTACGATGCTCCGGGCATTGGTCTGGCGGCAACTCAGGTCAACGAACAAAAACGTTTAATCGTCATTGATGTTTCAGAAGAAAAAGACAGCCCGTTGTTTCTAATCAACCCGGAATTACTGGTCACAGAAGGTGAACGTGATTTCGAAGAAGGCTGCCTGTCTGTTCCAGAAGCTTATGAGATGGTTACCCGTGCCGATAAGATTCGCGTTCGCGCATTAAATCTGCAAGGTGAACTGTTTGAAATGGAGGCGGACGGCATTTTGGCTACCTGCATTCAGCATGAAATGGATCACCTGGAAGGCAAGTTATTTGTTGATTATTTAAGTAATCTCAAACGTCAACGCATCAAAAAACGGCTGGAGAAACACCAGAAACAAAAACTATAAGGATATCCATGCGCATCATTTTTGCCGGCACCCCTGACTTTGCTGCAACCACGCTGGCTGCTTTACTGACGACTGAACATGAAATCTGCGCAGTCTATTCACAACCGGATCGACCTGCTGGTCGTGGTCGTAAACTGACCGCCAGCCCGGTAAAACAACTCGCGTTACAACATCATATTACTGTTGAACAACCGCTCAATTTCAAACAAGAAACCGATAGGGAAAAACTTGCCCGTTATCAGGCTGATTTAATGATTGTGGTGGCTTATGGCCTGTTGCTGCCACAAATTGTTTTAGACACTCCTCGATTAGGCTGTATCAATGTTCACGCCTCTTTGTTACCACGCTGGCGCGGTGCAGCGCCGATTCAACGTGCAATTCTGGCTGGAGACAGTAAAACCGGGATTTGTATTATGCAAATGGAAGCCGGACTCGATACCGGCCCCGTTCTGCAGCGCGCGGAAATACCCATCGAAGCTACCGATACCGGTGAGCAACTGCACGATAAACTTGCCAAACTCGGAGCAGATACGCTACTTGAAACTCTGAATAATTTTGAGCAATTACAAGCTAAAGCCAGCCCGCAAAATGATGCTGAAAGTTGTTATGCTGCAAAATTACAAAAAGCCGAAGCCAACATCGACTGGTTACAATCTGCTCTGCAAATCGATCGCCAAATCCGTGCATTTAATTCCTGGCCGGTGGCCCAAACACTCTGGCAAGACAAAATGCTGAGAATCTGGAACGCTGCCATGATTGACCATCACGATCCAAAGGCAATACCTGGCACGATTATCCAGATCGATCGTGATGGAATTGATATTGCTACTGGAGACGGAGTCATCCGAGTATTAACGCTCCAGGCTCCGGGGAAAAAAGCCATGCCGGTCAGAGACTTTCTCAATGCTCATGTCTTAAAAGCCGGTGATCATTTTGGCTAAAAGTAAAACCTTATGTGCACGTAGTGCAGCTGCCTTGGTCATTCAGCGAGTCACTCAGGGTCAATCGTTAAATACTGCTTTTGTGGATATCAGCAAGCGTTTGGATGAATCTCAACGCAGCCTATTTCAACAGCTCAGTTATGGTGTGGTTCGCTGGTATCCCACGCTTGAGTTCATAGGCAAGCAATTACTGTCCAAACCACTAAAGACTAAAGACGGAGATGTTTTTGCCTTATTGCTGATGGGCATCTATCAACTGCGCTCGTTGCGAATTCCAGATCATGCAGCATTGTCTGAAACCGTTAACGCCAGCAAACTGCTCAACAAACAGTGGGCCAGCGGATTAATCAATGCCTGTCTGCGTAATTATCAGCGTCAACAAGATGTACTGGAAAAATCCGTTAAACAACAGCTAGTCAGCAACTTTGCTCACCCAGCCTGGTTGATTGAAAAATACCAAAGCGATTGGCCGGATCACTGGCAGCAGATTTTGGAGGCTAATAACCAGCAGCCGCCAATGATGCTGCGAGTCAATCGCCGAGAATATTCACAAACAGAGTATTTGGAATTATTAGCAGCGGCCAACATCGCCGCCTCAGCGATTGAAAATTGTGCTCAAGGCATTTTATTGGAACAAGCCTGTGATGTTTTTAGCTTGCCGGGATTTGTCGATGGTGCCGTATCGGTCCAGGATGGTGCTGCGCAACAAGTTGTTGATTTACTTGATTTACAGCAAGGGCTGCGCATTTTAGACGCTTGTGCAGCTCCCGGCGGAAAAACCTGTCATATTCTGGAAAGATTTCCGACCAACCATGTGACGGCGCTTGATATCAGTGATGAGCGGCTTAAACAGGTCGACGAAAACCTGTCTCGATTACATTTGAGTGCAACTTGTTTGGCAGCAGATGCCAGCGACACACAAAACTGGTGGAATGGTGAGCAATTTGACCGTATATTGATCGATGCGCCGTGCAGCGGCAGTGGAGTCATTCGTCGGCATCCGGATATCAAGCTGCTCAGAAAGCATGAGGATATCCAGCAATTAGCACGACAACAACAAGATTTACTGGATAAATTGTGGCCATTACTGAAACCCGATGGCTTGCTGGTTTATACCACCTGCTCTGCATTTAAGCAGGAAAACGAATTACAGATAGAAGCATTTTTGTTACGTCAGCCTGATGCGATGGAGCATATTCCAGCGATGGCTCCAGCACGAAGAGCAGGCTTCGGCTATCAATTGCTACCGGGAGATAACGATCTGGATGGTTTCTATTATGCCTGCTTACGTCACCGTTAAACGTCTACTGACGTCTATTGTATTTGTGTTTGTATCGGTACAAACCGTTCAGGCAGAATCGTTTTACATAGCTGATGCACACACCTCTCCCGCCGGCAATGGCTATTTACTGAATGCCGAAATTAATTACCCACTAAACGCTCGGGTAAAAGAAGCGCTCTATAACGGCGTACCCATCACCTTTGTTCAGGAAATTCAACTCATTCGGGTTTACCCGGTGCTGGGTGAATGGTGGCAATGGCGCAACAATATCTGGTCAACTGAAATACGTTATGTGTTGCGTTACCACGATCTGTCGCAACAGTATTTATTACATTCCATGGCAACTAAAACCCATCGTAATTTTCCTACGATGGAGGGCGCATTAAATGCTATGGGAGAGATAAAAGATTTAAGTCTGCCACCCCAACATACTCTTGAAACCGATAACCTAATTCTAAGATTTCGCAGTCAACTTGATTTGAATGCCCTTCCATCACCGATGCGTCCAGGGGCCTTTTTGTCCAGTAAGTGGGACTTAGCCAGCGACTGGTATGAGGTGGCATGGCCTTCCAATTAATTAGAGGACTAAGTAGCGGGACCGCACCGTATTTTTCACTGGCCTTATTATTACTTGTTCTGGCCTATCTACTTAGTGCGGCGACCCAGGATACTTCCAGACTGAGCGATTTATTTCTCTATATCTTCGGACTAGGGCTGGTATGTCTGTTACTGCTGGCCATCATTCTTGGCCGAGGCTTATACCGGCTTTATCGCGATTTTAAACGCAAAGCACCTGGTTCTCGACTCACACTGAAACTGGTCAGTTTATTTGTCTTATTGATCGTTGGCTCCACCAGCATTGTTTACGGATTCTCTGTTCACTTTCTGCAACGAGGCATCAACAGTTGGTTCGATGTAAAAGTGGAGCAGGCGTTAGAAGATTCGCTGGAATTAAGTCGTAATGCCTTTGGTATCCGCATGCGCACATTATTGAGGCAGACCCGAATGATGGCTGGCGTATTGTCGGAATTACCGGATGCACGCCTTTCCCATAGTTTGCGAGAACTGACACAGTTAAGTGGCGCGCTGGAAATCACTATTTGGAATACTAATGGACAACTCGTGGTTTCCAGCATCGAAAATCCCGCTATTTTTATTCCTGAAGCACCGGATGATTCCATCGTTCGTCGCTTGCTTCAGGGAGAAGACTATATTGGTCTGGACCCGGCCGCGAATGATGAGCTGGAATTAAGTGCTGCAGTGATGTTACCCCGTAAATCAATACTGGCAGAAGAACGGTATCTCCATGTGTCTTTTCCGGTTAATGATCATTTGAGCTCTCTGGGTAAAAATGTTCAGGATGCTTATACCGACTACAAAGAATTGAGTTATTTACGCAAACCATTGGTCACCATCTTTACCTTAACTTTAAGTCTGATCGTGTTCCTGACCATGCTGGCATCTATCTGGTTTGCGGTTTGGATTTCCCGGCGCATGGTTCAGCCGTTACAAGAGCTGGCTGCCGGTACGCAGGCGGTTGCTTCCGGTAACTACAATATGCAACTTACCGCTTCGGGGCACGATGAAATCGGCTTTCTGGTGCGCTCATTCAATCAGATGACACAACGTCTTACTCAAGCCCGAAACGCCTCGGACAGAAGTCATCGGTTACTTGAACAACAAACCAGCTATCTAACCACCGTACTTGGCAGTTTATCCAGTGGTGTCATTACCATTGATAACGATCTGTATCTTCGAACAGCGAATGTTGCCAGTAGCAAGATCCTTGGTGTTAATCTGCAGCAACGTTTGGAAAGCTCTTTGGATTCTTTAGGAAAGCTCAACGATAATTTGCATAGCTTTTCCTTATTAATCCAAAACTACACCTTCAAAGCTGTTGCCTGGCAACAGCAGATTGAACTGCAGCAAACCAAAGGGCGACAAACGCTGATGTGCCATGGCACGCCTTTACCGGCCGAAACTGGCTGGGTCATCGTGTTTGACGACATCACCACATTGCTTCAGGCACAACGAAATGCGGCATGGGGTGAAGTAGCACGCCGGTTAGCGCATGAAATTAAAAACCCGTTAACGCCAATCCAGCTATCGGCTGAACGTTTACAACATAAATATGCTTCGTTGGTACCACCTGATCAAACCGAAACACTACAAAAGCTCACCGATACGATTGTGCAGCAAGTTGAAGCAATGAAAGATATGGTCAACGAGTTTTCCGACTATGCCCGTAGCCCTGGATTACAACTGGAAAAGGTGTCGATTGGCCAATTACTCCGTGAAGTTTTGACCTTGTATCAAAGTCATGCCAACCATCAGTTCACCTTATTAAACAGTCCGGCTGAAATTCGTGTCAATGTTGATAAAAACCGGATGCGACAGGTATTCCACAATTTGTTGAAAAACGCTATCGAAGCCAGCGAAGAAGCAAATAAATCCGTTGATATAGTGATCAGTTACCACTTAATAATGCAGCAACATTTACCGTGGTTGGAAATCATCATTAACGATCATGGGCCGGGCTTCCCAAAAGACATGGTGGACAAACTGTTTGAGCCCTATGCCACCACCAAAATCAAAGGCACCGGATTGGGCTTGGCAATAGTCAAAAAAATTATCGAAGAACATGGCGGGGACGTTTGGGCAGAAAACCTTAACCCCGACGGAGCAGGTATAATAATTCGGCTACCACTGGAGGAAGATTAGGCGTGAGTACTGAAAAACCACTTATTTTAGTTGTAGATGATGAACCGGATATCCGGGAGCTCATTAAAGACATTCTCGAAGATGAAGCCTACAGGGTAGTCACCGCGAGTAATGGAGAAGAAGCACGGCTGGTTTTTACCCAGCAACAACCGCAACTAGTGTTGCTAGATATCTGGATGCCTGATGTTGACGGTATCAGCCTGCTCAAAGAATTCAAGCAACAAAATCCTGGTGTTACCATCGTTATGATGTCTGGACATGGCACTATCGAAACTGCCGTGGAAGCCACCCGTTCCGGTGCCAGTGATTTTATTGAAAAACCGTTATCGATGGCGAAATTACTTCGCGCCGTGGAATTAGCCATAGAAAACCGCGCTAAACAAGCAGCCCAACGCCATGAGTTTGCTTTGGAACCTGTTGGCAAAAGCCCAAAAATGGCACAACTTCGTGAACAGGCTGAACGAGTTGCCGGTCATGAAATGCCGATTTTACTGATTGGTGAAGGCGGTACAGGTAAACACTGCTTTGCTTATTATCTGCATCGACTGGGTTTATACAACAGCGGTAAGTTTATTGAAGTCAGCCCTGAGAGTTTCCCGCTTGATAGTCATAAACTAGTTTCTCTGGCCCAAAACAACACCCTTTACATCAATGATGTCGCCTTGCTCAGTGATGAAGCTCAAGCTTTGCTGCAACATCTCTTGGAAAGCGGTCGCCTCAAAGAATGTCAGTTGATTTGCGCTACCCAACTTGGCTTAGACAAAGTGATTGCCCGCGGTGACTTCAGTGAAGGTTTGTTTTATCAACTGAATACCATCACGCTGCAATTACCGGCTCTGCGCGATCATGTTGAAGACATCCCTGAACTGGTGCATTTCTTTGTCGATCAGCAAACCACACAGGCCGATCTGCCTTATCGTCGTTTTACTGTGGCAGCCCAGAATCGTCTGCGAAATTATGCTTGGCCAGGCAATGTGCTGGAACTGAAAAATGTTATCCAGCGACTATTGGTGCTCGGCGATTCAGATGATATTGATGTTGAGGATGTAGAATCCGCCCTGCAAGCCGAGCAGCCCCCCCAGGCCGATGATGTAACCGGTATCAATTTTGATCAACCGTTACGTGAAGCACGCGAACAGTTTGAACGAATTTATTTGCTGCAAAAATTACAGGAAACCGATGGTAATGTAGGTAAGGCCGCTAAATTAGCGGGGATGGAACGCACCCATCTATACCGGAAACTGCGGGCGCTAGGCATTGATAGTAAACAAGTTTAAGGATTTGCAATGAAGATTCTCATTCTCGGTGCCGGTCAAGTGGGTGCCTCAGTTGCTGCCACGCTGGCCCGTGAAGATGATGACATCACCTTAGTGGATACTGACGCCAATAGCCTGCTCAAACTCCAGGATCATTATGATATACGAACCATTCAAGGCCTAGCTTCACATCCGGATGTTCTGGCTCGGGCCGGAGCGGCTGACGCAGATCTGGTACTGGCAGTGACCAATAGCGATGAAACCAATATGGTTGCCTGTCAGATATGCCATACGCTTTACAACACCCCCACCAAAATTGCCCGGATTCGTGCACCGGAATATCTTGGAAAACCAGAACTATTCAACAACGATGCCTTTGCCATTGATGTATTAATTAGCCCTGAGCAATTGGTCACAGAATATATCGAAAGGCTAATCAGCCACCCCAATGCCCTGCAGGTACTGGATTTTGCCGACGGTTTGGTTCAATTAGTCGCAGTAAGAGCGTTTCATGGCGGACCGTTAGTCGGTAATCCGCTACGCGATTTGCGTAAACATATTCCTAAAACCGAAACCCGTGTGGCCGCAATCTTCCGTAATGGCAAAGCCATACTTCCGGAAGCCGAAACCGTCATTGAAGCCGATGATGAAGTGTTTTTTATCGCTGCCAGTAAAGATATTCGCTCGGTAATGGCTGAATTACGCCGCCTGGAAAAACCTTATAAACGCATTATGCTGGCCGGAGGTGGCAACATTGGTATCCGGTTGGCCAGGGCCCTGGAAAACGACTATCAGATAAAGATTATCGAAGCGAATAGCGCCCGGGCCGATTATCTATCGGAAGAATTATCTAAAAGTATTGTCTTGCTGGGCGATGTCGCTAACGAGGAGTTATTACTCGAAGAAGAAATCGACAATGTGGATATGTTCTGTGCTTTGACCAATGACGACGAAGCAAATATTTTGTCGGCTATGCTCGCCAAACGGCTTGGTGCCCGCAAAGTTTTATCATTAATCAATCGTGCCGCATATGTGGACCTTGTTGAAAGCGGTACCATCGATATTGCACTTTCACCACAGCAAGCGACTATCGGCAGCCTGCTCGCTCATATACGCCGTGGCGATATTGTAGCGGTACATTCATTGCGTCGCGGTGCAGCCGAAGCTTTGGAAGCCATTGCTCATGGCGATAAAGGCTCATCAATGGTAGTAGGCCGACGGATTGATGAAATCGATTTACCACCGGGCACCTCAATCGGTGCCATTGTCCGGGGTGACGAAGTTATCATCGCGCATCGAAATACCATGATCGAAGCTGAAGATCATGTCATTTTGTTTTTGACCAACAAGCGCTATATCAAGGAAGTAGAACGACTATTCCAGGTCGGATTTACGTTCTTTTAACGCTTATGACCTATCTCAAACACCATTTCCTCATTGCCATGCCCACGCTGATAGACAGTTTTTTCTATCACTCGGTGGTGTATCTGTGCGAACACGATGAAGATGGTGCGATGGGTCTAATCATTAACCGCCCCACCCGAATCATGATGCGAGAGCTGCTCAACCATCTGCAAATCACCAATAATTCCGAATGGGCTAATAACACAGCTGTCTTATTTGGTGGTCCAGTACAAAAAGACCAAGGCATGGTGGTACATGATGGCGGTGAACGCTGGAAAAATACCCTGAAGATTACCGATGAAACCTTTTTAACCACTTCTAGCGATATTTTAGAGTCATTAGGTACCGATAAAGGGCCACCAAATTCCATTGTTACTCTGGGTTATGCCGCTTGGGAAGCCGGTCAATTGGAGCAGGAAATTGCCGAAAACAGTTGGCTGACGGTTGCGGCAACCGCTGAACTGCTCTATCAAACCCGTGCAGAAGACCGGTGGCATGCTGCAGCAAAATTACTGGGCATCGACATCAATCTGATGTCTAATACCACAGGCCATGCATGAGTTCTGATAAAAACATTCTCGGCTTTGATTTTGGCATGAAATCCATTGGTGTGGCGGTTGGCCATCAATTAACAAACTCCTCCAGAGGCATTGCCGCCCTGTCCGCCCGGGATGGTATTCCAGACTGGGATAACATCGCTAAAATAATGGCCGAATGGCAACCTGGACTGATTGTTGTTGGCTTGCCGCTGAATATGGATGGCACAGAACAATTAATGACCGCTGCCGCGCGTAAATTTGGCAACCGCATGAACAATCGATTTAATATTCCGGTGGTCTGGCAGGATGAGCGTTTAACTACCTTTGAAGCGCTCGATCAAATGGGAATACGCAGTAAAATGCAGACCGATAAACGCAGTGATGTCGATAAACTCTCGGCTCAAATTATTCTTCAATCATGGTTGGACCAACAATGACAATGCCCAAAACTACAGCGGAAATTAATAACCTGCTCGAAGAAATGGCTGAAACCATACGCGAGGAACTTGCCGATAAAGATCCTCTGCTGGTGGGGATTCATACTGGTGGGGTATGGGTGGCAAAAGCTTTGCAGAATATTCTTGGAGAAGACTTTTTTGATGCGCCTCTGGGCACTTTGAACATCGCCTATTATCGCGACGACTTCACCCGTATCGGCATGCATCCACAAGTGTCTCCATCCGACCTGCCCTTTGAGGTTGATAATCGTCATTTGGTATTGGTAGACGATATTTTCTACAGCGGCCGAACCACACGAGCCGCTTTGAATGAGATTTTTGATTATGGGCGTCCGGCCAGTGTGACACTCGCGGTACTGATTGAGCGCGATGGCCGTGAATTACCTATTCGACCGGATATTGTCGGTGCCTCAGTGATATTGCCCCGTAACCAACATCTGAAATTACGTAATAAAGAGGGTTTGCAGTTGGAAATCCGCGCTGCAGGAGCGCCATATGCAGAGTAATCAACTGACAGAGAGTGGCCAGCTTCGGCATTTTCTGACAATTGAAGGTCTGAAACGCCCACTGTTAACCGAAATCATGGATCGAGCTGAGCAGTTTTCCAGCATCAGTCATCGCCAGGTAAAAAAAGTCCCGCTATTACGCGGTAAAACCATTATCAATCTGTTTTTTGAGAACAGTACACGCACCCGTTCTACCTTTGAGCTTGCGGCTAAACGCCTATCAGCGGATGTGATGAACTTTAATATCAGCACCTCTGCTACCTCCAAAGGCGAAAGCCTGCTCGATACACTGCATAACCTCGAAGCCATGCATACCGATATGTTTGTCGTTCGCCATGATCAGAGTGGTGCTGCCGAGTTTATTGCCCAGCATGTTGCACCTCATGTCAGTGTCATCAACGCTGGCGATGGCTGTCATGCACATCCTACCCAGGCGATGCTGGACATGTTTACCATTCGTCGCCATAAACAGGGCTTTGCCAACCTTAGGGTAGCTATCATCGGCGATCTTTTGCACTCGCGGGTTGCGCGTTCACAAATTCAGGCATTAGCGACGCTTGGCGTAGGTGAAATTAGGGTTATTGGGCCACAAACCTTATTACCTCGTGACAGCCATACATTAGGCGTGCATGTCTATCATGACATGGCTTCTGGCTTGAAAGACGTTGATGTAATCATCACGCTTCGTTTGCAACTGGAACGTATGCAAGGTGCATTACTACCCAGTGCTCGTGAATACTTTCGTTGTTACGGACTGACCGAAGAAAAGCTCAAATACGCCAAACCGGATGCCATTGTGATGCACCCAGGACCTATTAATCGCGGCGTTGAAATCGCCTCATCTGTTGCCGATGGACCGCAATCAGTTATCCTCGAGCAGGTCACTCACGGTATCGCTATTCGTATGGCCGTTATGTCGATGGCGCTAGCCAGCCAATCAGAACAGGCAGAGATTGAATAATGAAGATTTGTATTCAAAATGGTCGTGTCATTGATCCTGCCAGCCAGCTGGATGTTGATCACAATGTCTATATTGAAGATGGGCGGATTGTGGCTATAGCTGAAGATGTGGCTGGCTTTGATGCCGATATTGAAATCGACGCCTACAATAAAATCGTCTGTCCTGGACTCGTTGATCTGAGTGCCAGATTACGTGAACCCGGTCAGGAGCATACCGCGACTATTGAAAGTGAAACTCGTGCGGCAGCCGCTGGTGGTATTACCACATTGGCTGTTCCCCCCGATACTGATCCGGTTATTGATACACCAGCGGTAGTGGAATTAATTGAAGATCGGGCCAAAAAAGCTGGCCGAACGATGGTGCTTACCATCGGAGCACTGACACAAAAATTAAATGGTGAACTGCTAGCCGAGATGGCTGCACTAAAAGCGGCGGGTTGTGTCGGTGTCAGTAATGGTGTGTCCGAAATCAAAAATACCGTGGTTTGGCGTCGTGCACTTGAATATGCAGCCACGCTGGATTTAACCGTGTTTATTAACGCCGCCGATCCGTGGCTACAAAAACAAGGTTGTGTTCACGAAGGTACGGTCAGTGCCCGACTTGGGTTATCCGGTATCCCTGAAAGCGCCGAAACTATCGCGGTAAGTCGTGATTTGATTCTGATTGAACAAACCGGAGTACGCGCTCACTTTCATAGTTTATCAACAGGCAAAGCGGTCAAACTTATTCGTGAAGCACAAGAACGTGGCCTGCCAGTGACTGCTGATGTCAGTGCTCATCATCTACATCTTTGCGAACATGATCTAGGTAATTACGACAGTTTCAGTCATGTTATGCCGCCGTTGAGAGGTGTACGAGATCGCGAACAACTCAAACAAGGATTACGCGATGGCGTTATCCAAGCCGTCTCGTCTCATCATCAGCCATTGGATGCCGATGCCAAATTAGGTCCGTTTGCTGAGACAACACCAGGTCTTTCAGCACTGGAAACCTTGTTACCGTTGACACTAAAATTGGTAGAAGATGATGAAATCACCTTGCATCAAGCTATTGCAAGTTTGACCTGCCAACCAGCAGCGATTTTGGGCATCGATGCCGGACAACTTAAAGTCGGTGCCAGCGCCGATATCTGTATTATCGATGCGGATGTGCAATATGACTGTCAGCCTTCATCATTTATCAGTGCCGGAAAAAACAGTCCTTTTGGTGGATGGTTGTTTCAACATCAAGTCAGCCATACCCTGTTTCAGGGAAAAGTCGTTTATCAACGCTCGGCTTAATAACTTCTCGGAGTCATAAAATGAACACTCAGCGTTTTTTTGCTATTGCGTTTTTAACTGTGTTGTTTTCAGCCTGCACACCTGAAGTTGGTTCAGATGCCTGGTGTGTGCATATGAAAGAAAAACCGAAAGGTGACTGGACGGCTAATGAAGCGGGTGATTATGCAGAGCATTGCTTGCTTTAAAAGTCATGCAGACCCAGTTATTCGCGCTTGATTTTGATGGTGTTCTCTGTGATAGCGCGCTTGAAACAGGACTCAGTGGTTGGCAAGTGGCAAGCCAAATTTGGCCCGATATGCCAACACAAATGCCTGAGCAAATCCTCAGCGATTTTCGCGTTGTCAGACCGGTTATGGAAACGGGTTATGAGGCCATTTTAATTTGCCGATTGCTGTATGAGGGCACTCCATCAGATCTGCTAATTGATGACTTTCCCAAGCAGATAAATCTTATTCTGCTTCGGGAGAACCTAGCTGTCGCTGATTTAAAAAAGCAGTTTGGTGAATATCGGGATAACTGGATTAAAACCGATCTTGCCAGCTGGATAGAGATGAATCCACTTTATCCTGGTGTGAGAGAGTTTTTACAACAAATCCCATTGCAGCAGCGCTTTATCATTACCACCAAACAAGAGCGCTTTGTCATCGAGATCCTCTCAGCCAATCAGATAAATATCTTGCCGCAACAAATCTATGGTTTGGATCGTAAGCTGAAAAAACCTCAAATCCTCGAAGATCTACAACGTTTAAACCCAATCGCAACCATTTTGTTTGTTGAAGATCGGCTGCCGACGTTGCTGGATGTGATTCAAACGCCATCACTGTCAGCTATTAAGTTATTTTTTGCTAACTGGGGCTATAACACGTCAGCTGACAAAAAACAGGCAATGCATAATCCTCGCATCACCACACTGGAAACGCCCTCTTTACATAATTTGACACATTGATGGGATAACATCGACCAGGAACTAAGGGATAGGAAAATTGCCCATAAAATGACTTAAATACTCCCTATCCCGGCTTTACTCCAATATTCGAGATCATTCTTTTAAATGAAGCAAAAACTATTATGGCCAGCTCTGCTGCTTACTGTTTTGAGCCTTACAGGGTGTGAGCGTGATAGACCAACAGCAACAGCACAAATCAAACCGCATTTAGTCGAAGTCGTCCGTGCTGAAGTAAAAGATATTTCTGTTACAAGAGAACGTAATGGCAGTTTAAGAGCCATTCAGGAAATTCAAATCTTTAATCAGGAAGAGGGTCAAGTTTCTGAATTGCCATTTTTTGAAGGAGATCGTGTTGAAAAAGGTCAAATTATCGCCAGACTCGATGATCGTTTGCTGCGCTCCCAACTCACCCGTGCTCAAGCCTTAACCCGAAAATCTGCAACAGATCTGGCACAAATTAAGGATCTGGTTGCCCGTAAACTGACCACGCAAAATGAATTAACCCGTATCGAAACGGAGCTGGCAGTTGCAGAAGCAGAACAAGAAGCGCTGCAGACCCGCCTCTCTTATTTTGTTATCCGCTCTCCCATTTCCGGCGTTGTGACGCATCGAAATACTGAACCGGGCAATATTGCCGAGCGCTATTCCCATTTAATGACCATTGCCGATCAGCAAACATTGATTACTGAAGTCCAACTTTCAGAACTGCTATTAAATAATTTACAGGTTGGCGATGAGGTCAGTATTCAAATCGATGCGCTGCGTGCCGGTAAAAGCGAACATCAAACTCTGCCCGGCAGAATCAGTCGAATTTACCCAGATATCAATCCCTTAACACGAACCGGCACGCTTGAAATAGCCCTGACACCCGTTCCTCCAGGCGCACGAGCTGGTCAGTTTGTTCGAGTCACACTGACCAGTCAGCAAGCCGAAAGATTGTTAGTTCCCTTTATTGCTTTGCGCCGCTCTGTTGAAGAGGAATATGTCTTTACAGTGGGTGCAAACAATCAAGTGCAAATGACACCCGTGACCACCGGGCTCGAAATTGGTGATCAAATAGAAATTTTAGATGGCTTGGAAGGTGGTGAATTAGTTGTAATCCGTGGATTTACCAATCTTCGTGATAACAAAGAAGTCAAAATCGTTAATGCTCCCTCTGCGACGGAACCGCTACCCCTGACGGACATTGAGAATACCCCATGAAAATTCAAGGTGGCGGCCTGGCAGCATGGTCGATTAAACACCCTATCGGGGTATCAATGATTGCCATGACAGTAATTGTGCTGGGTTTAGCCGTACTGAGCCGTTTGGCGATTGATTTGCTGCCACAAATTATCTATCCCGACATTCGTATCCGTATCCTGGATGAAGGTGTACCGGCGACCGTCATGGAAGATCAGGTCACGCGGTTTGTCGAAGAGCAGCTGGCGATTACTGAAGATGCCTTAAATGTTCAATCCTCAACTGATCTGGGTATTGTTGAAATCGATATTACCTTCGATTATGGCAAAGACATTGATGTAGCACTTCGCGATGCCAGCACCCGACTGGATCGTGCCAAAACACAATTACCCGACTCGATTCAGCCACCGGAAATATTCAAACGCGATCCTTCGCAGATCCCCGTTATTGAGTTTGTCGTCAGTTCAGATTTGATGTCTTTGGTCGATCTACGGACCTGGACTGACGATATTCTCAGTAAATGGTTTATTAATTTGCCTGGGGTTGCCGCTGCGGAGATTGGTGGTGGTGTTGAACGGGAAATTCAGATCATCCCCGATCAACAACGCCTGGCAGCAATGGGTTTAAGTTATCGGAATATCGTTGAAACAATCCAGAGCGCGAACGATGATATTGCGATTGGTCGATTACAAATGCCTGGCAGTGAAATTACTGGACGAATCGGGGGTCGACTGAATTCAGTCGAAGCAATTCGCCAACTGCCAATTGGCCGCACAGACAATAACATCATCAAATTGCATGAAGTCGCTAAGGTTGTGGACAGCAGTGAGGATGAACGATTGCGGATCCGAGCTAATGGCATCAGCGGCATTAAATTGGCTATTCAAAAACAGCCTAATGCTAATACCAATAATGTAGTTGAGGTGGTAAACCGGCAGCTGGATTGGCTTGAAGAGCAGAATGTTATTCCCCCAGGTATCAATGTGACGGCGGTTACCGACCAATCGGTGTATATCAAGCAATCTTTGAAAAATGCTGCAACCGCGGCCATCAGTGGCGCAATCTTAGCTATGCTGGTGGTGTATCTGTTTCTCGGTAATTTACGGCGTACTCTGATCATCGGCAGTGCTATCCCGATTGCCATTATGTTTACTTTTGTATTGATGGGGCTTGGCGGACTGACACTCAATATCATGACGCTAGGCGGTTTAGCATTAGGCGTGGGCATGCTAGTTGATAACACCATCGTTATGCTGGAAAACATCTACCGCCATCAATGCAAACATGAAAAGCCATTAGAAGCCGGCACACACGCTGCTGCAGAAGTTAATGGACCGATTATCGCTTCAACCTCTACCAATCTTGCTGCTATTCTGCCGTTTTTATTTATTGGGGGCTTAACCGGCCTCTTGTTCAGCGAATTGATCTTTACTATTTCAGCGGCCATTTTTGCGTCCATGGTGATAGCACTGACGCTAGTGCCAGCCTATGCCGCCAAAGTCACCCAAATCAGCAATAACCCCATCCGAAAAATGATGGATGGCTTAATCGGATTTTTACAGCTTGGCTATGGCAAGGTCATTCGTTTTTTCCTCAAAATTAAATTGCTTATTATTGCGTTATTTATTGGTGGATTTGCTTTAAGTCTGCCCATCTTTACCAGTGGTAATCAGATTTTGCTGCCGAATATTGATGATGGCCGTATTGAAGTGCGGATGGTTTCAGATTCAGGCATTTCTGTTGATGAAATGGATAGTTATGTTCAACGTATTGAACAGATAATGGATGCAAAACCAGAAACGGAAACCATCTTTACTCTGGTTGGTGGTAGCGTTTTTGGACGTTCTCAACGTGAGGAACCCAGTCGCGCGGAAATGACCATCGAACTGGTGCCAGCGGACCAACGAGATATCTCCAGCCAGGAATGGATAAAAGATATCCGTAAACAAATTGATGAATTACAGATTGCCGGGTTACGGGTATTTTTGTTCCAGCGCGGTATTCGTGGATTACGCACTCATAGTGGTGATGAAGATATCAGCTTGCGCTTACAAGGCGAGGATTTCGCAGTAATGAAAACCGTCGCTGATGAGATCGCCGATAAAATGCGGCAAATTCCCTTACTGACGAATGTAGAGCATTCTGCAGAGGAAGAACGCTTTGAAATTTCAATCAAGCTGAATCGGGATAGAGCTCAGGAACTGGGTTTGGATATGCAGGATCTTGCTGAAGCAGCTCAAACAGCTCTGCAGGGTCGTGTTATCAGTGATTTCCTCGAGGGTAATCGCTCTTATGACATCCGTCTAAGGCTTCCACAGGAAGAGATGAATAATCCGCAGGCATTACGTTCCATCATTCTGTTTCCTTCGTCGGATGGAAGCTCACCGTTATATTTGGGTGATGTTGCCGAAATAGAACTGCTTGATACACCCTCTCGGATTCGTCGGGAAAATCAGATGCGAATTGTCGAGCTATCCGCTGCTTTGGCTGATGGCGCTACATTGGGTGAAGCATTGATTCAGCTGGATCAAATGCGTCAAGAAATAGAGTTGCCGACCGGATATACCATTTATGATGGCGGCCAACGAGAAGCTTTGGAACAGCAGCAATATCAAAATCTTATTTTGCTGGGTCTGGCGTTATTTCTGGTTCTGGTAGTGATGGCAATCCAATACGAGTCTTTGTTAAATCCAATAATAATTTTATTGAGTGTACCGTTTGCCGCCATTGGCGTAGCTATGGGAATTTATTGGATTGATCTGCCCTTATCGATGCCAATCTGGCTGGGCACTATCATGTTGATAGGTATTGTGGTGAATAACGCAATTTTATTGGTGAATTATATTGAGCTTGAACGACGTCATAATAACAACTTAACCGAAGCTGTTATTGAAGCAGTGAGATTGCGTTTGCGGCCAATTTTGATGACTACATTAAGTACTGTAATGGGGATGTTGCCGCTGGCGATTGGATTTGGCGAAGGTTCAGAAATGTTGCAACCGTTGGCCATAGCCGTGGTATGGGGATTAAGCTTTTCGATGATGGTGAGTTTGTTACTGGTTCCTCTGGTGTATCACCTGTTTCACTCGATTAAAGATCGAAACAAATTTGATAACCAGACAGCTTTAACTTAGATGGGAAGGTCTTCCATAAAAATGGCGGAGCGGACGGGACTCGAACCCGCGACCTCCGGCGTGACAGGCCAGCATTCTAACCAACTGAACTACCGCTCCGCAACCTGATGGTTAGCACTTAACCAGTCAGGAAGCGTGCAAGAATACAGCAAAATTTCAAAAGGTGTTAGTGTTCGTCAGAAAAAAGCTAAGCACGCTTTATAAGCCTTTGAAATGCAAACTATTAAGCAATTTTAATGAAAGTAAAACCGTTAGCTTGGCGATGAATTTCGGACAAAAAAATCCCCCGGGTGGAACCGGGGGAAATTTTTTACATGGCTTCAGCGGCTTGAATGGCTCGATTAACTAAACGACGAGTTGCACCTTTAGCATCAAAGCTTTTGATTTGATCCAGATTTACTGGGTTACCAACAATAATTACGCCACCCATTCCAGCACCAAAATGTGGTGTACATTTATAAATGTAGATGCCTTCTTCGGTAAAAGTGCGGCTGTAGTTTTCACTCATCGCAGATATCCACATCTCAGTACCTTCAGGAATCAAACCTTCCAGTGATTCGGTATTATGTGTACTCATGTTGGTCCAAGATACCGAATCGCCCGGTGCGATAGTTACAACTAAAGGATCGTAAATCAAACCTTGAGCGGTTACGGTGTGGTTTTTAGACTCAACTGTTGCAGGTGCAGCAACTTCTGCTGGTTCTTCCGAAATTCCTGCTTCTTTGGTGACCTCTTCCAGTCTTGCTTCGGCTTCAGCTCGACCTTCAGCAGCAGCATTTTCAGCGGCAGCAATAGCTTCATTAGCCCGCTCAGTGACACTTTGGCTTGTTTCTTGAGCAGATTCGATAGCTGTTTCAACGGCTTGGGTTGTATTCTCGACAACTTCTTCTTGTGTACGGGTTTCCAAAGCTTCTGCTTCTTGCTGCGCTGCTTCAGCAAGCTGCTCGCTGGATTCAGTTGTTTCTTCGATCTGATTCGTTTCAGTTAGTGACTCGCCTACTTCAGTCATCTTTTCAATTACTTCAGCTGGTGAACTTGGACGGTCATAATGTTCACTGCTACCAGAAATAAAAGATGAAACGGCAGCCACCACAAATACAGCAATGGCAATAATGATACTCACAGTAATAATTGAACGGGAATGACGCATTTGACTCTCCAACAATGAAATTTTCACCGATCATACCATCACCCTGATCCTATTTATAAGCAATTCCCGCCTTTTTCTTGACCTAGAACAATTCAAAGTCAACATTTCAAATACTTGGCTTTTTTACAACACCCTCACTTAATTGCTCACTTATTCATAAGTAATTAAGTGTTTTACTAACAAATAAAAGGGCATTACTCCTGAATATCTGTGCGCAAGTTCCCAAAAATACCTTACAAAAATTAACAAATTTCTATTTTTTCGTAGCATTTAAACAACAAAGCGTATTATTTTTTTCATTGAAACAACAAGTTACAGATTAGTTTGTATACAACCAGATAGATGGCTAAATATAACCACCATTTGATACCTGCACTAAAAAGACCTTTATTTAAAAGGCCTCAGAAGAAATAAACGAACAAACCAAAACGGTTGTTTATAACCACACAAAAATATCGTGATTTATCGCATTAAAATCCTTCCATTTCTCTCTGTGAAATTCATTGTTTTAGGAATTTTTCCTATATGAAGCTGAATTCGCTAAAGCTAGATTTCATGGGCTTTTTACAACTGGAGAGAGAAATGAACCTAAAACCAAAAATACTCAGCACAGCGATAATGTCTTCGCTGATGTTGATGCCATACGCAGCCATAGCTGAAGAAGATGCAATCGACACTGGAAGAATGACGGTTACCGGGATCCTTCCGGATAACCTTGAAGCAGTATCAGGCTCTTATAGTATTATCGACGAAGAATATCTAGAGTCACGCCGTCCGGTATCCGTAAACGAACAATTAAGAACTGTACCAGGTGTGATGGTTGTTCCTGATGGCAGCATGAGTTTTGATTTAAATATCGGTATTCGTGGTCAAAACCCACGCCGTAGCGCCAAAACGATGGTGATGGAAGATGGAATGCCGTTGCAATTAGCGCCTTACGTTGATCCCGTCAATCATTACTCTCCACCATCACAAGTATTAAGTCGCGTTGAAGTTGTTAAAGGTGCTGGACAAATTTTATATGGACCACAAACCTTAGGTGGCGCAGTCAACTTTCTCACAAAACCTGTACCCCGTAATGGTGAGATAGAAGGCAGCGTAACTTCCGCTTTTGGTAATCAGGATTATCGCTTATTACATGGTAGCGTCGGCTTCGGTAACGAAATTGGTGGCGTGATGTTTGACTTCACCCAGAACAAAGGTGATGGCATCTTCAAGGGCGGTGAGTTTGATGTAAGAGATTATCGCTTTAAAGGCGAGCTGAATATCACTGATCGCCAAACCCTTGGTTTAAAACTTACTCATACACGTGATCGCCGTAATCAAACCGAGAATTACCTTACGATTGATGAATATGATCGCGATCCATTCAGACACCCAACTGTTGATCTGGATGAGTGGGAACAGGATCGTGACTCGATTCAATTAACCCATGCGTTTGAAGTTAACGACCGCTTAACGATTAATTCACAAGCTTATTACACGGATGTATTCCGCAATGGTCTTCGTGCATCCAATACTGGTAGGCCTGATGCAGATGGTGTGTCATGGTCAAGGCTTCGCCGCTGTAATGGCAGCGACAGCCTACGAGTCGATCAAGTTGATGACGTAGGCGTTTGCGGTGGTCGACATGCGCCACGTCAATATTACTCCTGGGGGCTTGAAACTAGCGCAGACTTTGCTCATACCTTATTCGGTCTTGAGAATGACGCGATTGTCGGTATCCGTTATCACGAAGATACCGCTGTCCGTAAACAAGTATTTGCTGAAAATGCCGCTGAACGTAAAAACTATAATTTAGCACTGGCGAATAATTCATTCACTCATGAAACACTGAAAGCTCAAGCGACATCCTACTACGCTCAAAACACGACATTTATTGGCGATTGGGCTGTAACACCAGGGTTCCGAGTGGAACATATCCGCAGCAGCGATACCAACAACATTAGCGGGGAACGCGGTAGCGACAGCGATACTGAATTCCTGCCTAGCATCGGCGTGGCCTGGAATGGTATTGCTAATACCACCGTATTTGCCGGGGTACATAAAGGCATGTCACCTGCACGCGCCAATCGTGACTCAAGCATCCAATCTGAAACAGATGCAGAACAAAGCGTTTTGTATGAAGTTGGTTTCCGAAATGCGTCATTCACTGGTATTAGCTTTGAAACAACGCTATTCCACAATCGTATTAAAGACACCATCATTGACTACGGTGACTTTTTTGCCAATGGTGGCAAGAGCCAACAAACCGGTCTTGAAGTCGCTGGTCGTGCAAACTTTGGTGAAATTTTCAACACTACCAATAACTTCTACATCTCTGGTGCATACACACATATTCCTCAAGCCAAGTATAAGAGCACCGTTTTGGTAGATGATGGAGATGAAATCGATATCAGCGGTAACCGCATGCAGTACTCACCTCGCAACCTGTTGAATCTTGACTTTGGTTACGAACATGTCAGTGGTTTTGATGCTCGCATCGGTGTGCAACACGTTGGCAAACAGTTTGTTGATGACGTTAACACCCGCGATGAAATTCGAGATGATCCGAGACCAGATCGTCGCACAGGCGTATCAGGCATCATTCCTAGCTACACTATTTGGAATGCTACTGTTAACTACCGTGTACAAAATACTGGTGTGACATTGTTTGCCAGTGTCGAAAACTTGTTTGATAAACAATATCTGGCAAGTCGTACCGAGGGTAAATTACCAGGTCGTGAACGTCTGTTCTTCGGCGGTATTACTTACGACTTTTAATCAGCTTCAACGTTGACGGAGACGGTATGCAGAACATGTTTTAAATATGTAACAAAAACAGCCATTTCTCCCAGATTTGCTGTTTCTGCATCACTATTGCCGACAAGCCCATCTCTTAAAGATGGGCTTTTTTTGCACAAAAAAACCCACCTGAAAAGGTGGGTTTAGGTTTTTTGTTGGAATTTTAGGCTTGGCTTTTACTACTGAACTTGCGACCTAATAATCCTATAAAGCATGACTTAATTAATTAAATTAAGACTCACCCATCTTGCTTATGGTTTTGATGACTTCCATATACGCTTCTCCATGCTTTTGGACTGCATCAGCGTCATACTTTTCAGACGCCAAATGAACTTCTTCCAGTGTCGCGGCTAACTTATCCAATTCTTCATTAATTTTCGCCAGTGCATTTTCCAAGGTGTAAGTCAGTTCGTGTACTTTCGTCACATCATCTGCTGACATGGAATCTTTTTTGAGCAAGGTTTCCAACCGATGATTATAACGTTTGAAGTGGGTAACCGCCTCTTCCAATGTTTCTACAGATTCACCTTTAAAATGCTCTACCGTTTCTGCTTTTGCCATTGTTGCCACACCAAAACTTAATGCGGCAGCTGCAAGATAATTAAAAACTTTCATTTTGACCCCTAAACGTTAATAAGAATTATTACCATATAATAACGAGCACCGTTATAGCAACTTAAATGTGGATGACAATCCCAAAAACAAGGGACATAAAAAAACCTCCCGTCATGACAACGGAAGGTTTTATCTTAAGAAAAAATTTCAGGGTTACATCGCTTCGGCTTCTTTGATCGTCTGCCGAACAATCCGGGCTTCCCCACCGGACACCTCGGCTGCTTTGATATCGTCAAGATTTACAGGCTCTCCAACAATCACCGCACCGCCCATAGCTACCCCGATATGGGGAGTACATTTGTAAACATAAATACCTTCTTGTTCAAAGGTATGCTGATAATTTTCACCCATAGGCGAATTAATTTTTTCCGTTCCTTCGGGTACTAAACCATCAATCGTTTCAACATTATGAGTAGGCATATTCTCCCAACGAACGGTATCACCCGGTGCAATTTTCACAACTAATGGCGTAAATTTCATACCTTCAGCAGTGACAACATGCGTTTCAGCAAATGCCGATTGAGCCATAAAAAGTAGCGCTGCAGGAATTGTTAAAGCAAGTTTAGTTTTCGGCATATAGCCTCCTGTACAGTAAATTTTAGTTATTGGAACAAATGCTGAACTGAGTAAATAATAAATAAATTTTTACACTACCAGGAAATATTCCTTAATCCAAGGTTATGACCTGACGAATAACGGCATGTTCCCTAATTGATTTATAAAAGATTTATACGATTTTATGGTGGGAGTTTTTCCTGACCTGAGCATTAACCTATGTTAATTAAATTTTGCAGCACAAATCAAAGGCTTTTAATCGTTATTCGTTTCTTAGCAAATGTCATCATGCTTAAAGAAACTGCTTATTTGGAAAATTAAAAAACCCATAGCTGAGAGTACGATAGCAATCTCATAGCGTGCATATGCAACAGACAACCCGATAGCTCCCGTTAACCATATTCCAGCAGCACTGGCAGTGCCATTCACGCCACTATTATTTTTCATAATGGCGCCACCACCAATAAACCCCATCCCGGTGATAATGCCATACATAACCCTGCTTCTGGATCATCGCCACTGTAGACCTCTCTAGCAACCAACATGAAGGCACAACAGGCGATACATACTAATGGATACGTTCGCATTCCAGCGCCTTTGGCCTTGTATTCACGATTTAAAGCCATCGGTAAAGCCAATACAAATGCAATCCCAAGCTGATAAGAGTGATACCAAATAAGACCAAAATTGATATCCATAGATAAATCCCGCTTTAATCAAAGCTAGATTTGTATCAAAAATTTAAATAGGTTTACTTAACTTGAAGCAAATTGCGATTTTAAACTTCGAGGCCAAGCCGTTACTAACGCCTTCAATAGTGTTGCCAGTGGAATAGCAAAGAAGATCCCCCAAAACCCCCAAATTCCGCCAAAGAACAACACAGCCAGAATAATTGAAACCGGATGCAGATTAACCGCTTCTGAGAACAGTATAGGTACCAGCACATTACCATCTAAGGCTTGGATGATGCCGTAGGCCAACAGCACGTAGGCAAATTCTTCTGTAAGACCAAAGTGAAAACCTGCAACTGCAGCTACAGGCAATGTTGCAACGGCTGCACCAATAAAAGGAATTAATACTGAAAAGCCGACGATAACAGCCAATAAAGCGGAATACGGCAAACCAAACCAAGCAAAAGTAATAAACGCCACGGTGCCCACAATAATGATCTCGACCACCTTGCCACGAACATAGTTGGCGATCTGGCCATCCATCTCATTCCAGATCCGACTCATCAAGCCGCGTTTTTCCGGCATCATGGATAAAATAAAACCCACCAGCTTTTCACGATCTTTGAGCATGAAAAATACCAGAATTGGCACCAGAACCAGATAAACAATTAACCCAATCACGTTGCCAAGTGATGATAAGGACAAAGTCAGTGCACGCTGACCATACATACTCAGTTCTCTTGCCATCATTGAAATCCAGTTTTGAATTTCGTCCGGGGTTATCAGGGTTGGATATTGAGCCTGAAGCTCATCTAACCATTGCTGCCCACTGGTCAGCATTCTCGGCGTTTCCAGTACCAGATTGACTAACTGATTCCACAACAGCGGCATCAACAGGAAAGCCAAAGCCAGCATTACCCCAACAAACCCGAGAAATACTATCGCCACGGCAATCATTTCCGGAACATGCCTTCTGGTTAGCATATTCACTACACCCTGCAATAAAAAAGCGATAACCAAAGCTGTGAAAAAAGGCGCCAACATGCCACCCAACCAAATGATGGCAGCAAAGCCTATGATCAGAACAATCAGTAAAATGACCGCTTCTTCATCAGAAAAATATCTTTCTGCCCAATTTTTGAAAACAGCTCGCAATGTCATATCTGTTTTGGTCCTGTTCTTCGTCTTTGATAATGTCTGTTACTATTTTGGCATACCCCAATAACTCTTGTGGCGTATTAAGCTCGCTTAAATATCATCTTTAAGGAACTATCCTTTAAGGTATTGTTCATTAACTGCATTCACTAATCATGCGAATAAACATGTTGAAATCATTTTCGTCAAATAACCTGCGAGGTTTTAGTTTCGTTTTACTGCTCATCAGTCAAACCAGTCTTGCAGCAACCCCGGTAAGTGTCAGTAAACCGATAGTATCAGAATCAACCGAAACCCTTACTTTATCAGGCTCCTTAACAGCTGAGCGTAGAGCCTTACTTTCACCTCGCGTGGATGGGCTGGTTAAAGAGGTTCTGGTAGATGCCGGCTATCAAGTGAAACAAGGCGACATTCTGCTACGCCAGGATGCGGCCATTGCCAGACAGCAACTAGAACAGGTCAAAGCGGCGACCAATGAAGCACAAGCTGCGGCTAATGAAGCCGAACGCTTGGTAGAGGAAGCTAAACGTCTGCGTGGTGATAATTATATTTCTGCATCAGAACTGGCTAATCGTGAATCTAACTTTATGTTGAGTCAGGCTGCTCTTGCCGCAGCCCAAGCCATGCAAAATACCACTGCCGAGCAACTGCGTCGCCATGAATTACCGGCCCCGTTCAGCGGCGTTATCAGCGCCAAAATGACCGAAGTGGGAGAATGGGTTAATCGAGGCACTCAAGTACTGGAATTAGTTGCTCTGGAGCCTGTGAGACTGGATGTGAATGTGCCTCAAGAACGTTTTTCTGAAATAACCACGCAGACACGGGTAGAAATTTTGCCTGATGCACTGCCTTCACGAAAACTTTCCGGAAAAATTACTGCTTTAGTTCCTGTAAGCAATGCCCAAGCCCGTTCGTTTTTAGTCCGTATCGTGGTGGATTCAGAGGATGTAACTTTATTGCCCGGTACCTCCGCCAGTGCTGTCATTTATATCGGTGGCGACAAAGCCAAGGGCTTTCTTGTACCGCGTGATGCCGTTTTACGTCACCCTGATGGCGGTCGAAGTGTCTTTGTGATCGATAGCAACAACCGGGCGCAACGTCGCAGTGTCAATGTGGGAAGCGATAGTTCTGAGGGCATTATTATCACCGATGGTCTAACGGCTGAAGATTTAGTAGTGGTTCGTGGTAATGAGGTACTTCGCGACAACGATGAAGTTGAAATCGTCAGTGATGCTAGATAAGGGAATTCAACGCACATGTTAGAAGCACCAATTCGTAACGCAAAACTATTGACTGTCATGGTGCTGATTGTGTGCGTGCTCGGCATCACTGCGGCACGCATGATTCCGATACAGATGATCCCGGACCTGGATGTGCGAACCATCAGCGTCGTTACTCAATGGCCAGGGGCAACACCTCAGGATATTGAAAAAGAAATCCTGATTGAACAAGAGCGGTATTTACGCAATATTCCCAATTTACGTCGCATGGAATCCTTTGCTGAAACCGGCGTCTCCTACGTTGAGCTGGACTTTCCGTTCGGCGTGGATATCAATGAAACTCTGATAGAGGTTTCCAATGCGCTGAGCCAAGTGCCGAGTTATCCGGAAAATGTCGACCAACCGAGTATTCGCAGCAACTCTTTTTCAGAAAATGCATTTATGTACTTTGCGGTATCACCATTGGCGGGCAACCCGTTAAACCTTGATATCGACATGATTACCGATTTCATTGATGACAATATTCGCACTCAGATGGAACGCGTGCCGGGAGTTTCCGAAGTCCAACTTCGCGGTGGTGCTGAAAGGCAAATGCAGATCTTTATTGATCCCGCCAAACTGGCCCAGCGTGGCTTAAGCCTGACGCAAGTGCGTGAGGCTATTCGTGCGCGCAACAGCGATACATCGGCTGGTGATTTGGATGACGGGAAAAAACGTTATTTAATCCGCACGGTTGGTCGTTTTGATAATAAACAGGAATTAGAAGAGCTGATTCTGGCGCATCGCAATGGCACTGATATTTTCCTCAAAGATGTCGCCACGATTAATTTGGGTCATTACGAGGTGCGCGAAGTTGCCGTGGTTAATAACGAACGCGGACTAACAATGGCCGTTAAGCGCGAGCCCGGTTCAAATGTAATCAATATCAAGGCTGGAATGATGCAGGTCGTCGAGGAGATGCGACGAGACTTGTTACAGCCAAATGGTTTGGATTTGGTGTTAATTGGCGATGACGTGCGTTATGTCGAATCCTCTATTCGCAATGTGTCACAGAACTTATTGCTGGGTGCTCTGCTGGCTACCATCATCCTGTTTTTATTCCTTCGCAGCGCCAGAGGTACCTTGATCGGCTTGATGGGTATGCCGGTTTGTATCATTGCTGCATTTCTTGGGTTACTGCTGTTTGATCGCACCATTAATGTTATTTCGCTGGCTGGTATCGCTTTTGCGATAGGTATGACGGTAGATAACACTATTGTTGTATTAGAAAGCATTGAACAGGCTCGGCGACGAGGTCTCGATCGAATTGAAGCGGCTATTACCGGTGTTCGTGAAGTCTGGACCGCTGTATTAGCCTCCAGTATGACCACTATTCTGGTGTTTGCCCCAGTGTTATTTGTCCAGGAAGAAGCTGGGCAACTTTATTCCGATATCGCCATTGCGATTTCAGTGGCTATCCTGGCTTCCATGATATTTGCGGTAACCGTGGTACCGGCGGCATGTGCCCATTTCGGACTTGGCAAAAGTCGTGGTACGCAGGAGGATTTACATCGACGTGGCGTTATTCTGCATACCGTTAATTGGTTGACCGGCGGTGTTATCAGGCGAATGATGACCATGCTGATTACAGTATGTGCCACCCTGGTTGCAGCATGGCATTTAATGCCGCCAGCAGAATATCTGCCTGAAGGCGAAGAACCAAAAGCCTTTACCAGCATGATCCCTCCCCCAGGTTATAACATTTCTGAAATGTTACGAATCAGTGAGGAGGTTATTGAAGTTCTCAGTGATGCCAAGGGGGCAGATCCTGTCTTATTTGACCGTGGTGAAGCTGTACTTCCCTCTTTGGCCTATTACTTTATAAGGACGACACCGACTGGTTTACGTGTACTTAGCGAACCGACCAGGCCCCAGGATATTGAATTAATGATGAACGCGTTAACGGACTTGTTTGAGAGTTATCCGGGAATGCGGGCATTTTCAGGTCGCGGTTCCATTATCTCCAGTGATCAAGGCGGAACACGTGCCGTCAGTCTGGATATTGCGGGTCCGGATATGGAAAACCTATACAGCACTGCCGAGTTTGCTCTCAAACGTGCTGAACAATTATTTGAAAACCCGCAGATTGATTCCATTCCGGGATCATTGTCTTTGGATCAACCGTTAATTGAAGTACGTCCTCGCTGGTCACGTTTAACGGAAACCGGCTTCACCGCGGATGATTTTGGCTATTCTGTCGCCGCATTGAGTGATGGCGCTTTTGTCGACGAGTTTTTTATTGATGATGATAAGGTCGATATATTTCTCTTTAGCACCTCTGGACAACAGCAAAACTTATCTGGCTTGGCCGGTTTACCGGTACTCACCCCTAATGGCGATATTCTGCCATTGAATGCTTTGGCAGATTTAGTTGAAACGGTTGATAGTGCAACGCTTCGACGAGTAGATAGTCGTCGAACTGTCACGTTACTGATAATTCCACCCCGTGATGTAGCGCTGGAAACAGCCGTCAATAAAGTGCGAAACGAGATGATTCCAGCTATGCAGGCGGAAGGTGAAGTCGCCAAGGGGATCAACCTCTCCATTTCCGGTGCCTCGGATCAGCTGGATGCAACACGGGAATCGTTATCTGAAAATCTCATCGTCGCAGTGATTTTGATTTATCTGGTCTTGGTGGCGATCTTCTCACACTGGGGCTATCCATTAATTATTCTTACCACTGTGCCTTTAGGTATTGCTGGCGGTATTGTGGGATTAGTAGCAGTGAATGCGTCTGGAAGTTTATTAAACGCGATTGGTTTACCAGCAGTGATTCAGCCGTTTGACATGATTACCATGCTGGGCTTTGTCATTTTATTAGGCACAGTAGTCAATAATCCAATTCTGATCGTCGAACAAGCCAGACGTAATCTGACCGATAAAGCTATCTCAGTGCATATGGCGGTTAATCAGGCGGTTGCAACTCGACTGCGACCTATTTTAATGTCGACATTGACCACTATTTTCGGTCTGGCACCATTAGTATTTATACCTGGGGCGGGAACCGAGCTTTACCGTGGTGTGGGTATTGTTGTTCTGGTCGGCATTGCGGTTTCCACATTGATCACGCTGACATTTTTGCCAAGTTTATTGGTAACGATTTTGTCTTGGGCAGAACGCAAACGAGGTCGACCGATTCAATCATCACCTGCCTGATCATGTTCGACAAAAATTAGGTCGTCCGTATTAAAACCACGTTGTGATGCTTCATTAATAAAGCGCTCAATTATTGCTTCATCAACCTGCGGTGTGCGGGCCAACAACCACAAATAGCCGTGGTTTGGGCCCGCCACAAAAGCGTATTGATAATCCTGTTTATCCAGACCGAACACAATATAACTGCCGTAAAACGGTCCGAAGAACGAAACTTTTAGTTGAGCAATGTCGGTATCGTTGACGAATTTAGCTTTACCTTCAGCCTCTTTCCACTCAGTTTTGTCCTGGTCATAGCCGCGGTTGATCACTTTGACATTGCCGTCATCCCGCAAGCTGTAATCTGCGGTTACGGCGGTTAAGCCGCGTTCAAATGAATGATCGAGCCGGGCTATTTCATACCATTTACCTAGATAACGCTCCAGCTCAAACCCTGTGACAGGCTCAACCCCTTTGGGAGTTCCAGTGCAAGCAGTTAACACCATTGATAGCAGAAGAATGGTAAATAGACGCATATTTCACACACCTTTGGTTAATTTACGAGTTTATATATGAGGTCGCATGTATGAGTGAGACGCTAAGTTTGGCGGATATTTCCCGGATCATTGAAATGGCCTGGGAGGATCGTACACCGTTTGAAGCGATTTTCCGGCTGTATGGCTTACCGGAGAATCAGGTGATTAAATTAATGCAACGTCAAATGAAACCTGGTTCATTTCGTTTATGGCGGGAACGGGTTGCAGGGCGCAAAACCAAACATCAAGCTTTGCGTGATCCGCGTATTTCGCGGGCCTACTGCCCGACTCAATATAAACCACGCTAAGCCGCTAGCGTTTTATTAAACGGCAGTAAAAGCTCTTATTGCAATATAAACGCAACTTAACCAACCGACCATAAAAATCAAGCTGCGGAACACCGCCATATCTAAGGCGTAAAAAATGGGGTGTAACACTCGGCAAGCTAAGAACAGGATAGCAGCGCCGCTTAGCTCGCGTAGATTCACACTCGAATAAAAAGCCAGCAAGGTCACTGCCGAATAAAAAATCAGTGCTTCCCAAGCATTTTTCTGTGCTGCTAATACGCGGGCAGCCACACCGGTTAACTCTGCCTGTTGATCCCTGGGATGACGATTATCAAATATATCAACGTGTTTATAGCGTAGGTAGCCGCCAATAAATGCCAATATCATCGGAAAAAACGAGACGATAAATAACACAATAAACAAGGCAGGCATGTACCACTCCAGTGAACATTAAATAAATTGATGGGATGAAAACGGTTTACGACAGATTCTAGTTTCGGATCATGCCACAAATCTGTTGTAGACGTTGAGATCAATTAATTAACCTGACTTTTATATCAGAGAGTTAGGCCATTATCCGATCAAATGACCATCCGTTAATTAATTGTCCTATCGGTTTATTATTTTTCCAGTTTTTCGTTCAGGAAAGCTAAAAAGCGCTGCCATGATTTTTCATCGGCTGCAGCATGATATCGATCGATACCAAATACGGTAAACGCATGATCTGCACCGCCGTAGGCAATCATCTCATTTGGTACATTATGCGTTTCAAGTTCAGTGCTCAGCTGAGCAAACTCCTGCATGCTGATGGCTTTATCAGCAGCACCATGCAATACCAGAACCTCCGCTGTGGTATTGGCATAATCCTGTCCTTCTGGAGTTGTTAAACCGCCATGGAAACTGACAAAACCTTTAAGATCTTTGCCGGAACGGGCCATTTCTAGCGACGCTGCACCTCCAAAACAATAGCCCATCACTACAACTTGCTGTGGATTCGCCCCCAACTCAACCGCTTTATCTAAAGCAGCATTTATCAATAACCGCATTTTCTGCCGATCCTGATACAACTCGCCGGTATGTTGTTTTTTATCTTTATCCTCTGTCGGACGAATGCCTTTTCCGAATAAATCTGCAGCGAATACCGCATAACCTTCTTCGACCAACATATTGGCTCGTTTAATCTCGTAATCGGTCAAACCATCCCAATCATGAATTAGCAAAACCAGTGGTGAATTCTGAGCCGGGCTGACGTAATAACCTTCGTAGCTTTCGCCATTAATCTGATAATCAATATTTCCAGCCGCAGCCGACAACGAAAACCATGTGAGGCCCAGCAATACGCATTTTTTCAGCAACATGCTATCTCCTAAAAATCATGAATGGATTATTACGACCAAAAGATCGCCGCAGAGTTGGTAAAAAATGGCCATCTATTGGATGGCAATAAAACTAGGTTTCTTGATGGTAGCGAACAACTCTGTCGACTTCATTTTTCGATCCCATAATAACTGGGACTCGCTGGTGAATACTTTCCGGTTGAATATCCAGAATACGCTCTGTTCCAGTCGAGCTAACCCCGCCCGCCTGCTCAACAATAAAACTCATCGGGTTTGCTTCATACATTAAGCGTAATTTACCGCCTTGTTTAGCAATTTTAGAATCTATCGGATACATGAAAATACCGCCTCGTGTCAGCACGCGATAGACTTCGGCAACCATCGATGCCACCCAACGCATATTGAAATTTTTCTCACGGTCGCCTTCCAAGCCTTTCATACATTCTTCAACGTATTTCTGCACTGGAGCTTCCCAAAAACGCTGGTTGGACATATTGATGGCAAATTCGGCGGTATCTTTAGGTATACGCATATTGGGATGGGTCAGGATAAATTCACCAACATCACTGTCCAGCGTAAAACCATTCACACCATTACCAGTGGTCAGAATCAGCATGGTGGCCGGCCCGTACACGGTAAACCCGGCACAAACTTGTTCGGTCCCTTTTTGCATAAAGTCTTTCAAGGTCGGGTTTTTGCAATCATTGGGGCAACGCAAAATGGAAAAAATAGTGCCTACTGAAAGATTAATATCAATATTCGATGAGCCATCCAGCGGATCAAAGCAGATCAAATATTTGCCTTTCGGGAATTTGCTGGGAATTTGAATAATTTCTTCAATTTCTTCGGAGGCCATCGCGGCCAAGTGACCTGTCCATTTCAGATGATCGACCATTACTTCATTGGTGATTATATCCAGCTTTTTCTGCGTTTCACCCTGTACATTTTCACTGTCGGCATAACCACCTAGGCCAATGATGTTACTGCGACTAACCAAGTGAGATATTTTTTTACAGGCACTAACGATATCGTTCAACAAGCCAGTTAAATCACCTGTCGAAGCGGGGTGAGCCCTTTGTTCTTCAACAATAAACTGATTAACTGATTTACCGATATCAGACATGGAATTTCTCTCTTTGCATGGGGTATTGAGGTTGAGCTGATGCTGAACAGCGGATAATGAGAGAGTAAACCAGAAAACGGCATAATGCCAAGAAAGCGTTTTGCTTAAAAGAGAATTCAGGGAATTAGCACGCTAATTCCCTGTTTAAAGCCTTTAAATTTTAATTAAAATCTCGCCCATACCGATGCCACCAACATCGCCAGCGTAACGTCGTACGCGAGAAAAACCTTCAACATTGGCAAACTGGCTGTCGAGTTTTTTAAACGATGCAAACATCAATGGTAAAAATGCCAATGTATGCGATCCACAATCATTAAAGTTTGCGGTGATGCCATATTGCGGCATTTTGGTCAGCAGCAAGGTGCCACGTTTCATCGCATAACCTAAATGTTTACCGACATCTCCCAATACGGCTATAGTGCCGGAAATCATCCGTGATCCGCAGTATTCACCAGCATTACCTTCAATCAAAATCATGCCGCGACGCATATGATCACCGGTACGGGCTCCGGTATTACCAGTCACAATAATGATGCCGCCGGTCATACCGTTTTTATAACCGCTACGAGCTGCACCAACAAAATCTCCGGCATTACCGTTAATTTTGATTTGGCCACCTTTCATTTCACAGCCAGTGTAAATAAACGTGTTTCCGGTTATTTCAATATTTCCGCCGGTCATAAACTGACCCAGGTAAGCACCAACATCACCTTCGATGGTGATACGGCCTTGACTCATTGCATGACCAATATGATCCAGTTTGGCAGAGCTGTTTTCAAAACGAATATCATTTACATCATCACCACTGATATCAAACAGCTGATCAACCGGTAACGTTAAACGACCACTGACCAGTTCCATCGCCGCGATATCTGCAACATCTTTACCCGCCAACTTATCCGGAGTTAATGGTGAGCAATCGACACGCTGTGCCAAATCGGTTTTAAGTTTAAGAGTCAGCGCACTCATGCCATGATCTCCTGCAAATGAAAGTGGAATGGACCCAGTTTGCCACCATAATTACCGGCGCTGATTCGGCGAATACCATTTTCTGCGCCCAGCTCACAGGCAGCCTGAATGCCGACTCGCATAGCTTTATCGATATCTTCTTTGCTCAACCCATCAATAACGATTTCCATTACCGATTCTACTTCCGGAGACAGCTCGGATTTGGTCTGACCTTTTAAGGTTGGACAGAACGCATCATTGGTTGAAGCATTTAACGCTTTATATTTGGAGCCTACTTTTGAACCGCTGCGAACCACCCCGCCTGGGAATGGCATAATGATATTCGGTAGCTGTTTCATCGCTTTAACAGCTGCCTCACACGCCGCCAATGCTTGCGGTTGAGATTCGGCCAGAATCAAAAAGTTACCACCACCAACAGATGAAACTACCCCAGTATTTTCCTGGGTAAGGAATTCACCATCCATCACCGGAATACGCCAGTAGCGTTTACCGTCAATCATTTTGGATATCTGATAACCATCACCAAAAAAACGCAGGTTTTTACCCAATGCGATTTCGGCACCATCATCGCCCTCAATACCAGAGAACAATGCTGATGTTGGGGAAGTAAGTACGCACTGACCGGCACGAGTTTCAACTTGTTTGGCTAAGCCTTTACCACCCATGGCAAAAATCAAACAAGCGACGCCGGGACGACCATCAGGGGTTTCTGATGGATCCAAAGTTCGTTCAATAGCTGCTTCACAACCGCAGGCAATAACCGATGTCGCAAACCCGGTGAACGCTGTAGCAGAATGCATCGCCCATTCAAGATTCTGGGCTGTGATGATGATTCGCGTGCCTTTCATCGGAAAGGCTTCGGCAAAGGTTTTATCAATGCTTACACCATTGATGATCATAGTCTGCCTCCCTTATGCAGCGGCTGAATGGTTAAGCTACCACGACCATCATCGATGATTTCATCGTTACTGATTTTGAAGTTGCTCATTTTCAAGGTATGGAATTTATCGAAATATTGCTGCAGCGGTTTTTCAATGCTAACGTCATATTCCGGTTTGACCACATGGGTTGTGCCCCAAGTAATTTTGATGACCTGGCCGTTGCGCACCACCATCTGACCATCTTTAAAAACATAGTCCGGTTTTTCGAACATCTTCTCCCGATCGCTGTTATCGGTATACACGGTGATATCTGCCGCCGCACCAATTCCAAGATGTCCACGATCTGCCAGACCTACCAATTTGGCTGCACCTGCTCGGGTCATGATGGCAATTTCATATAACGAATATTCACGATCCAAAGACGCAAGATGAGTGGCTTTCTGTGCTTCTGGATGTAATGTAGACAGCATATCGTTGCGGAAAGACTTATCCATCAATAACTTAATCAGATGCGGATAGCTGGTGAATGGTGCACCATTAGGATGATCGGTGGTCAGAAAAATACGCCAAGGATCATCGACCATCAAGAAGGTTTCCAGACCTATCATCCATTGCAATGCGTTCACATAACTTTGGTCTTTGTATTTGAATGGCACTACACCGCAACCGGCTTCACATTCAATATCCATACACACCCATTTGTTAGGGTGGGCATGCGGTGCTCCGGCGAACTGACGCATATTATCGCCAGAAGCAGTTACTGTCTGACCGAACAGAATCTGCCCGACATCCACGGTAATGTTTTTATGTTTATTAATCGCTTCCGCAATTTCAGCTGCGCCGGAGGAAAATTTGAAATCGCCCTCTGTGCCGTAACTGTGAAACTGGATATGTGTCAGATGCATCGGCACACCTTCCGCACCCTGAATGGTATCCAGAGTGGTTTGCATATTGCCTGGTACACCTAGATTACAGCCATGTACATGCAAAGGATGAGGTACGCCAATTTCCTGCACTGCACGCGACAATCTATGCAGAATATCGCGAGGCGTGACACCATAAAACTCATTTTTTTCGTCTAAATCCAGCTTACGCTGATTAAATTTAAAGGCGCTGATACCACCCGGGTTAACTACTTTAAGGCCTACTGCCTGCGCGTGGTTAATGGTCCAGGCGACATAGTTATTAATGGCTTCCTGATCGGAATTGGCCGCCATCATACGCAGCAGAAAGTCATCACTACCCAGCATCACATAACCACCTTTATCGATAATCGGTGTGTCATGCATTTCCATATGAGCCTGACGGGCATTAATCGGCAATACGGCTGGTTCAAAGCCTGCGGTGTAGCCCATCTCTGCGTAACGATAACCGGTCGTTAAGGTGCTGGGGGCCGCATGACCGGTGCCTGAACGTAATAACTCAGTACGCTCATATACAGCCTGGGCATGGTCTTCCGGCAACATGGTGCGGGCAATATTGACCTTACCGCCACCGATATGGGTATGCATATCAATGGCACCCGCCATAATGACTTTGCCACGAACATCAATTTCTTCATCAATGCGACCATCAGCCGGTTTGTCGACAATGCGGCCATCACGGATATAAATATCCCGCACTACATCGTTTAGATCATGTGCCGGATCAAAAATACGTCCGCCTGTTAGTTTTAAAAGCATCTTTATCTCCGTTTACAGGGCCTGTTCGACCGCACTAAGTACTTCAAACACGCTAGGTAAGCCGCTGTCACGTAATTTTCTAAGCGGAACTGAAACAACACTGTCGGTTCGGAAAGTGCGTCCTTCATGATCGATTCCTGGAACGCCAACTGGAATATAAACTTCCGGTTCTGACTTAAACTGCATGCCACTACGTCCGAGCACAATGGTAGAAGCTGATGATTCGGGTGGTGTAACAGCTGTGTTGAAACTGGAAACCCAGATAACGACATCACTTTCGCCATCAGCAAGAATACGTCGACCATCGTTTAAAAACGGGTCGTAATCTGGAAAACGACGATTAAACGTTGTACGCATCGGATAACCACTTTGCCAGGAAGCAACTGCATTGACTGTGGTATCACCTTCTTTTCCGCCTAATGGCAGACCATTACTGCGTGTGGTGGCGTTAATTTCTTTGATCATTTCACAAACGTTTTGAATAGTAGCTTCAGCGTGATCGAAATCTAATTGTCCAGCTGACCAGGTCACTACCGAATATTTAGCTGCCTTTAATTTTTCAGCCAAAGCCTGTAACTCACTGACTGCTAAACCAGCAACAGTTTCTGCCTGAATCTGTTTGCCTTTCAATAAAGCACGTAATACTGATACCACTTCCGGTAAATCCACATTATCACAGGCAATGACCTGAGCTTTTTTACCGTTTGGTGAGGTGGATGCGTCGCCACTAGGTTTTTTGCCTAGATAAATGATTTCACGAGACTCAATCTCCTGACCAAACATGCTTTCTTTATTCCACACCATGCGTTCAAAAAAACGTGGGAAAGTCGATTCGATATCGGTACCAACCACCAGTAACACATCTACCCGATTTCTAACTTCTGTGAGAGTGGTGGTCATGTAGCCTGTGTCTTGCAACACCAGAATATTGCGAAAAGCGGCTGGGGAATAATAACTATCAATGGTCGCACCGGTTTTATCGGCTAATGCCATTGCAGCACGAGCACCATTTAGGTCTGTTCCTAAACCGGCAATCAACGGTTGTTTACTGTTTATCAATAACTCTGCAATGTGAGATACCGCCTGCTCCAATGTTACTTCTTTGCCATTGATGCGGGGCTGGATATCGCTAATGGGAGTTTCAAATCCGGGTCGAGTGACAGCATCGCCGTTTTCCAGCACTTTAACGTTGTTTCCGTTGACCTCTATTGTCAGATCATCAGACGCTATCCCACAAAAAGGACTGGCAACTTCATGCCAAACGGTTGCCGTGCTGTTTTCTGTCATATCGCTGTCCTCGATAGTTCTTGCTTTAATAAACTTGGGTCGTTATGACCTGCTTCAACTCCAATAGGCTTTTAGCAGCAATACTGATAATCGCTATCCGTGTTTTGCTCGCAATAAAAGCGAATCAATATTGTTGTCTCGTAACTGTTTCTGTAAAGCATCGGCTTTTTCACGCCCAGCCACCGGCCCCACCTGTACCCGATGCCAGGTATCGGTATTGTCAATTGTGACGGTTTGCACTTTTGATTCAATACCTAAAAAGGCTAACCGTGCCCGGAATCCATCCGCGTCTTCAAGTTTTTTAAATGAACCGACCTGAATCATATAAGTTACAGCATCGACCGGTTGCTCAACTGCCGCCTGCTGGGTCTGCTGCGGAGTTTCGTTTAACGGTTGTGGTGGTTCAGCCATCTCTTCCGGTGGTGATGATACTATCGGTTTTTGCGGTTGATTGGCGATAGGTTTTGGTTTTTCGACCACTACTTCCGTTTCCGGCAGTAAAGTATAAAAATCAAATGTAGGCTCAACGCCGGCTCGTTTCTGCTGTTGTTGGGTAGTTTTTGCCTGTTGTTGATCAGCGGGCACATTGTCTTTCAGATGCAGTAAAAACATCACAAAAGCACCGACTGCAAAGCTGATAAGCATTGGACCCCAAGGCATACTGCCACCTTGTTTCGGTGTCGGTTTACGGGTATTTCTTCTCGCCGCCACAAAAAACCTCTTACATCGATTGTGGCGCTGAAACGCCCATTAAACCCAGACCGTTAGCAATAACCTGCCGGACTGCGGTGATTAACGTTAAACGTGCCTGACTGACATTGATATCGTCGATCATAAACTGATGCGCGTTGTAATACGTGTGAAAATCACGTGCCAGATCCATAAGAAAATGCGCTAACAAATGCGGAGTATGCGTAATTGCCGCCAGCTCCACCACTTCAGGATAACGCGATAACATGGTCAATAAGGCTTGTTCATGTTCTTCGCTAAGTAAAGACAAGTTCTGTAATCCAAGCTGTTGATCCCAGCTCAATTGCCTTTCTGCTAATTGACGGAACACGCTGCAAATCCGAGCGTGAGCGTACTGCACGTAATATACCGGATTATCATTACTCTGTGATTTGGCCAGCTCCAGATCAAAATCCATATGCTGATCCGCACCACGCAGCACATAAAAGAAACGGGCGGCATCTTTACCAACTTCATCTCGCAGTTCACGTAAGGTGACAAATTCACCGCTACGGGTCGACATACCGACTTTTTCTTTACCGCGATATAACACTGCGAACTGAACAAGCAGAACTTTTAATTTGCTAACATCTTGCTGTAAGCCAGACATGGCCGCTTTTACGCGTGGAATATAGCCGTGATGATCGGCGCCCCAGATATCAATTATCTGATCAAAACCACGCTGAAATTTATTCAGATGATAGGCAACATCGGAAGCAAAATAAGTTGCCTGGCCATTATCACGTACTACAACCCGGTCTTTTTCATCACCAAATTCTGTTGATTTAAACCACCAGGCACCATCCTGCTGATAAAGCATATTGGCAGCTTTCAGTTGTTCAATCGCTTCATCAACCACGCCGGATTCAACCAACGATCGCTCGGAAAACCACTCGTCATATTCGGCGCCAAATTCCGCTAAATCATTACGGATATCATCCAAAATGGCATTCAAGCCCAAATCAAATAACTGGCGATACAACTTAGCACCGAGTAATTTTTTAGCTTGATTTGTGAGTCCATCAATGTGTAATTCTTTATCGCCACCTTGTGGTTCGTCAGTTGGCACACCTTCGAACACCACTGCAGCAGGGTGTAACAATGCATCGCCATGCTGATTTTTCAATGTTTCAGCAATATCAAACACATATTCGCCACGATAGCCGTTACTTGGAAAAGTAAATTGTTCGCCACATTTTTCCAGATATCTCAGCCAGACACTGGTCGCAAGAATATCCATTTGCCGGCCGGCATCATTAACGTAATATTCACGATGCACATCAAAACCAACGGCTTTAAGTAAACTGCTGACCACTGAACCATAGGCTGCACCACGACCATGACCAACATGTAAGGGCCCTGTTGGGTTGGCAGAAACAAACTCAACCTGGACTTTATGGCCTTTACCGTAATCACTCAAGCCAAATTGACCGGCATTTTTCAATACCTCAGCCACCACTTGTTGTCTGGCAGTTGCTGATAAGGTGAAGTTGATAAAACCTGGACCGGCAATCTCAACTTTATCGATCAATTCATGTGATGGCAGGGCATCCACAATCAATCCTGCGATCTGACGAGGATTCATTTTGGTTGGTTTCGCCAATACCATAGCAATATTGCTAGCAAAATCACCGTGACTGCGATCTTTAGTTCGTTCCAGCTTAACTTCAATCGATGAAATATCTTCAGGAAGGCTTTGTTGTGAAATCAGCGAAGCTAATGTGCTGTCGATAATTTTTTTCAATTGGTCTTTCAAGGTAATGAAGTCCAGGTAACAGAAATGTGATGGCGAATTTTAACCGATCAGGCAGACGGATGACACTATCCTGGGGATTAGATTAGCTCTGTAGGATCAATGTCTATCGACCAACGAGCTTTTCGCGCCAGTTTAAGCTTCGTTACCGAATCAATGTGTTGATCGATTAATTGATGCAGTGCGCCACGATCTGCGGATCGCATCAGCAATTGGGCACGATATCGTCCTGCTCTTTTTTCCATTAAGGCAGGCACCGGTCCCAAAATTAAAACAGATGAATTTGATTGCTGCAGTAAACCAGAAACCTGTTGTAATAATTCAATCGCCAAATCTTTCTCTTTTGCTTCAGCTCGCCACACTGCCCAAAAGCCATGTGGAGGTAATTCCATCTGAATTCGTTCGGATAATAAATTATCAGCAACGCTTTCATATCCATGCTGCAGCAGATTTTGCCAGAATGGATGTTCAGGTTGTTCAGTTTGAATCAAAACTTCACCAGCTTTTTTACCGCGGCCAGCTCTGCCAGTAACCTGAGTAATTAATTGTGCAAGACTTTCTGTGGCCCGGAAATCTGCACTAAATAATGCCTGATCAGCATCCACTACCCCTACCAGTGTCACATCATGAAAATCATGGCCTTTGGCTAACATCTGAGTACCTACCAAAATAGCAGCCTGACCTTGATTAATTTGTTTGACCATATTGGCAAAGGAATTCACCCGTTGAGTGCTATCACGATCTATTCGTAAAACAGGTACATCTTTAAAAATGGCTGTCAGTGCTTGTTCGATTTTTTCAGTACCGACACCGTAACTTTTCAATTCTGTATTGCCACATTCAGGACAAATTTTTGGCAATATTTGTATCAAGCCACAATGATGGCAAAACAGACGGTTTTGATGTTGATGGACCACCATTTTGGCATCACAACTTCTGCAGTTAGCTTGCCAATGGCATTGATGACACATCAATACTGGGGCAAATCCACGGCGATTGATAAACAATAAAACTTGATGATTTTGTTTGATATGTTTTTCAATCGCGTTTATTAAACTGGAGCTTAAGCCATTATTTTCACTGGAATTTTGCGCGGCTAATAGTGCAACCTTAGGTAAGCTTGCCCCTCCAGCACGTTCGGTTAATTCCAGAAATTGATAACGTTGCTGTTTGACTTGATAAAGTGTTTCTAACGAGGGTGTTGCACTGCCAAGCACGATCGGAATATTCAAGCTTTTTGCACGCATCAATGCGACATTTCGAGCGTGATATCGCAGTCCATCTTGTTGTTTATACGAGCTGTCATGTTCTTCATCGATAATAATCAAACCTGGATTTATCATTGGTGTAAAAACGGCTGAACGAGTGCCAATAATGATGTCTGCTTTACCAGCCCGAGCCAATAACCAGGCTTGCTTACGATCTGAATCTGAAACCGATGAATTGATAACGACAATGCTGGCATTCAACGATTGCCTGAACCGTTCAACAAATTGAGTGGTTAAACCTATTTCCGGAATCAACACTAGAACTTGCTGTTGGTTTTCCACAAACTCACGACAAGTTTCAATATAAACCTCTGTTTTGCCGCTACCTGTAATGCCTTGTAACAAGAAAGTTGAAAACTGTCCTTTGCTACCCAGAATAGTTTCAATAGATTGTTTTTGTTGGTTATTTAATAAAACTTGTTGCTGTAACTCTAAACAAGGTACCGGTAAGGCAACATATTGTCTGGCAGCAACTACATTTTGTTGCACCAGAGCTGACAAGCTACTTTTTACATTACCTAATTGAACTCGAAGTGCTTTTTCGCTTAGACCTTCAGGATAGTCTTCCAGTAAATCTAGGATCTGCTGCTGTTTTTTGCCAGTTTTACTGGTTGAGTCTGGTTGCTGATGCAAGATCCAATAGGTTTCAGTCTGCATTTCATCAGGATCGCCAAGGCGTAGTCTTTTTGGTAAAGCAGTTTGAAAACACTCACCGACTGGATGATGGTAATAACGACTCACCCATTGCACCAACTGCATTATTTCGTTGGGTAGAAATGACTGTTTGTCTATTTGCTGATCAATTTTTTTTAATTTATCAACGGCCTTTTCAGCTATCGGTTTTATAGCAACGACAATTCCGATCAATTGTCTGCTGCCAAAGGATACAGAAGCACGCATACCGATTTGCCAATTCTCGGCAGGATCATCACTTAGATAATCAAAGGTCTGGCGTAAGGGACAGGATAAGGCGATTTCGACGATGCAGCTCATTAATCAATACTAAATAGAATAAAAGAGATCTTTTTAATGATGTTAATGCTTTAGTCCTGTGTATAGCTGTACTAATCCTAAAAAGTCTTTTTATTCAGTTATTTAAGTAACCATCTAATTGTGCATAACTTTACCGTTGCGGGATCGATCTCTTGTGGATAACTACATGACTTATCCACAGGTAATTTTATCCACAGCTTATGATCTGTTTTATAAGCAAAGCATACCGTAGTTATTAAGCTTGTTTTACCAGGTTATTAATAGGCGGATCAGGTTGGCTGGTTTCAAAAAATAGAGTGGCTTTTACAGCTTGCTGACAGAGTCGTCTTAGTTGAGATATCGCTTCTAATTCTTTATCCATACGGGCAATTGATAGCCTCCCTTCAGCACCACGGCGTAACAATAACGACTTTAAAGACAGATAAGTTTTTTCCAAAGTATTTAGTTGATTTGACACGACTGGATTGGGTTTATCTAATGCAGCGGTATCAAGCAGCATTAAACAATCCACATTAAAATGAGCTAGCTGTTGTTGTAATTCAGCTTCAATTGGCTGACTGGATAATGCACGATTTTCAGCAATACCCACCGTTAGCGAAGAGATAGCATCACAATATTGTGATACTCGTATCAAATCAGCAGTTTTCTCAGCTATCTGCTCGTTAATATGTTGCTGGTAAAGTTGACGACTGAATTCACCAATTTTAAAAACATTTTGCTCAGTGAATTTATGTTGCTCTTTTAACCAACTCACCGAACGGTTTTTATGAATGCAGTGAGTTGCCATTTTTAAGACATGTTGATTCAGTCTGATTAATTCAAGACGTATAGAAGTAAGGGCTAAATTTGGGATTTTTAAGGTGGTTTTATCAAGATATTTAGCTTCGGCAATCGTTTCATCAACGGCAGAAAACTTGGTTTTCAACCATTTTTCCATTGGATCGGCCAGCTTCCAGATAAGGGCAACACCCAATAGATTAAATACGGTATGGAATAAAACCAGCGTTGTTGTAAATTGCACATCATTAACAATTAATTGTTGAAACCAATGGATAAGCCAGATTAATGGAACCAGCAGAATAAGACTGACCATAGCGGTTAACAGATTAAAAATAACGTGGCTGGCAACAATACGTTTTGCCACTGGCTGACTACCGATAACGGAAAATATTGAGGTTGTAGTGGAGCCCAGGTTACTGCCAATGACAATGGCAGCAGCTGGCAATAAGCCAATTATTCCGCCAGCGAGCGAGGTTAAGGCCAGAGTCAAAGTAAGACTGGAAGATTGCAGCAAAGTCGTCAGGATCAATCCTGCGAAAGCAAAAATCACAATATCAACAGCCAATAAGCCGCTGGAAAAGTGCAAATCAAACAAGCTGTCGGCACCGGTAAAAGTCGTTTTTAAAGCGGCTATACCCATGAAAAGCAGGCCAAAACCGGTTAATGCCAGACCAATATTGGCATAACCACGATTACTGCCTAATAAACGCATCGCCATACCGATACCAATTAACGGCAAGGCAAATTTTTCTATACTCAGATTGAAACCTACCAGCACAACCAACCAACCAGTAACGGTCGTCCCCACGTTACTGCCAAACACAATCCACATCGCTCTGCGCAAGCTGATAATGCCGGCATTGGCAAAACCAATCGTTGCCAGAGTGACTGCACCAGAATGTTGAATAAGTGCGGTGAGCAAAAAGCCTGCACTGAGGCCGCGTAAACGGGTGTTGGTCCAACTTTGCAGTATTTGATTGAGCTTGTCCCCGGCAATTTGTTTCAGGCCGTCAGTCATCAACCACATACCCAACATAAACAAACCTAAGCCGCCTATCAGCGATCCCAGCATATTCAACATGTTTCACCTATCCGATCGATTTACCTTTGAATGGATAATACCGGATAAAAATTAAGCGATGCTATGCTATGTGTAGTTAATCAATGAGGTGTGCAATGAAAACGGCGTTTGTAGTGGCAATGGATGAACAGGGATTAATTGGACGCGATAATGATCTGCCATGGCGACTATCTGCAGATTTGCAATATTTTCGCAGGATCACCATGGGAAAACCGATTTTAATGGGCCGTAAAACCCACGAATCAATTGGTAGAGCTTTACCCGGTCGGCAAAATATTGTGGTGAGTTCGTTAGTGGATTATCAGGCTGAAGCATGTGATGTAGCAAATTCGATTGAGGACGCACTAAAGCTTGCTGCAAATGCCGATGAGATAATGGTTATCGGAGGTTCTTCATTGTTTGAGCAGATGTTCGATATCGTCGATAAACTTTATCTCACACGAGTTCATGCTGAATTAGAAGGTGATACCTGGTTCCCGGAATGGGATCAAACGCAGTGGCAATTAATCAGCCAGGAATCGCACCCGGCCGATGAAAAAAACGACTATGCCTATAGTTTCGAGGTTTACCAGCGCGTCTAATTCGGCGGCGACATCAACTGTATAGCGGTATGCAGATGTTCAGCGGTTTCATGACCCAGATCGGTCAGATAACCACCGTCTGGTTGGCTTATTAAGCCGTTATCAAATAATTGTTGTGCCGCTTCAACCAGACCTTCACGCGCTGTTGAATGGTGAATTTTTATACCTTGCAGCGTATTGCTAGGATCAAATTGTAATAAGACTTCGATCTGGTCAATTTTTTGTTGTTGCATGTTCGGCTCCATTACCAATTTAAATGTCAGTCTACGCCTAAATTACTCAGGGGTGGGTGATTTAACAAGCTAATAAATTGTTCAGCCGGAATGGGGCGGCTGAACAAAAAGCCTTGCATAAAATCACATCCTTTGTTTTTTAATGCTTGTAAATGCTCTGGTGTTTCTACACCTTCTGCCAGAGTTTTTAGCCCTAAGGAACGGGCCAAGGTTATCACCGCATCAACAATGGCTTCATCGTCTTCATCAATTAACATGTCAAACACAAAACTTTGATCAATTTTGAGTTTGTTGATGGGAAATTTTTTCAGGTAATTCAATGAGGAATACCCCGTACCAAAGTCATCAAGTGAGAGACGGATTCCGGCTTCAGACAGTGCTTTGAGTTGTTTAATGGTTAAATCAATATTAATCATCGCGACGGATTCAGTAATTTCCAGCTCCAGATTATTCGCTGCTAATTGATATTCATCCAGAATGGAATTAATCATGCTCACCAATAACGGATTATTGAATTGTACGGCGGAGAGGTTTATTGCAATAACTAAATCATGGCCTGCCTCTATCCATTGTTTACATTGCGCTATTGCTGTATGCAAAATCCACTGACCAATTGGATTAATCATGCCGGTTTCTTCGGCAATTGGAATGAAATCCAGTGGCGAAATCATTCCTAGCTCGGGATGTTTCCAGCGTAATAATGCTTCAGCACCGGTAATCTTATTCAGATTGATATCCAGTAAAGGTTGATAAACCAACGACAGCTCGTCACGGCTCAAAGCGAACCGCAAGGCGTGCTCTAATTCCAGTTTATAAACAATTTGCGAATGCATTTCAGTGGTAAAAAATTGATATTGATTACGTCCCGCCTGTTTTGCTCGATACATCGCCGTATCAGCATGTTTATTTAGACTTTCCGCATCCACACCATTATCAGGATAAATGCTGATGCCTATCGATAAGGTTACAAATAACTGATTACCGTCAATCTCAAACAAAGTAGTAATATTTTCGACTAATTTTTGTGCCACATGGCCTGCACCATCTGCATCCGTATCGGGCAGTAAAATAATGAACTCATCTCCCCCGGTTCGACAGATGGTGTCTTCTTCCCGTACCTGCTCACTTAATCTCTCGGCAACTTTTACCAGTAATTTGTCGCCTATCGCGTGACCAAGACTGTCATTGATGAATTTAAACCGATCCAAATCCATATATAGTAGAGCCAGTTTTTGCTGATGACGCTCTGCGGAAATCAGTGCCTGTCCTATACGATCTTTAAGTAAAGCACGGTTCGGTAAACTGGTTAATACATCGTGGTATGCCAGGAAATTAATCTGCTCTTCTGCCTCACGGTATTTGCTGATGTCCGACATGATGGCGACATAGTTATGCGTGTTTTGTTGGGTATTTTCAACGCGGTTAATGGAGAGCCATTGTGGATAGGTTTCACCATTTTTGCGTCGATTTTGTACTTCTCCGGACCAGGAACCTTCTTGTTCCAGTTGGGCCCACATTTGTTCATAAAAATACTGATCGTGAGTTCCGGAGCTGAGTATTGATGGGTTTTTACCAACGGCCTCTTCCGGTGTGAAGCCGGTCATAGCGATAAAAGCCGGATTAACAGTAATGATGACATTATCCTGGTCAGTAATAATGATGCCTTCGTTACTATTGTTAAATACCAGACTGGCCAATCGTAATTCTTTTTCTGTTTCATGCTGGCGGCTGATATCACGGCTGATACCGAGAACACCGATGGTTTCACCATACTCATTTTTAAACGGTGTTTTCAGCGTTTCAAAAAAAACCTGTTGTCCATCAGCGGCATTTTTTTGTTCTTCATAAAATTGACTGGTGCCATGTTGTAGCGTGAGTTGGTCACTGTGCCGGTAATTACGCGCTTGTTTTTCCGGATAAAAATCAAAATCGGTTTTGCCAATAATCTCTGCTTCATCCGCCCCCAGAAAAGCCATCACGGCCTTATTGCAACGAATGTATTTTCCTTGATCATCTTTGCAAAAAATTAAATCAGGCGATGAATCAATAATACTTCTTAATAAAGAGCGTTCTTGTTGCAGGTTTTTTTGCGCCAGTTTACGTTCACTAATATCTTCAATAATCGCAACAAACACTAATCTTTCGCCATAATCTGCGGTCTGTAAATCCACATGCACATCATAGCGGCTTCCATCTTTACGACAATGATTGGTCTCAAAGATCATTCTTGCGGTTTCACCATTTAACAGTGGTGAAACCAATGCTTTAAAAGATGCTTGGTTGTAGTCTTTTTTTAGATCAACCGGTGTCATTTGCTGTAATTCTTCGGTGCTGTAGCCGAGGTTGGATTTTGCCCCGTGATTTACTTGAATAAATTTAAGCGTCTGTGCGTCAAACACATATATCTCATTTAAAGAGCGCTCAAGAATTTCGCCAAATAACGCATTTTGTTCAGCGGTCTGTTTTTGTTCCGTGACATCCAGAGCTACGCCGACAATTTGTAACATTAAAGTCTGTTCATTCCTTACGGCGGAAAGGTGGTCTTGAACTGTGATGTAGTGCCCGTCACGGTGGCGAAAACGAAACTGGTTAGTAATGGGTTTGCTGGTTTGCAAAACAGTGAATAAGGTTTTACGGACTTTATTCAGGTCATTCGGGTGGATGCATTGCTGCCAAGCCTGTGGGTTACTTAACCAATATTCAGCGTCATAGCCTGAATAATGGCTAACAGACTCACTGATATAGCTAAGCAGAAATTCTGGAGGTGTTGCCTCTTTCACATCCAGAATGTAGGTGACACAGGGGCTTATCGTCAGCAAATTTTTTAAAAAATCTACAGATTGACGTAATTCTTGACGTAGCCGGTATTGGTGGGAGACATTGGTAAAAACCAGAATTACACCGAGAATTTCGGTTTGACGAAGATGATCTACCCGAATGGGCGCTGCACTATCCGATATGTGATAACACTGACCATTACGGGCCAACAGGACAGTATGGTTAGATAATTCAACCACTTCACCTTTCTGAATCACCAGTTCCACCGGATTGGTCATTTTTTCACCGGTATCAGCCTGATAAATATCAAATACGTTCGGTAAGGGTTGGCCGATAGCCTCTTTTTCATGCCAAGCGGTTAGTTCACTGGCAGCACGGTTCATTCGGGTAATTTTGCCTGACGCATCGGTAACAATTACGGCATCGCCAATTGATTCCAGGGTAATTCTTAAACGCTGTTCGTTTTCCGTCAAAATACTGATATGAGATTGTAATTGTTGGGCGGCATCAACCAATGTCTTACCTATTTGAGCCTGCTCGGTATTTCCTGAAAGTGGATTTGTCAGATCAAACTGTTGGTTTTGAATTTGCTGTGAGAGGTTTTGTAAAGCCTTTAACGGGGTTGTAACCAATTTACGAATAAGGGCAATTAAAAAAAGGTTTCCCAAAACCATTAGTAAGATCATAGGAAGAATTGCAGTAATCGCTTCTGTTCTGGCTCGTTGCAACTTATGGTTAATAGTGCTTTGTAAAACCAGTACACGACTTTGATCTGACTCCAGTAATGGCAAAATCAGTGTCAATAAGCCGTTTTTATCATTGTCATCATCAATGATTTTTTGGGCTGAGCGTGCTTGTTCTACATAGTGCATTAGTTTTTCATCAAGCACTTTGTCAGCAGGTTGATTCTGCCAGATAAAGTAGGAAGCAGATTCAATTACATTGTTGCTATCAATTAATATCGCCAGTTGAGCATCACTACGTAAAGAAAAGCGCGCCACACTGCTTCTGGCATGCTGGAAATCATTATTGGCAATGGCATATTCGATACTATGGCCCAGTTGCAATCCCGATTCATGAAGCTGGATTTTAGAGGCTTGTTTTATATCATGAAGCCGGTGTTGATATTCATGAATAGAAAAAAACAATAAAATACCGAGAAATAACACGGTTACGGTAAGCGGTAACCAAAATGTCAGGCGATAGGTCTGGATTGGATGCATGCATTAATCCAAAAAGTCATGTACCAGTAATTGTTTGCTATCAATCGCATTTTTTAACAGGCCAGTTTCTATCATCAGCGTGTTCATTGGTTCAATAATACTTTCCAGCTGTTGATTAAATATAGTTTGTTGATGTTCACGCTCAGGCAAAATCAGATTTTCATATAACAGCACCAGTTCTTCGCTGGTCAAACCTAAACGCGGGGCAATTCTGCTTATCGCATCTGTGGGGTTATCCGCCATGTATTTTCGAGCTTTCCAGTAGCCTTCCAGTAATTGCTGAAGGTTTTTGCGTTGCTGTTGTAAAGCAACATCTCTGGTGACTAAAACGTCGACAATTTGACCCGACAACATACGACTATCCATCAGGTTGATGTATCCCTGCTTTTGCAGTTGATAGGCAATGGGATCAAAGCTGATAACGGCATCAACATCTCCGTTACTTAACATAATAGGATGCTGATTGACGGTAGAAGGAATAATAATGATGTCATTCGGGCTTAAGTTAGCCATTTGTAAAATTTGAGACAGCATATAGGCACCCACGCCGCTTTGCTCTACTGCAATACGTTTACCTTTGAGTTCTGCAAGAGATGTGATGGAAGGAGTTACGATTAACTTGTCGGCGCCATCAGAGATATTAAAAATCAGAATAATTTTTAAATCAGATTGGTTTTCAGCTAGCCTTAACGCTTCGTCAAGCGTCACAGCAATGGCATCTAATTGGCCTTGTCGAAAAGCATTGAGGATATCGGTTGTAGAAGTTAACTCTTTGAGTTGGATCTCAGCAGTGTCGTAATACGCCAGATCACGTGCTAAATAGAGTATTTCAAAGCCAGCCCATGGAATAGTTCCGACTCGCAGAGGTTTTTCGATTTGCCTTTCGCAAGCAAATAAGCTGGTAATCACCAATAGCAAAATCACCTGTTTAGCCAATCGCATGACCTGCTCCCTCTCAGTATGAGGTCAGCTTAACGATAGCATAAAAACGGGCGAAGAAGAGTATTTGCCGATATTGCTTAAAAGTGAGAGAAAACACATGGTTTTTCAATAACCTGCGTTTACATTTGTGCAATGATCGGAGTAAGCTATAAATCTAGTTTTTAATAGGAGCAGCAAAATGGAAATTCCAGGTATTGCCCCTTTCAGTGGTCAGCCTACATTGACTAATCCTTTATCTTCACAAGCTTTATTGGTAGGACGTCAGACGCCGGTGCAGCAGAATAGTGAAACAGCATCAACAACGGTTGCTCAGGAACAAGAGCCAACAAGTTTGCAAAACGTTGCTGTCGTCAATGAAGCGACGCAGAGTGAAGCGACTGGTTTTGATATAGAAAATCCGGGTGGCACAATTGATATTACTGTTTGAGGTTTAAGATGGCAGAGCCAAAAATCACTCAAGATCCACTTTATCAATTGTTACGTGATGGAAAGATGGAGGAGTTTAATCATCGAATTGCCCAAGGCGAAAAAGTCGATTTAACTAGCTGTGATTTTCGCCATCTTAATCTTCAGGGATTAATCGCCAGCGGACTGGATTTCAGTAACAGTTATTTCCGCCAGGCTGATTTACGTGGCATTGATTTCAGTCAAGCGATCAGTCTTCGTGGAGCCAGCATTCATGGTGCAAAAATATCGGGGGTTTACTTTCCGACGCCATTAACGGCTGAGGAAATCACGCTTTCGCTGCAACATGGAACCAGAATGCGCTACCGAGACTAATCTGTTATTTCAGGTTTTTCTCGGTTTTTAGGGATAAACCTGGAAACCAGCAAACCCAATTCAAATAATAACCAGATTGGTACGGCTAACAACGTCTGAGAAATCACATCTGGTGGTGTCAGCAGCATTCCAATAACAAACGCGCCGACAATTACGTAAGGACGTTTTTGAGCAAGACTTTCTCGAGTTGAGATCCCAGTCCAGATCAGCAAAAGCGTCGCGATGGGTACTTCAAATGCCAGCCCAAAAGCAAAAAATAGCTTCAAAACAAAATCCAGATAACTGCTGATATCTGTCATCACCGCGACACCCTCAGGTGCGGCCTGAGTTAAAAATCCAAATACCAATGGAAACACCACAAAGTACGCGAATAATATTCCTAAAATAAATAACAGCGTACTGGCAAACATCAATGGAAAAACAATACGACGTTCATGTTTATAAAGGCCGGGGGCAATAAAAGCCCATAACTGGTAAAGCAAGACAGGCATGGCCAGCATAATGGCAACCGTTAGAGTTAATTTAAACGGTGTTAAAAATGGGGAAGCCACTTCGGTAGCAATCATTGAGCTGGTTTCTGGCAGATGCTCAAGCAAAGGTGCAGAAAGAATAAGGTATAAATCATTAGCGAACGGTAACAGGCAAATCGCAACGATTAATATGGCCAGAATCCCTCTCAGCAGGCGATCTCGAAGCTCAACCAGATGAGAAATAAGTGGTTGTTGTTCACTATTTTCCATCATCGGCCTGTTTTTTATCTGACGACTCGCCTAACGGTTTGTCTGAGTTTGGTTTAGATTTTATTGGTTCATCAAGATCAATGATTTCATTCAAATCGGGTAAATCATCGGGTTTTTGGAATGCTTGTTTAATTTCTTCTGCTCGAAGTTCTTTAGCGATATCGTTTTTGACGGCTTGAAGTGATGCATTGGCCCGGCCAAGCCATAAACCACAGACTCTAACCAGTTTCGGCAGCCTTTCAGGACCGACGACCACCAATGCCACTACGGCAATCAGTAACAGTTCCCAAAAACCTATATCAAACACAATGGTTAGCGTTTAGTTGAGTCGTGTTCTTCGTGTTGCTGTTTATGCTGCTCTGCTTCATTGTCATGTTTCAAATTACCAGTTTCATCTTTTTTCTCATCTTCGCCTTCACGAACTGATGATTTGAAGCTACGAATGGCACTGCCAAGATCGCCGCCCAAAGAACGCAGTTTTTTAGTACCGAAAAGTAAGATGACAATGACTAGAACAATCAATAGTTGCCATACACTGATTCCACCAAACCCCATGATGCGCTCCTAATGAAAGCCAGGCAGATTTTTACCGCCTAGCAAATGAATATGTAAATGATCGACTTCCTGACCGCCACCGGGACCAGTGTTAATAATGGTACGGAAACCGGTTTCCAGGCCCTGCGACTTTGCCAGCTCTGGAAGCTTGAGGAACATGTGTGCAATGAGCGTCTGATGAGTCTGATCCAGATGATCCAGTCGAGCAATATGTTGTTTTGGAATCACCAACAAATGTACATCGGCTTTTGGGTTTATATCTTTGAACACATAAATCAATTCATCCTCATAAACCTTTGAGGATGGAATTTCACCGGCAATAATTTTACAGAAAATACAGTCGGTCATTTTTTGCTCCTACTGGCTTTTTCATCATGTCCGGACAATCCGAATCGGCGATCCAATTCCTTTAACACGTTATCAACGTCGATATCATTATGCGCCAGTAAAACCATTGAGTGAAACCAAAGGTCTGCAGTTTCGTAAACGATTTGATCTTTGTCGCCAGCCTTTCCCGCGATAATTGTTTCGGTGGCTTCTTCGCCAAGTTTTTTGAGAATTTTATCAGTGCCAGCGGTGTATAGGCTGGCGACATAAGAGCTCTCAGCATCGGCATTTTTACGCTGATTCAGCACCTGCATCAGCTTTTGCAATGTATCACTCATTGATAAATTTCATCCGGATTTTTCAGTACGGGTTCTGTTGGTTGCCATTCACCGTTTTGCAGTTGTAGGAAAAAACAATGGTGGCGGCCAGTATGACAAGCAATGCCACCCAACTGTTCAACTTCAAGCAAGATGGCATCTTGATCACAGTCAATACGTATTGATTTAATGATTTGCTGATGGCCGGACTGTTCACCTTTATGCCACAACTTTTGGCGTGAACGTGACCAGTACACCGCGTGGCCGGTATCTGCAGTGAGCTGTAAAGACTCTCTGTTCATCCAGGCTAAAGTAAGTACTTGCTTGGTTGAAAACTCTTGTGTGATAACGGGGGCTAAACCATCACTGCCCCAATTCACTTGATCCAGCCATGCGTTCATAAGCGGACCTCAATACCTTGTTGTGCCATTTGTTGTTTGGCTTCACCGACCGTATGTTCACCAAAATGAAAAATGCTGGCAGCCAGTACTGCATCAGCATGACCTAACTTGATACCATCAGTCAGATCCTGCAATTTACCGACTCCACCGGAGGCAATCACCGGTACCACTACCGCATCACTGACCGCGCGGGTCAGTTCAAGATCAAATCCAGATTTAGTGCCATCTCTATCCATACTGGTTAACAGGATCTCACCGGCACCCAGTTCAACCATTTTTTTGGCCCATTCAACCGCATCGATGCCGGTTGCTTCTCGACCACCATGGGTAAAAATTTCCCATCGTGGTGTTTCACCTTCAGCAGAAACACGTTTGGCATCAATTGCCACAACGATGCATTGTGAGCCGAATTTTTCTGCGGCTTCGCGAACAAAATCAGGGTTTTTAACCGCTGCGGAATTAATACCGACTTTATCAGCACCGGCATTCAACATCCGACGGATGTCCGCCACGGTGCGAATGCCGCCACCAACAGTAAGAGGAATGAAGACCTGAGAAGCAACGGCTTTCACAACATCTTCCATAGTGTCGCGATTATGATGAGTCGCCGTAATATCCAGAAAGGTCAGTTCATCTGCCCCTTGTTCATCATATCGTTTGGCGATTTCAACCGGATCGCCGGCATCACGGATATCGACGAACTGAACGCCTTTAACAACGCGTCCAGCATCGACATCAAGACAGGGAATGATGCGTTTTGCCAGTGCCATATCAGAATTGCAGAGGTGGGTTCAGACGATCAGCCAATGCCTGTCCTTCAGCCAAATCGATGGTGCCTTCATAGATGGCCCGGCCAATAATAGCGCCCATAACACCTTCAGACTCGTAATGGCAGAGAGCTTTGATATCGTCATAGTTAGTAACACCGCCAGAGGCAATTACCGGGATATTGATGGCACGGGCTAAATCACGGGTAGATTGCAGATTTACACCTTGCATCATGCCGTCACGGCTGATGTCAGTATAAATAATAGCCTCAACCCCATCCTGCTCAAATTGTTGAGCGATATCGATAACATCATGATTGGATAATTTAGACCAGCCATCAATGGCAACTTTGCCATCTTTAGCATCCAGCCCGACGATGATATGGCCCGGAAACTCGGCACAAACGTCGCCAACAAAATGCGGTGCATTAATGGCTTTGGTGCCAATAATCACGTAACGAACACCCGCATCAAGATAAGTTTGAATGGTATCTTCATCACGAATGCCGCCCCCCACCTGAACATCCAAATCAGGAAAAGCAGCACAGATTCGATGAATAACATCAGCGTTAACAGGATTACCCGCAAAAGCACCGTCCAGATCCACCATGTGCAATCGTTTGGCACCGGCTTCAACCCATCTGGTCGCTACGGCCAGCGGATCTTCTGAAAATACAGTGTTATCTTCCATGCGTCCCTGACGCAATCGAACGCAGTGACCCTCTTTAAGATCAATGGCAGGGATTAATAACATAACGCTTTCTCCATCAAACAATTTGTCAGGACTGACCGTCCCAGTTAATAAAATTTTTCAATAACTGCAAGCCGGCATGCTGGCTCTTTTCAGGGTGAAACTGTACGGCAAACAGGTTTTCTTGTGCCAGTGCCGCTGCAAACGGTAATGCGTAATGACTGCGGCCCGACACTTTCCCTTCATCTACAGGTTTAACATAAAAACTGTGAACAAAGTAAAAACGACTGTTTTGTTCAATATCCTGCCATAAAGGATGAGCATAAGTCTGTTCAACTTGATTCCAACCCATATGGGGCACTTTTAGTCCCTGTTCTACTGCTTTGTCAAAATACACCACATCACCACCGATGATATTTAAACCATCAGAGCCCTGGTTTTCCTGACTATGAGTTAATAAAGCTTGCATGCCAAGACAAATGCCGAGGAACGGTTTTTGTTTGGCTACTTCAACGATAATTTTGTCTAGTTCGAGTTTTTTGAGTTCAGCCATGCAATCCCGAATAGCGCCCACACCGGGAAATACAATGTGATCAGCCGAACGAATATCGGCCGGATCCGCGGTAACAATAATTTGGGTGTGGTTATCTGCTACGGCTTCCAACGCTTTGGAGACTGAGCGTAAATTACCCATGCCGTAATCAATAACTGCAACGCGACGCATAAAACAAAAACCTAGGCTAGAAAGTGAAAATGATTAAATCGATAACCCGATTACAACGCACCTTTAGTGGATGGCAATTGTTGTAATGCGCGCTCATCCAAGGTAACGGCCATACGTAATGCCCGTCCAAACGCTTTAAAGATGGTTTCAGCGATATGGTGCGCGTTACGACCTTTAAGGTTATCGATATGCAGCGTAATGCCAGCATGGTTGACTAGGCCCTGAAAGAACTCATAAAACAGATCAACGTCAAAATCACCAATTTTGTCGCGGGTAAAGGTCACGTCAAACTCAAAGCCTGGACGGCCGGACAAGTCCAATACCACCCGTGATAAAGCTTCATCCAGCGGCACATAGGAATGACCGTAACGAATAACGCCTTTCTTGTCGCCAAGAGCTTGTTTTAATGCTTGACCGATAGTGATGCCGACATCTTCAACGGTGTGATGAGCATCAATATGCAGATCACCATTTGCTTTGATTTGTAGATCAAATAAGCCGTGTCGGGCAATTTGTTCCAACATGTGATCGAGGAATGGCACACCGGTTTCGGATTGAAATTTTCCGCTGCCATCCAGATTGATGGAAACTTCAATTTGTGTTTCGAGCGTGTTACGCGCAACAGTGGCGCTACGAGCGGTCATTTGCTTTCCTGAAAACTGAAATAAAAACAGATAATAACTGTTTCAGTGCAGGGTTTGAAGCGTTATCATGGTCAGTGACTTTTTTATGGATAATAAAATGACACAAGCCCAGATGATAACACCGTTGTTTCAGGACCTTGCAAAGGTTGAACATCATCATCAGTTAGCCTGTCAGTCATGTGCTTTATACCGACTATGCCTGCCTTTAGGTCTGCATCGGGATGACTTATCCAAGCTGGATGAAATCATCAAACGCAGTGCCGGTTTTAAACGCCATCAAATTCTGTTTGAGCCAGCCTCAACCTTCAAGACCATTTTTGTAGTGCGGTCTGGTTCGTTCAAAACTACTATTTCAGCGGCAGATGGTCGTGAACAAGTCACTAGCTTCTATTTCCCCGGTGAGTTTATTGGGATGGATGCCATTTATCAACAGCGCTATTTATCGACAGCTCGTGCACTTGAAGCCAGTAGTGTTTGCGAATTACCTTATGAGCGTTTGCAGGAATTCAGTGCCACGATTCCGGAGTTACAAAATCAGTTGATGACCCGGTTGAGCAAAGAGTTGTCCGCAGATAAAAATTTGTTACTTTCTTTGGGTAAAAAAACCGCCCAGGAAAAATTGATTAGTTTTCTGTTGTCACTTTCTCAACGTTTCAGCGAGCGCGGTTATTCGGCAATGTCATTTCAATTGACGATGTCGCGAGGTGATATCGCGAATCATCTGGGCCTAGCAATCGAAACGGTCAGTCGTTTATTTACACAGTTGCAAGAGCAGCAGTTATTAACAACGCAAGGTAAAGAGGTCACGCTGCTCGACCTTGCGGCATTAAAACAACATTGCGGATAAAATCGTAGTGCTTTAGCAACATTTTTATTGACCTGGATCAATGTCTTAATCCAGGTACTCCGTATGATCTGAAACTGTGCATTACATCAGAACATTATCGGAGTCACATTATGAAAAAAATTCCCCTGATTTCCTCAATCTTGTTGGCCGCTGGTCTGGCCAGCCCTATTTCTACAGTTATGGCTTATGAGGCTGGTGACTGGTTGATTCGGGGGCGTATTATTAATGTTAATCCGAATGACAGCAGTGGTACCTTATGGACAGAAGCTGCAGGTAATTTAGGTAAAGGCGTGACGGTTGATAATGATACTGTGCCAGAGCTGGATATTACTTACATGATAACCCGTAACTGGGGTCTTGAATTAATCCTCGGTTATTCAGAGCATACTGTTAGTACACATAAATCTGCAGGTGGCGTGGTTAGTACTCTTGGATCGAGAGATGTTATTGATACCAAAGTTTTGCCACCCACACTGACTCTTCAGTATCACTTCTTACCGGATTCTAATATTCGTCCTTACGTTGGAGCTGGTATCAATTACACTTACTTCTTCGATGAAAAAGTGCCGAGCAATTCAGGTGTTGCCAACTCAGGCGACAAAGTTAAGTTAGAAAGCTCATGGGGTTGGGCGGCTCAGGCTGGTGTGGATATTGCTATTAACCAAGACTGGTTCGTCAATCTTGATATTAAATATCTGGATATTGATACAACAGCACGCTTTAAAAATACTGCGGTTGGTTCAGCCAAAATTAACGCAGATATTAATCCGTTTGTTTATGGTATCGGTATCGGCCGTCGCTTTTAAGCTTCTCTGTCACTTGCTTGACCAAAAAGCCCTCCTCAAAGAGGGCTTTTTTATGACTGGGAATGTGGCTTAATTAAGGTCTTTAGCCTGACTCCGCAAAGTGTTAGAACAGCAAAATAGATGATTGCTGAGATTGTAATCAGTCCCATTAAGATCCCAAAACGATGCCAGCCATCCCAGCTTATCCACTCACTATTTGCCGGTGTTAGCCACATTAGGACTAAGACAAGAGATGCATTGGCCAAAAACGTACGAATAAAGAATATTCCCCAGCCAGCGATAGGTTCATAAACAGCTTTTTTGCGTAAGGTGTAATACAACAGTCCGGCATTGAGCATGGCCGATAATGCGGTGGCTAAGGCCAGCCCGACATGGGCCAGGTAAATCATAAGAATAATATTCAGTACCATATTGCTGACCATGGCAATAATGCCGATTTTGACAGGTGTTTTAGTGTCCTGACGGGCGTAAAAGCCCGGAGCGAGCACCTTGATGAAAATAAACGGCAATAGACCCAATCCATAAGCCATTAAGCTTAAAGAAGCCTGGTGGGCATCATAAGGCGTGAATTCGCCATATTGAAATAACGTCAATAACAGCGGTTCAGCCAGAATAATCAAACCGATAGCTGCTGGCGTGCCGATTAAAAATACCCAACGTAAAGCCCAGTCAATTGTGTGGGAAAACTCCTGCATCGAAGCGGTAGCATGTTTTTTGGAAAGGTTAGGTAAGATCACAGTCGCCAGTGCTATCCCCAATATGCCTAATGGAAATTCCACTAAACGGTCGGAATAATACAACCACGAAATACTACCGGTAATAAGAAAGGAAGCCAGTAATGTATCGAGTAACAAATTAATTTGTGAAACAGAAACCCCAAACATAGCCGGGATCATCAACTTCAAGATTTTTTGTACGCCCTCGTCTTTCCATCCCCAGCGAGGTTTCGGTAAGCTACCTATTTTCATTAAAAACGGCATTTGAAATAGTAATTGCACTACACCGCCAATAAATACACCCCAAGCTAAAGCTTTTACCGGTTCGTCTAAATGCGGCGCTAACCATAACGCACAGCTAATCATCGAAATATTCAAAAATACCGGGGTAAATGCCGGTACGGCAAATTTGCCAAAGCTATTCAGAATTGAGCTGGCTAAAGCGGTAAGCGAAACAAAGAGAATATAAGGGAAAGTGATTCTTAATAGCTCTCCTGCCAACTGCAGCTTTTCAGGCTGATCCATAAAGCCCGGAGCAAAAATAACAATTAAAATGGGTGCAGCGATGACCCCGATGGCGGTGATGAAAAATAAAATGCCTGCCAAAGTACCGCTGGTTGCTGCGATAAGCTGCTGCAGATCTCGATCTCCCTTCTCTCGGTACTCAGCTAAAACGGGAATAAATGCTTGGGAAAAGGCTCCTTCTGCAAACAAACGCCTTAGGAAATTGGGAATTTTAAAAGCTACAAAAAAAACGTCGGAACCCATGCCCGCCCCTAAAAATCGGGCAATAACAATATCTCGAACAAATCCCATTATTCGGGATAAAAAAGTCATCAAACTTACAACGAGAGTAGACTTAAGCAATTTTTCTTTCATGGTCGCTTATTGTTTAGTGGGTAAGCCTGCCAGCGTTTTGCGGAGGAGCAACGATGCAGAATATGTTTAAAAATGTTCATTCTAAGCGTTTTTTGCTGACATATCTTGGCTTGGTTGCTTTATTACTGCTGTTTTTTTTATCGATGAGTCAGGAACAACAACCGTTTGAATCGCCAGCAGAACCCGGTGCAATGCTAACGATGTTTGAGCCCAATCTGGAAATCCCGCAGTTTCTTGCTCATAACGCTGATAACTCGGTCTTTACCAATGATGCTTTGGTCGGAAAATGGAGCTTTATTTTCTTTACCTCAGCTGATTGCTACGATTGTGAAGCCATTTTTAAAGTCTTGGCTAATCTAAAAGCCGGGCTGGCAAATCGTGCTGTGCAAATCGTGCTGGTTGATAGATCAGGCCAACAAGCATCTGAATTATTGGCGGTTAGCCAATCTCATGATCTGAATGCACAGGTCATTACTGTTGCTGCTGCCGCAACCGATAAAAATTCGTTGCCGGCTTTTTTCACCAGAAGTCGAGCTTTTGCCCATCAAGATCTAGGTTATGCCGTTTTTTTGGTTAATCCAAAAGCTAAGCTGACTGCCCGATTCCAGGCTCCGTTCACCTCGGTATTGATTAGGCAAAGTTTTATTCAAATTCGTGCTGAATACGCGAGCAAAGGTTAGAGGCTTTCTTCCATTGCAGCAGTGAAGCTGGATGATAATTGTTCCAAAGTACTGGTTCTTCGGAAACTGGGGCGCCAGACCAAGCCAATCTCGCGTTTTGCCAGACTGTCTCGTTTTAAAGGGCGAAGGCAAATATCTGCATGTCTTACCATATCCGAGTTAATGGCCATATGCGGTATCAAGGTAATGCCTAGACCACTGGCGACCATTTCTATTAAGGTATAAAGGCTTGTGGCCTGAACACTTCGTCGTTGTGCAGATGCCGGTAGTTGGCATGCACTGATAGCATGTTCACGCATACAATGGCCTTCTGCCAGCAGTAATAATTCATTTATCGGTAACTGATGTGGTTGAATGTATTCATTGCCGCATAGTGCGTGATCCTTAGGCAGGGCAACCCAAAAAGGCTCTTCAGCGATAACGCGATAATTCAGATTTCGTGTATTGAATGGAAAGGCTAAAATCGCAACATCAATATCACCATTTTCAACCTGTACTAACAATCTTTCAGACTGATCTTCAATCAGAAGCAGCTCTAATTGCGGTAGCTGCTTACGAATACGTGGTAGAACACGTGGCAACAAAAAAGGACTTATGGTTGGGATAACACCAATCCTAATTCTGCCAGCTAATGGGTTTTTTTCGGCTTGTGCCAAATCAACTAAATCATCACTTAATGACAATATTTGTCGCGCTCTTTCCGCAACCTCCTCACCGATAGGCGTGGTGAGCACTTTTCGATTAGTGCGTTCTAATAACCCTACTTCTAATAAGTCTTCTAAGTCTTGTATCCCTGCACTTAATGTTGATTGGGTCACATGGCATTTTTCTGCCGCACGACCGAAATGTTTCTCTTCGATCACTGCAGTGAGATATTGAAGTTGGCGTAAGGTAGGAAGTCTCATAATCGATTTAACCACTTATTTATATAAAAATGATTTGCTCGCTGTAATTTAGCATAGTTTAAACAACAATTCCTGAGCCAACTAAAAAGCAGTTTGATGTAAGATGTACAAATAATTTTAAACGGTTGGCTGGAGATACAATGCGTAAGTGGCAATGTTTGGTGTGTGGGTTTATCTATGACGAAGCCAAAGGTTTACCTGAAGAAGGAATTCCGGCGGGCACCTCATGGGATGATATTCCGGATGATTGGGAATGCCCAGAATGTGGTGTAGGTAAAGAAGATTTTGAGATGCTTGAAATCGAATAACAAACATCTTGATTGAGCGTGAGTGATTACAGATTCTGATCTTGCTTGTAGCAGCAGGTTGTCGGAACTGTATATGTATATCCTCTCTCTTTAAAGCCAAATCATAAAACGAACAACTCTTATTGTTATTTAAGTGATTACCGAAATCTCCCTTTCCCAGTTTCGAAATATCCAGAAGTCAGTTTTTTATCCTGCCTCAGGAATAAATTTATTGATTGGCGAAAATGGTTCCGGTAAGACCAGTGTTTTGGAAGCGGTTTATTTACTGGCTATGGGACGCTCGTTCCGAACACGAAATTTAAAGCATGTCATTCAAACTGACGAAAAACAGACGCAGATTTTTGCCAGAATTCACCCTGGCATTCCAGTAGGGATGCAAATTTCTTCAATACTTGGAACACAAATTCGTTTAAACAATGCGCCACTGAAAAAACTTTCAGACTTAGCCAGTCATCTCCCGCTTCAATACATACCAGCAAATTGTCACCAGTTTTTTGATCTTGGTCCAGGCTTTCGGCGAAAAGTTATCGACTGGGGATTGTTTCACGTGGAACAAGAGTTCATGTTTCATTGGCAGGCATATAAAAAAATACTCTCTCAACGTAATGCGGCTTTGCGTAATTCAAAACCAATCAATGAAGTCAGACTATGGGATTCGTCGCTTATTGAGCACGGATTGAAAATAACTCTCTATCGTGATGACTATTTAACAACGTTATTAGCTGAGTTTATTAAGTGGTTTAACTTGCTTTGCGCTGAGTATAGCAATGCAAAATATGAGATACGTTACTCGACAGGCTGGCCAAAAGATTCACAGTTCGCGGATGTTTTACATTCAACTATTTCAAGGGATACAGCTCTTGGCTATACACGATCCGGACCCCATGCAGCTGATTGGTCCATCAAAATAAATGGACAGGATCCAGCAGAGATGTGTTCACGTGGACAGCAGAAGATGTTTTTTTTAGCGATCAGCCTAGCTCAAATCTCCTTGCTGCGAGAGAAAACCCAACAAAAAAGTGTATTGTTAATAGATGATATAAGTTCAGAACTTGATGCTGAACACCAAGTATTGGCCATGAAAAGCATTAAGCGTTTAGGTATACAATCATTCATTACAACAACAAATCCAGAGCTTAATCGCTCAATAAATATCAATAAAAAAGACATAATGTTCCACGTGAAACGTGGTGAAATCAGCCAAGCATAGTCGAGCTGTCAACCGGCATCGATACATAGTAGAATGAACGATTGTGCATTGCCTTGCAGTAAAATGGATTAATTTATGACCACTGAAAACAATAGTTACGATTCTTCCAACATTAAAGTTCTAAAGGGATTAGACGCCGTCAGAAAAAGACCTGGTATGTATATCGGTGACACAGACGATGGTACTGGGTTACACCACATGGTGTTCGAGGTCTTAGATAATTCCATTGATGAATCTTTAGCTGGTTACTGCACAGAAATAAATGTGCGCATACACCCGGATGACTCAGTTTCTGTTGAGGATAACGGTCGTGGAATTCCTGTTGATATGCATGAAGGCGAAGGCGTTTCTGCCGCAGAAGTTATCATGACAGTCCTGCATGCCGGTGGTAAGTTTGATGATAACTCGTATAAAGTTTCAGGCGGACTTCATGGTGTAGGTATTTCCGTTGTCAATGCGTTATCCAAAAAATTAACGATGGAAATCAAACGTAATGGTTTCATGCACAAACAGACTTACACACACGGCGTACCGGATGCCCCACTAAAAGCATTTGAAGAAACTGAAGCAACAGGCACAAAAATTCAATTTTGGCCGAGCGAAGAAACCTTCACTCAAATCACTTACGATTACAAAATACTTGCCAAGCGGATCCGTGAACTTGCATTCTTGAACTCCGGGGTCAGAATTGTTCTTACCGATGAGCGTGATGAAAAGACAGAAGTATTCCATTATGAAGGTGGCATAAGAGCGTTTGTTACGCATTTAAATAAAAACAAAACGTTTGTTCACGAGCATGTAATAAACATCAGTGGTACGCGTGATGATGTTGTCGTTGAATTAGCCATGCAATGGAATGATTCATATCAAGAGAATATTTACTGTTTCACCAACAATATTCCACAACGTGATGGTGGTACCCACTTAGCAGGTTTTAGAGCAGCTTTAACCAGAAGCTTAAACCAATATATCGAAAGCGAAGGCTTGGCGAAAAAATCAAAAGTCGTTACCAGTGGTGATGATGCGCGTGAAGGGCTTACAGCAGTTTTATCTGTAAAAGTGCCAGATCCTAAGTTTTCATCGCAAACCAAAGATAAATTAGTTTCATCCGAAGTCCGTACCATTGTCGAATCTTTGGTAAATGAACATTTTCAGGATTTTCTGATTGAGAATCCTAGCGAAGCCAAACTGATTGCGAACAAAATGATCGATGCGGCTCGTGCTCGAGATGCAGCTCGTAAGGCTCGCGAATTAACCCGACGTAAGGGTGTTCTGGATATTGCCGGATTGCCTGGTAAATTAGCAGATTGCCAAGAAAGAGACCCTGCCCAATCAGAATTATTCTTAGTGGAAGGTGACTCGGCCGGTGGCAGCGCCAAACAAGGCCGTGATAGAAGAACGCAGGCGATTTTGCCGCTCAAAGGAAAAATCTTAAACGTTGAGCGCGCTCGTTTTGACAAAATGATAGGTTCAGCAGAAGTTGGAACATTAATAACAGCATTGGGTTGTGGCATTGGCCGCGATGAATATGATCCGGAAAAACTTCGCTACCACCACATCATTATCATGACCGATGCGGACGTCGACGGATCGCATATCCGTACTTTATTACTGACGTTTTTCTATAGACAAATGCCGGAATTGATTGAGCGCGGTCATGTATACATTGCTCAACCTCCTTTGTATAAAATCAAAAAAGGCAAACAGGAACGTTACGTAAAAGATGATGCTGAAATGGAGCGTTATCTAACGGAAGTTGCGTTAACCAATGCCGTGCTCTACCCCGCTGCAGATGCCGTTCCCATAGAAGGCAGCGCTCTAGCTCTGTTAGTGAATGAGTATCAAACTATTCGAGCAATCATCGCTCGTTTAGCCAATCATTATTATCCGGCATTTTTGGATGAGTTGATTTATCAAGCGGCAATACCAGAATTTACAAATACGACTGCGATGGCTGAATGGCTCAAGGCCATTGAACAACGTATGAACGCAATAATGCCAACAGGTACATTTTTTGTGTTGGGCCTGCAAAAACATGATAAAGAACCAATGCCACATGTGAATATCAGTTTCACGCGTCATGGCATCAGTAACGATTTTCATGTGCCAGGAGAGTTTTTTGCCAGTACTGAATATCAAAAAATCATGTCTTTCTCTAACAAAATCAATGGCTTGTTTGGTGATGGTGCAAGAATAGAGCGTGGCGAAAGAAATGAAAGTGTGCAACATTTTGCACAAGCAGTTAAATGGTTAATGGTTGAAGCGCGTCGTGGTCAACATGTGCAACGATATAAGGGCTTGGGTGAAATGAATCCAGAACAATTGTGGGAAACCACCATGGATAAATCCAAACGCCGTTTATTACAGGTACGGATATCGGATGCGATTACTGCGGATGAAACATTTAACACCTTGATGGGTGACAATGTTGAACCTCGTAGAGAATTTATTGAAACACACGCACTTCAGGCATCGAATCTGGATATTTAACAATAGGGAATTCTTCCCGCAGATAACGGTCACAAAAAGGTCATTCAGGAAATCTGAGTGGCCTTTTGTTTAATATTCAGGAGAAAAAAATGTCGATGAATGACGCTCGCTATGATCAAGTCCAGATAATTCTGCATTGGATAATAGCGGCGATGATATTTTTCATGCTGGGCTTGGGTTTATGGATGGTTGGATTACCGATGCAATCTGAACTTCCTCCCGATGAAGAAAGCGTACGCGCCTTTTGGTTCTTATTACATAAATCGATGGGCATAACCGTCGCAGCATTTATTATTTTGCGAATTGTCTGGCGTTTAACCCATAAAGCCCCTCCACTCCCAGCCAGCATCCCCACCTGGCAACAACGGGTGTCTAGCTTGGTACATTATTTATTGTATGCATTGATGATTGCGATGCCAATCACTGGCTATTTACAATCAATGTATAGCAAATACGACACAAAACTTTGGGGTATCACGCTTCCTCGGTTAGCTGAAGCAGATGCGGTGGCAAGAGAAACTTTTACCGATATTCATCAAATCTTAGCGTATCTGTTTATCGCCGTACTGGTTCTACACATTGGAGCGGCATTGAAACATCGGCTGAAAGGCTCTGAGGTGACCAGCAGGATGTCTTTATGGAAATAACTCATGGAAGTGAAAGTAATACAAAAAAGGCCCTTAAAGGGCCTTTTTTGGTAGAAATAAAACGATTAATGAAGTTTGATCTTTGGATGAACACTGCGACGGAACAGATGAGAAAGCGATAACATCATTACCCTGAATGGTCCGAATAGCGCAACTTGGTGCATTTTATATAACGATAAATACATTAAACGAGCCATAAGGCCTTCAACTTTCATACTGCCTTTGCTCAGGTTACCCATCAGATTACCAACAGTACCATAACGACCTAACGACACCAGTGAGCCATAATCATGGTAATGATATTCAGGCAACTCTTTATCTTTCATACGATTGATAATGGATTTATACACCAGTGAGGCCATCTGATGAGCGGCTTGGGCACGTGGCGGTACATTCTGATCCTGGCCAACCCACTTACAAGCACAGCAGTCGCCAATGGCATAGATATCATCATCAAAAGTGGTTTGCAGAGTTTGTTTTACCACCAGCTGGTTCATCCAGTTAGTTTCTAACCCATCAATATCTTTTAAAAATTCAGGTGCTTTAATGCCTGCAGCCCAAACTTTGATTGCTGCGGGAATATCTCGCCCACTTTGGGTTTTGATGGCTGTTTCAGTCACTTCGATAACCCGTTCACCAGCCAAAATCTGCACGCCTAATTCATTCAACTCTTCATGGGCTGCTGCAGAAATATTTTCGGGCAAACCAGGCAAAATCCGATCGGCGGCTTCAATCAATGACAGTTTGACATCTTGAGGTTTAACTTCGTCTAAACCATAAGCATTCAGTAAATGAGAAACTTCATAAAGCTGCGCACAAAGTTCAACACCGGTTGCACCGGCGCCAACGATTGCAATATTCAATTGACCTTCGTCCAATGGACGACCTTGAGTGTGTGCGCGTAAGTATGATTCCAGCAATTGATTCTGAAAAAATTCAGCTTGTTTAGTAGTATCTAAAAACAGGCAATGATCACGCACGCCTTTGATACCAAAATCATGACTGACACTGCCTACAGAGATAATCAAATAATCATAATCAAAGGTACGACGTGGAATAATTTCCAGTCCATCCTCGTTATAGGTTGGAGCCACCATAATTTTTTTATTCTGGCGATCCAAACCATCCATTTTACCGAGACGGAATCGAAAGCCACTGCACATGGCTTGGCTGAGATATTCAATTTCGTCTTCATGGGAATCAAGTGTGCCGGCAGCTACTTCATGCAGCAGCGGTTTCCAGATATGAGTATGCGTGTTATCAACCAGAGTCACTTGGGCTTTCTTTTTCTTACCCAGTTTCTTGCCAAGTTTAGTAACCAATTCCAGGCCACCTGCTCCACCACCAACAACAACAATTTTTGGTACTGCTTCTGACATAGATATGCGACTCCCATCAATCCGTTGCAAAATTGTGGTTAATTTTAACTGATAAAAATAACCACAACCTATCTAATTTTTACTCCTAAGCCAGAGTCTGGCAAAATTCATTAATTAAAATACAGTGAGATAGAATAATGCAATCAAGGCCTGAAAAGCCAAAATTGGCCTGGGCAATTACTGGATCAGGTCATTATCTCGATGAATGTCTGGAAATCATTCGTGATTTGCCCGACGTGGACTTGTTTTACAGCCGGGCGGGAGAAGAAGTTATCCGCATGTATGGCCATGATCCCAAAGCGTTAACTAAAGACGGACATGTCTATCGGGATCGCGCTGCCAGTTCGCCACCGGTCGGATTATTCTATCGTGGTGATTACCACACATTGGTAGTTGCCCCTGCGACTTCAAATACCGTTGCCAAAATGGTCATGGGATTATCCGATACGTTGGTTACAAATGTATACGCGCAGGCAGGCAAATGTCGTGTCCCAAGCATAGTATTGGCTTGTGATGCGATTCCCGAAGTTGACACACCGGCACCAGACCGTATGGTACGTTTATGGCCCAGAGCAATTGATCTGGCACACACCGAAAAATTGCGAAGCTTTGAAGCTACAACCGTTGTGGATTCCGCAGAAGCCTTATACGAAACTCTGAAAAAACGTCTGGAACAAGTTAACGCCGATCATGGCTGAAACCATTCTGTTTCTCACCGGTAAACTTGCTCAACCGAGTGTTGAAAAAGTATTGCAGGAAATGGCGCCACTGCCATTTGACTATAGGGTGCATCAATTAGGATTATCAGTTGCTGCATTAATGACCGATAAAATGATTGCCCGGCGTTTGAAACCGAAAGATTACGCAGGTTGTAAACAGATTATTGTGCCTGGTCGTTGTCGGGGAGATTTAGCTGAATTGAGTAAACTGTTAGGACTTGAAGTAGTGCGTGGTCCAGATGAAATAAAGGACTTGCCATTGTTTTTCGGCAAGGCCCGTAAAATCCCTGATCTCAGTCGTTATGACGTGAATATCTTTGCTGAGATTGTTGATGCGCCACAACGTGATATTGAGGGCATTTTAGAGCGTGCCCGCTATTATCGTGAATCTGGTGCAAATGTGATTGATATTGGCTGCCTTCCAGAAGAAAAATTCCCGTTAATGGAAGAAGCTATTGCCGCATTACATCAGGATGGATTCAAAGTTAGTGTGGACTCACTTTCTCTGGATGACTTAAGGAGAGCGGCTAAGGCAGGAGCGGATTATCTGCTAAGTCTGACCGAAGACACTATCGATCTTGCTAAAGAAACAGACGCAATCCCAATTTTAGTTCCGGCAGAACCAGGTTCTCTGGCATCACTGGAACGCGCTATGGAAGCAATGGATAAAATCGGCAAACCCTGGATTGCCGATCCGATTCTTGATCCCATTCACTTTGGTTTGACCGAATCAATTGTTCGCTACCATACGCTCAGACAAAAATATCCCGAGGCACCAATGATGATGGGCGTTGGCAATCTCACTGAATTAACCGATGCCGATACCAGTGGAATTAATGCCCTGCTGTTTGGCATTATTTCGGAGTTGAAAATAACCAATGTATTAGCCACCGAAGTCAGCCCGCATGCACGTCGAGCGATAAAAGAAGCCGATATTGCCAGACGTATGATGTTTGCTGCTCGTGATGACAATAGCTTGCCTCGTGACATTACGGCGGATTTATTGGTGAGTCATGACCGCCGACCCTTTACCGATACGGAGCAGGAAATTATTCAGCTATCTGAAAACATTAAAGATCCGAATTATCGGATAAAGATAGCGCCCAAAGGTGTTTATGTTTTTAACCGCGATGGACTGATACAAGATACCGATCCTTTTGCCTTTTACCCGCAATTACAAGTTAAAGATGATCCGGGCCACGCCTTTTATCTAGGTGTGGAACTCGCTCGTGCACAGATTGCCTGGCAGTTAGGCAAACGTTATACCCAGGATGAAGATTTGCAATGGGGGTGTGCCGTTGATCTGGAACAGGAAGATCTGAATGAACAAAAAGCGGAAGGCACGACGATGAAAAAACGCAGTCAGCGTGCATGTGGAACCGCCGAAGCTGAAACACCAATAAAAAAGGAGCGCGCTTGTGGCACGGCTGACCAGCAAGATACATGAAGTGATCGTTACTACTTTGGCTGAGAATGGTAAGCCCCATTCAGCACCAATGGGAATATCAGAAGTGAATGGTCACTTTCATATTAAACCATTCAAGCCCTCTTCTACCTACGATAATCTAATGCGGCATGGCCAATGTTCGATCAATTTCGTCGATGATGTCCGAATATTTGCCGGAGCATTAACCGGACGTCGAGATTGGCCAACTTCTTTGTGCCAACAGATCGAGGGTGAATACATATCCGATGCGTTATCGCATATTGAGCTGGAAGTGGTTCGACTGGATGATACCGATCCTCGTGCCTGTTTTTATGCTGCCGTGATCTGTGATGTTAATCATAAGCCTTTCAGAGGCTTTAATCGTGCGCAAAATGCCGTAATTGAAGCCGCTATCCTAGTCAGCCGTCTGGACATGTTATCTGAGCAGAAAATTCGTGATGAAATCGCTTATCTCACAATTGCAATTGATAAAACCGCCGGAGAAAGGGAGCTGGAAGCCTGGAGCTGGTTAATGGAAAGAGTTGAACAAGCAGGAATCGAATTACATTATGTCTAGGTGGTTAGCCAGCGTACAGTCGCTAGAGGAGGCTCAAACACTGGTTGAGCAGTTACCAGATATCCTGGACATGAAAAACCCTTCACAAGGCGCTCTGGGGGCATTAATGCACCAAACTGTAGCTGATATTGTTCAATGGGTGAATAAGCGGTGCCTGTGCAGTGCCACTGTCGGTGATTTAGCCATGCAGGCCGAAGTCATTTCAGCGGCTATTCATGATATGGCGGAGACCGGGGTTGATTTTGTTAAAGTCGGTTTATTTGACGGGCCAGGGCTCGTGCGTTGTATAGAGCAACTGGAAGGTAGCATTAAAGATTTGCAAACACCGGTAATAGCGGTTTTATTTGCCGATCAACTACCACAGCACAATTTGATTCCATTATTGAAAAAAACCGGTTTTGTCGGTGTGATGCTGGACACAGCCACAAAGAATGGCCTTGGATTACTCAACCATTTATCCATCCAGTCATTAAACAAATTTGTATTTGAAGCGAAATCGGCAGAATTACTATGTGGTTTGGCAGGTGCTTGAGAATCGAAAATATTCAGCAGCTAAGACCATTGGATGCGGATTATTTAGGTTTTCGTAGTGCGATATGCCATCAACACACCCGTACCAATCTCCTGGATCCGAATTTAGCTAAACAGATCCAGTTTCAAATGAACGCGAGCATGCCAAAAGCTAAAACCGGGTAGAGGACAGTTCCCCTACCCGACTTTTCTATTTAAGCTGTAAGTTGATCTCGCAATAATTTAGCCGCTGAAACCATCGCTTTCAGTGCGGGTTCAACCTCTTCCCAGCGGCGTGTCTTCAATCCGCAGTCTGGATTAACCCACAATTGCTGTTTATCAATCCGCTTAGCGGCTAGTTTTAACAAATCAACCATCCATTGTTCAGGGGGAATATTCGGGCTGTGAATATCATAAACACCCGGCCCAATGGCATTTGGATAGTCAAAGTCACGAAACACATCCAATAATTCCATCTGCGAACGTGAGGTTTCAATGGTGATGACATCGGCATCCATTGCCGCAATGGCTTCGATAATGTCATTAAACTCGGAATAGCACATATGGGTGTGGATCTGCGTTTTATCGGTGACGCCATTTGCAGTGATCTTGAAACTTTCCACCGCCCAGTCTAAATATTCCTGCCACTGAGATTGCCGTAAAGGTAAACCTTCACGTAATGCCGCTTCATCGATCTGAATGATTTTCACCCCAGAATTTTCTAAATCAATTACTTCATCACGAATCGCTAGCGAAATCTGTTTACAAGTTTCACTGCGCGGTTGATCGTCGCGTACAAAAGACCAGTTAAGAATAGTTACTGGCCCTGTCAACATGCCTTTAACCGGCTTGTCGGTCAGTGATTGTGCATAGCGGATCCACTCTATCGTCATCGGTCCAGGGCGGGATACATCACCAAAGATGATGGGCGGTTTGACGCAACGTGAACCATAGGACTGCACCCAGCCATTATCAGTAAAGGCAAATCCTTGCAGTTGTTGGCCGAAATATTCGACCATGTCATTACGCTCTGCTTCACCATGCACCAAGACGTCCAAATCAAGATCAAGTTGCTTGTCGATGGCATAACGAATTTCTGCTTGCATCTGCTGTTTATAGTCAGCATCACCAATTAAACCCAGACGATATTGTTTACGAGCCTGACGAATCAAATTCGTTTGTGGGAATGAGCCGATGGTGGTGGTTGGAAATGCGGGTAATTGCAGATCGGCTTGTTGGATCTTGGCACGTTGAGCATAGTCACTTTGGCGTAGAGCCTGCTCGGGTTGAATAGCCTCACAACGTTGTTTAACTGCAGGATTATGAACACGAATGGACCGCTGACGACGTTGAATAGCCTGTCTATTTTCAGCTAGTTGTTCAGCAACGCTTTCTCTGCCGCTATTGAGCGCTTTGGCTAACAGTTGAAGTTCATCGAGCTTCTGGACAGCAAATGCTAACCAATCGCGTACCTCAGTATCCAGATTCTGCTCGGATGCTAAATCAATCGGTACATGGAGCAATGAACAGCTTGGTGCCAGCCATAAGCGATCAACCAGCCGTTTATGCAGCGGCTCTAACAGATCAAGCGCCTGGTTGAGATCAGTTTTCCAGATATTTCTACCGTTGATAATTCCCAGCGATAAGACTTTATGTGATGGCAACCAATCAACAACCTGCGTAATTTCATTTGCTGCGTTGATAGCATCAATATGTAAACCTGCGGTAGGAAGTTCACAGGCCAGTTGTAGGTTTTGCTGAAGCTGACCGAAATAAGTCGTCAATAAAAGTTTTATTGGGGACTTGGCCAACGAAAAATAGGCTGTTTGAAAAGCCTGTTGCCACTCTAAAGAAAGCTCAGTGACCAGAATCGGTTCGTCAATCTGCACCCATTCAACACCGTTAGCTGCTAACTGACCAAGAATTTCAGCATAAATAGGCAATATTTTTTCTAATAATGCCAGTTTGTTACTTTCATCTTTACTTTTTCCCAGCCATAAATAACTAACCGGACCGAGCAGCACAGCTTTGGCCTGATGACCTGCTGATTGAGCCTCTTTGACTTGTTTTAGCAAGCGTTCAGGATGTGCCGTAAAGTCAGTTTGAGCAGTAAATTCGGGCACCAGATAATGGTAATTGGTATCAAACCATTTGGTCATTTCTGCCGCAGCGATTTGATGATTGCAGCAGTTAGTGCCAGCCTGACCCCTTGAAGCTTGGAAGTATTGGCTTAACGTATCAGCATTTTTGTCTACGCGTGCTGGCAGATTGCCCAGCAGCTGGCTGGTATCCAATACATGATCATAAAACGAGAAGTCACCTACCGGTTGCCAGTCCAGTTCCGCTTGAACTGCCCAATGATGTAAACGTAAGCTTTTGCCGGTTTCTTGTAATGTCTCAGCATTTGTTTCGCCACGCCAGAATTGTTCCAAAGCAAACTTTAACTCGCGTTGTCGGCCAATACGTGGAAAGCCAAGATTATGTGTGCTGACCATTCGATATCCTCTCAATCGGTTTTAAAGTCGCCCATTGTAATAAGCTTTATTGATGAGTAATAATGATGATTATTAACCAATTGATGAGATATATTCATACATGATCGAGCGCGCACATTTACGCATCATTCAGGCTTTGGCAGAAAACGGTAGTTTAACGGCGGCAGCCAATGCTTTATTTGTTACCCAATCTGCGTTATCACATCAAATTCGCTATCTTGAGCAAAAATTGGAAGTCAGCTTGTGGCAGCGGGATGGGCGAAAATTAAGACTGACCCAAGCCGGTGAATTGATGTTGCAAGTGGCTCAGCAGGTTTTGCCGGTTTTGGAGCAAACCGAGCAAACCTTGCAGGCTTATGCTGAAGGTCGTGCAGGAATACTGCGTATTGGGGTGGAATGTCATCCCTGTTATGAGTGGCTGAAACAAATATTGGCAGATTACCTGCGGGAAATGCCGCAGATGGATGTGGATATCGTGCATCAATTCCAGTTTTCCGGTATGGAAGGTTTGTTAAATCATCATATTGATTTGCTGGTGACACCGGATGCAGTGAATCAGGTTGGAGTGCAGTATCAGCCGATGTTTGATTATGAGTTAGTGTTGCTGGTGGAAGAAAGTCATCCATTAGCTCAGCAAAACTTTATTGAAGCCTCAGCGCTACAAAATGAGTTACTACTGACCTTTCCGGTAGCCCATGAACGTCTCGATGTGTTTACCCAGTTTTTAATGCCAGCGGGTATTCATCCGAGAAGCAAAGCTATGCAATCTATGGATATCATGGTGCAAATGGTGGCGTTGAAAAGAGGTGTTACGGTGTTACCTAACTGGTTAGCGTTGGAGTTTTGTCAAACCCTGCCGGTAAAAGCGATACGGCTTGGCAGAAAAGGCCTGGCTAAAAAACTGTTTGCTGCTATCAGAGAGTCGGATGATGAGGTTAGCTATTTGCAACGATTTATAACACTCGGCAAACAATCCAGAATACCCCATACTCTTTAGTGCTAGGTACGCTCGTCCAGCACACGGTACAAGATTTCGCGAATAGATTGTGGTTCAAATGGTTTATCAAGAATAGCGGATACACCCGCCTGTTCCACCTGGCCAAGTCTGGTCTGATTTTGCTCGCTGGTTACTACTAAAATAGGAACAAAGGTATTGCCCATTTCACTACGGATATGTTCGACCAGAGCCTGACCATCCATCTTCGGCATATTCAGATCAGTCACAACCAAATCAAACGTTTGTTGTTTAAGTTTTTCAATCGCTTCAATGCCATTTTCAGCCTGATGAATCTGATTTATTCCCATGTTTTGAAACACACGACAAAGGTGGTTGCGAGATACCAAGCTGTCATCAACCAAAAGGACTTCCAGCTGATCGACTTCATAATTCTGCAGTTCGATTTCGGCAGGATCAATGTGTTGCAGAGTCGTACGGATGGCTCGTTGCAGATTCGCGTGAGCGAAAGGTTTAGGCAGAATCGCAACAACACCAGATTGGCGCAAAGGCTCAAGGGTTTCAATATTTGACTCGCTGGATATCAGCATGAAATGGGTATTTTCAAGATTATCCAGGCAGCGTATTGAAGCCAGTAATTCGGTCGCCGTCATATCTGGCAGATACATAGCGCTGATCACTAGATCGGGAGGATATTTTTGCATGGCGACAATGGCTTGAGCGCCGTCATGAACTCCATCAATTTTTTCTACGCCAGCCTGACGTAATTCACGCATGATAATTTTCAGCTGAACCGAAGATGGCTCAACCAGTAATATCGACAATTCTGATTCATCAAGTGAATTCATGCTGTTTCCGTTTTAGCGAATAACGAGGCCCGCTTCAACTTTGCTGCGGGTTGTTTCATCCATTAATTTTTCGATAATCATCAAGGCAAAAGCCATGGCGGTTCCCGGCCCACGAGAGGTGATGACTTTATTATCGCAAACGACAGCATCATTACTGAATTGAAGTTCTGGCCATTCTTTAGGCTCAAGAACGCCGGGATAGCAGCTCACTTTACGCCCATCAAGTAAACCAGCATGCGCTAAAACCATTGGTGCGGCACAAATGGCACCAATCCAGTTACCTCCTTGATATAAACGTTTAACCAAAACGTGAATACGTGGATCCGCATCGAGATTATTTGTGCCGGGTTGTCCGCCTGGCAACACCAACATATCAAATTCGTCATCGATTACTTGAGCCAGCGTGGTGTCTGCTACTAACCTGACACCCCGACTGGCGGTAATTTGCTGATGTTCGGACAAACTTGCCGTAACCACCTGAATCTCTGCTCGACGCAGTACATCTATCAAGGTTACTGCTTCGAGTTCTTCGCAGCCTTCTGCCAGAGGTATCAGTACAGTGGTCATGAAACCTGGATTAACGCTTGCTCAAAATATGCATGCCTTTCAGCAGATTCAATGCTTGTGACAATGGATAATCACGTAACGCTAAAGGCTGTTTTTCTTCTTCGTCTGTAGCTTCTTCTTTAGGCGTGGCCTCATTGAGTTGCTCAAGTAAGCCATTTTCCAGATGACGGCTCAAGTCCGCTTCACGCAGCGGCTGGAAACCGTTATCTTCGGCTGCACTGATTTGTAGAGCATCCAACTTGATATCTGGTTCAATACCATCAGCCTGGATTGAGCGGCCAGAAGGTGTGTAATAGCGCGCAGTAGTCATTTTCACCGCGGTATCGTTGGTTAAAGGCATAACCGTTTGCACGGAGCCTTTACCAAAGGTTTTAGTACCCAGTATGACTGCACGTTGGTGATCTTGCAGTGCACCAGCCACAATTTCAGAGGCTGAGGCCGATCCGCCATTGACCAGCACCACAATCGGGGCACCATTCAACATATCTCCGGGTTTGGCATGGAATTTTTGATCTGAATCTTGAAGGCGACCTTCAGTGTAAACAATCAAACCTTTATTAAGGAAAGCATCAGATACTTCTACCGCGGCATCTAAAACACCGCCCGGATTATTACGTAAATCCAGCACTAAACCCTTTAATTTTCCACCATTATCAGTTTTCAATTGATTTACCGCATCACGCAGGTTTTGACCCGTCGGCGATTGGAAGGTACTGATTCGTAAGTAACCATACCCAGATTCCAGTGTTTCTGAACGAACACTTTTCACTTTGATGATAGCGCGAGTCAGTTCAAGTTGTAGAGGCTTATCTGCCCCTTCACGAATGATGGTCAACAAAATTTTACTACCAGGTTCACCGCGCATGATATCGACAGCCTCGTTAAGGCTTAAACCTTTGACCGGCGTATCGTCCAAGCGAACGATTAAATCACCTGATTTAACGCCTGCTTCAGCCGCGGGGGTTTCGTCAATAGGTGCAACGACTTTCACAAAACCATCTTCCATTGAGACTTCAATACCCAGTCCGCCGAATTGGCCTGAAGTGCCTTCACGGAGATCTTTAAACTCACTCAGGTCAAGATAAGCTGAATGTGGATCCAGTCCGGAAAGCATGCCGCGAATGGCATTTTCCAATAAGGTTTTGTCTTCTACTGGCTCGACATAACTGCTTTTAATGCGGCCAAAGATTTCCGAGAAAGCTCTCAAATCATCGATTGGCAAGTCAGGCTTAACAACAGGGTTCTTATCGGCTAACACCATTTGGCCAAAAATCAATGTGATGCCGATAATGACACCCGCTGTTACCAGCGCAAAATCACGTTTCAAAAAGCGCATATGAACTTCATTCCTTATTTCTAGTTAACCTTGCTTGCGCAGCCATTGTATAGGATTAGTCGGACTGCCTTTATGACGTACTTCAAAATATAATCCAGCGATTTGTCTGACACCCTGATCACCACTTTGTGCGATCACATCCCCTGCTTTTACCGTATCTCCGGTGTTTTTAAGCAAGCTATCATTGTTGCCATAAAGTGTCATGAATTGTTCGCCATGGTCGATGATGATTAACAAACCAAAACCTTTCATCCAGTCGGCAAACACCACCCGCCCATCTGCACTTGCTTTGACTGACGTACCTTTATCGGATGCTATCAGTATGCCTTTCCAACTGAGTTTATCAAGATTACGTTGGCTACCATAGCTTGCCAGGATTTTTCCTGTTAAAGGCCATTGTAACTTCCCACTCAGACCCGAAAACCGTGCATTTGGTTTCACCGCTGCAGCAGGTGGTGGTCTTTGCGCTGCTTTTTTGGCAAGTGCGTTTAATAATGACTGTAAATCTTTCTCTTCTTGCCTTAGCGCTGATAGCTGAGCATCTTGTCCAGAGATTTTCTTATTCAATGCTGCAAGGGTGCTTTCTCGTTCTGCAGTTTGTTGTTTTAAAGCTTCTTGTTGTGCCAGTTGTTGCTGCTCTAGATCGCCCAGATTCTTCTTGACGGCATAAATGGCTTTTTCCTGTTCAGTCAGATTCAGCAGTGTGGTTTGTAAAGCTTCGATTTGCTGTTGACGGGCTGTGTGGAAATAACGGTAATAAGTGTTGCTACGACTGACTCGTTCGGGAGATTGTTCAGACAATAATATCTTCAAGTAGCTAGGTTGCGCATTCATAAACGCAGAACGGATCTGTTCATTCAAGGCTTCCAGCTGTTGAGCCTGTTGTTGCTCAGTTTGCCCTTGTTCAAGTTGAAGATTGAGTAATTCATCATCTTTAACGGCAATCGACTGTTTTAACTTGTTTAACTCGCGATTGATTTCTGAAACTTTGAGACTTTGTTTTTTTAACTGCTGTTGCAACTCTGCCTGGGTTTTTTTATTGAGATTTAAATTCTTGTCGAGTGTTGAGATCTCACCTCGAACGGCCTCCAACTTTTTTGCGGATGAAGGCTCAGCAGCGAGGTTTAAAGGCAAAAACAACCATAAAAACAGAATTAAACCACGAATCATAGCTTGCGAGTTCAGAGTAGTTTCACCAAAAGGTGATTATTCATTTCCGCCGGTATCGGCAGGCCCAACAGGTCTAGCATGGTGGGGGCAATATCGGATAACCCACCTTGCTCCATACATGCTGCAGGACGGCCAGCATAAATCAAAGGCACCAGATTGCTGGTGTGTGCGGTATGAGCTTGACCTTTTTCATGATCAAGCATTTTTTCAGCATTGCCGTGATCTGCAGTAACCAACATTTCTCCACCGCTTTCTTTCAATGCAGACCAGATTTTGCCCAGACAATTATCCAATGTTTCGATGGCTTTAACGGTTGCGTCAAAGTTTCCGGTATGTCCAACCATATCGGCATTGGCAAAATTACAGATAATCACATCATATTGGTTGCTATGAATGGCTTTGACTAACTTTTCGGCCACTTCTGGTGCGTTCATCTCGGGTTGTAAATCGTAGGTATCGACTTTAGGGGATGGGACCAAAATCCGATCTTCGCCTTCATAGGGAGCATCTCGGCCACCATTAAAAAAGAAAGTGACATGCGCATACTTTTCGGTTTCGGCAATGCGTAACTGTTTTAAACCAACGGCAGAAATACACTCACCCAACAGGTTATTGAGTTTTTCCGGCGGGAACGCTACCGGAACCACAAAATCCTTTTTATACTCAGTTAGTGTGACAAATTGAGACAATTTTGGCGTTCGTGGTTTTACGAAATCATTAAACTCCGGATCAATAAACGTCTGGGTCAGTTCACGTGCTCGGTCCGCACGGAAGTTCATAAAGACGATGCTGTCGCCATCTTCAATTGGCACCGCTTCACCAATTTGCGTGGCTTTAACAAATTCGTCGGTTTCACCGCGATCATAAGCATCATTGATGGCTTGCAAAGCATTGTCTGCCTGATAAAGCGCATTGGCATTGGTAATCAATTCATAAGCCTGCTGGACTCTATCCCAGCGCTTGTCACGATCCATTGCATAGTAACGACCAATCACACTGGCAAAGCGTCCTTCGCCAGTTTCGTTAAAACTGGCTTGCATATTTTCGACAAATTGTAGAGCTGACTTGGGCGACGTATCGCGACCATCCAGAAATGCATGTAAATAGATTTTTTTGGCGCCACGATCTGCGGCGAGCTTGACCATTGCGTGAATGTGGCTTTCGTGACTATGTACCCCGCCATCAGATAACAAACCTAAGATGTGCAACGCTTTGTCATTGCGGACCACATCATCCACAACATCTGTCAGAGTTTGATTGCTAAAAAATGAACCGGTACGGATTGCGCGGCTGATGCGGGTGAATTCCTGATACACCACGCGACCTGCACCAATATTGAGATGCCCCACTTCCGAGTTTCCCATTTGATCTCCGGGCAAGCCTACGCCAGCGCCAGAAGCATTGATCAATGTGTGCGGGTAATCATTCCACAAATGATCCCAAACAGGCGTATGGGCAGCCATAATGGCATTATGTTGAGGGTCTTCACTATAACCCCAACCATCAAGAATGATTAGTGCAAGTGGGCGGTGCATGTGGTTCATGGATTTATCCTTTAATCACAGGTTGCGACGTCATCTTTGCTTGCCAAAAACAGTGAGCACTGCAAATCAACAACAATGCTGTGTATTATATGGGCTTTTGTAATCAATTACAGTTGCCATCGCATTGACGAACATCATCTCACAGGCTGGAAACATGAAGGCGCAGGCTCTTGATGAAGATATTGAGCGCGCTGCCTTTGCGCTGAAAGCAATGTCGAATCCTTTGCGCTTGAAAATTCTTTGTACTTTGGGGGATAAAGAATTGTCTGTGCAGGATATCGTAGATCATGTAGGCACCACGCAAAGTAATGTCTCTCAGCACCTTGCCAAATTAAAAGAAAAAAACATTTTAGCTGCCAGACGAGATGCGAATAGGATCTTTTATCGTGTTAAAGATGATCGTCTGTTAAGGCTGATCAGTATGATGTGTGAACTGTTCTGCGCAAAATAAGATACATCAATTATTCATAATTTTAGGGTTGTTTAATGGAAAATCTGGGCGAATTTATTATTAACCACTGGATACTGTCCAGCTTGTTTGTCGTATTGTTGTGGTTGGTTTTTTCCGATTCATTAACACGCAAACTCAGTGGTTTTAATACCATCGACGTAACGACGGCGGTCAATCTGGTAAATCAGCAAAAAGGCTGTTTTGTGGATGTTCGTGATAAAGCGGCGTTTGAGAGTTCACATATTGTCGATTCGGTAAATGTGCCACTGGCGGATATTGATGCGAATCTGAAGCCATTGAAAAAGAAAGAACAACCTTTAGTGCTGGTGTGTGACAGTGGTCAACGTGCCAAATCTGCAGCCAAGCAGTTTAAGACTCGTGGCTATACCAATATTCATGTACTGTCTGGCGGCTTACACGCTTGGCGAGATGCCAAATTGCCGCTGTTCAGTTAAGACCTGGAACGTGCTGATATGAACAAAGTCATCATTTATTCTTCTGGCCATTGCCCGTATTGCGTTATGGCTAAGCAACTGTTGGATCGTAAAGGTGTTGTTTACGATGAAATTCGGGTGGATCAGCATCCTGAAAAACGTGAAGAAATGATGCAAAAAAGTCAGCGCCGTACGGTTCCACAAATATTCATTAATGGTAAAGCGGTAGGTGGTTATACCGATTTGGTTGATATCGACCGGTCAGGCCAGCTCGATGCTTTATTAACAAATAATTAAACTTTAACGAGAGGGAAAATCATGGCTGAAGAAAATGCAGCAGCAACAGAAGAACAACAACCTAAGTTCATCATTCAGAAAATCTATACCAAAGATATTTCTTTTGAAACACCGAATTCTCCAGCAATTTTCCGTGAAGAATGGAAGCCAAAACTGGATCTGCAGTTAGGTAATGAATACAACCGTCTTGATGAAGACACCCATGAAATTATTCTGATTGTTACCGTTACCGCTAAAGTTAATGATCAAGTGGCGTTTTTGGCAGAAGTGAAACAGGCTGGTATTTTCACCTTGACCGGTTACAGCAAAGAAGAAATGGGTCCTTTAATTGGCAGCTACTGCCCGAATACGATTTTCCCGTTTGCTCGTGAAGTGATTTCAGACGTGGTCATTAAAGGCGGTTTCCCGCAGTTAGTGTTGGCGCCAGTTAATTTCGATGCGGTATACAGACATCAAATTGATCAAGCTCGTCAGCAAATGGAAGCAGCACAAGCCACGCATTAATTTTTGAACAAACAGAGTAATGAACGCTTCAACTTTAATGCCCACCTTAGTCATTGGTGCCGGTGCCTGGGGAACAGCACTGGCAATAGCCATGGCGAGAAACGGGCATGAAGTCTTGTTATGGGGACGTGATCCAGAACAACTTTCGCGGATAGCAGCAGAACGAATGAACAGCCGTTATTTGCCGGAAATTGTGTTGCCAGAGTCCTTAAAAATTGAAATGGATTTGGCCAAGGCATTGGCCCATTGTCAACATGTGATGGTTTCAGTACCCAGCGCAGCATTCAGTGAAACCTTAAATAAAATTAAACCTTTTCTGCCAAAAAACATCCCACTTAGTTGGGCAACAAAAGGTTTAACGCCGCAAACCGGGCAATTTCTGCATGATACGGCGATTGAAATTCTGGGTGCTGGACATCCGCTGGCAGTCGTTTCTGGCCCCTCTTTTGCCGCAGAAGTAGCAGCAGGATTGCCAACGGCATTAACGGTGGCTTCCCGGGATGGTGAGTTTGCCAAGGCGTTGGCAAATGCACTTCATGGTCCAGCTTTAAGGGCCTATACCACCAATGATGTGTTGGGGGTACAGATCGGCGGTACCGTAAAAAATGTATTGGCTATTGCCGCTGGAATTTGTGATGGGTTGGGTTATGGTGCTAATGCGCGAGCCGCTTTACTCACCCGCGGTATGGCCGAAATCATGCGCTTGGCCAGTGTGTTAGGAGCTGAACCAGAAACTATGTTTGGCTTGTCTGGGATGGGTGATTTGATTTTGACCTGCACTGATAATCAAAGTCGTAATCGTCAATTGGGTTTGGCTATTGGCTCAGGGCTTACCGTTGATGAGGCCGTTGTAAAGGTTGGGAAAACGGTTGAAGGGATGCATGCTGCAAGAGAGGTTTTATTACGCGCTCAGCAGGCAGGTATTGAGATGCCAATTGTCGAGCAGGTATGCAAAATCTTGTTTGAAGGGTACGATCCGCGCAAATCAGTTCAGGCATTATTATGTCGTGAACAAAAAGCAGAGTCTCCGGTAGTCGGATAAACGTGATACGAATTAATTGAGGAAATTTATATGCAAGGCATTGTGAAATACAGCAGCATCATTGCACTCAGCATGGCAATGACTGTCGGCTTGTCTGCCTGTGGCAACCCATTCAGTAAAAAATCATCCAATGATAATGAAGTCGTCATGTCACAAAGTGGTCCGAAACTGTGGGAGTCAAATCTGCAATACGTGCGATTGGTCGAGCGGGATCAACCTGGTACCAACCAGCATCCATTACCAATAAATTCTGATGAAATGCGAGAAGTGCTGTCTTCGTTGTATGTCAATCAACGGGTATTATTGAGAACACAACAGGTTCCTTTGTTCTCGCCAGGTGAATTGCAGATCTTGAGTTCAACACTTGCCCAAGGCTTAAGTCGCGCTCAACCGAATGAAGATATTACTTTTGTCACTTTAGGTGTTCATGCCGGCGCAATTGCGGCAGAGCGTAAAACCAACAGTGGTCGTGTGTTCATTGATAGTAATGGTCGTCTGAATATTATCTTTGGTTTGGTACATCAGGAATACCGCGATAAAGACCAAATTACCGGTCAGGATATTGATCGTCGGGTGAATCCATTGTTGCCGGGCAGCCGCAGAAGCGATTCCAGACCTGCTACGCAGGTAGTGCTTGATAATGGGCAGTCTTATTATGAAGTTGATGGCTCAGAGCGTTCAGACTGGTTAATTATTGATATTCCGACAGTATTGGCAACTGCTGCCGAACGTAAAGGTCAGGATACCGGTGCATTAACACCTGAAATGCGTGAAGAAATTGCCAGAACTAAACGTCAAACAGATAATTTGACTGACGATGTGGCAAACATCAAAGAAGTCCTGTTTGAAATGTCAGAGCAGCTTGAGCAGCTCAAACAGCAGCTTGAAGAAAAACAATAATCCCTATTCGGGTTATATAAATTAGGCGCTTCGGCGCCTTTTTTATTGAGCAATTACAGACGATAACGAAGGTCAGCGGATTTTGAGCGTGGCATCTCAACCTTTTTTGACAGGCTAAGCACTTTAAACAATTCACCCATTTGTTCTGGAAACAATAAACGTTTCAATGCCGCAGATTGCTGCATCTGCTGAAAGGCTTGATTTGCATTATCCTGACTAAGATTAAGAATCTCGCCAGCCAGCAGAAAATCGCTTTGTCTTTGATAACCTTCTACCTGCAGCCCTTCAGTAAGGGCTGTTTCAGCCAGCGCGGTGAAATCCACATGAGCAGTAATATCCTGTAAACCGACTAAAACCAGCGGATCATCATGTGCCTGATGACGATAATGACAACGCAACATGCCTTGATGACGCAAAGGATGAAAATAATCTTTGGCTTCATAACCATAGTCAATCAGATAGATAGCGCCCTGGTTCAGCAGATTAGCAATGGTGCTCAACCATGCTGGCGACTGTAAGGCGATTTCGGTCTGATATGGAAACAGCTCCAGCTGCGGCTGAATTTCTTCACAACGAGCTTTTAATTCGGGATTGGTTATAGGCTGAGTCTGCCATGCAAGTTCTCCGTTATGAACACTCACCCCTACTTCTAAAAGCTGCTCATTTTCAAACTGTACCCGATGCACCGGCATTGCGTCGCAGACTTCATTAGCGATAATTACACCATTAAATTCTACAGGTAATTGATCCAGCCAGATGACTAAGCTTGATATGTCACCTGATTGTTCTTTCAATTTATGACGCTGTATTTCACGTAAGTAGGCACTCGCTTCAATAATGTAATACTGCTTTGGTAAACAATCAATTTCAGCCAAATATAACAATAGATCGACGGCCATCTGACCGCTCCCTGCGCCAAATTCCAGGCAATCAGCTTCAGGGATTTGTTTAAGCACATCAGCAATATGATTGCCCAGCGCCTTGGAAAACAACGGAGTGATTTCTGGTGCTGTTATAAAATCCCCTGCTTTGCCAATTTTGCTCAAGCCATTACTGTAATAACCCAATCCAGTTTGGTATAAAGCTAATTGCATAAATTCTGCAAAGCTCAGCCAGCCATTGCGATCTTCGATGGTCTGATAAATCAGTTGCAACAGCTGAGCGCTATGCTGTTGCGCTATAGGGTCAGGTACAGGTAACGTGGCGGTGTGTTTCATTTAGTCGGAAATTTCAGTGGATAATCCCATTTTAGTAACAGGAGCCGGACGGCGGGTTGGATTTCATATTGCCTCCAGGCTAAAACAGGATGGTTATGACGTATTGGCACATTACCGTACTGAAACCGATGATGTCCAAAAACTAAGGCATTTAGGCATACAGACTATCCAGGCTGACCTGCAGGACACCAGTAGCATTATGGTGTTTATTGAGCAATTGCAGCAGTTAAGTCAATCGTATCGAGGCATTGTGCACAATGCGTCAGCTTTTACTCCGACGTCAGAAGATCTAAACCAAGCTGCTGAACAATATCAGCACTTTTTTACCGTGCACATGTTAGCGCCGTTTCTTATCAATCAGGCGTTATCTGCGACTTTAAAAGGCCCGGGAGATGATCCGGCGGATATTATTCACATCACTGATATCAACGTAGAAAACCCCACCCCGAGGTTTGATATCTACGGCACAACTAAAGCGGGGTTACATAACCTAACTGTGGTTTCTGCCAAAAAACTTGCGCCAAATATCAAAGTGAATTCAGTGGCGCCGGGGCCGGTATTATTTACCGAATCACATAGTCAAGAGGTTCGGCAGAAAATGTTGGCTGAAACCCCACTGGCCCGAGAAGGTGGTGCTGAGCCAGTTTATCTTGCCATCAAAAGTTTGCTAGAAAACCCCTTTATTACTGGCGCTACCATTCCAGTAGATGGTGGTCGCCGTCTCTCCAAAGCTTAGGTGCGATGTCTTGATTAAAACGCCTTCAGGTGGTGTTACTTCGGCAGTTTCAGTCAAATAACCTAATAGCTCACGAATGATCGGATAAAGAAAATATTCGTCAGTCACACTGCTCACGGTAATTTCAGCTTCGTCAGGCAATTTAAGTGAGCAGAGAATATCGATATCGGCAGGTCGATCTTTAGTTTTGCTTAATGGGTCGTCACGATCCCGACCTAACTGGGTTTCTATTTGATTGCAAAACACCTTAAGTTCACTTTGGGGCAAGTCGGTTTCAACAAAAATTATCGTATTTAAAAAATCGCGATAGCTATTCATTCCGACTGGTGGGATTTTCAATACGCGGCTGATATTAAGTTCACCAAATTCTCTCACTAAGGCTGTCACCATGGCAGCCATATTATCCTGCGGACTAATGTTAGAGCCCAGTCCAAGCAGATAGCCTTGCCGTTGCATCATCCGTTATAGCGCTCGATAACAATTTGTGCGTAATTCTGACCATGCAATTTGACCGGTTTGGTCAAGGTCAATTTGAGCTTTGGAATAGCAAATGTTTTCAACAACAATTGCGCCACCTCTTCTGCCAATCTTTCTATTAGCAGATAACGGCTGTTGGCAACAAATTCCACCAATACATTGGCTACAGCGCCATAATCCAACGTATTTGAAATATCATCTGATTTAGCTGCATGACGGATATCCCAGTCCATTTCCAAATCAAAACGCAGGGTTTGCAGAGTTTCACGCTCCCAATCATAAATACCAATAATGGTGTCTACTTTGAGATCATTAAGAAAAATTTTATCCATGATGTCGCTTCAATGTTGGCAAAAGTAGTAATGGTACTGAATAATACCGCTACATTTTAAAAGGTCGCATCATAACATGCCTGAATTAACTGCCATCGCGCTGCTTGCACTACTCGGCGCCTATCTAATTGGCTCACTGTCGAGCGCTGTAATACTCTGCAAAATTGCTGGATTACCGGATCCCAGGACTCAAGGTTCAGGCAATCCTGGGGCGACCAATGTTCTGCGTATGGGTAGTAAAAAACTCGCAGCATTAGTATTACTGATAGATGTTTTAAAAGGCGTCATTCCAGTGTTAATCGGACGGATGTTAGGTTTTGATATCAATATCCTGACCTTGATTGCCTTCTTCGCATTTCTTGGGCATTTATACCCCATTTTTTTCCAGTTTAAAGGCGGCAAAGGTGTCGCAACGGCATTGGGTGCATTTCTTGCCCTTTCACCTGCATTGGCTGGCGCAGCCTTATTGACTTGGATTATGGTGTTTGTGATTAGCCGGATTTCGTCATTATCTGCCATTACGGCCGCTGCACTGACTCCGGTTTATGCGATCTGGTTGATTGATACAGCATTTGCCCGCGGGGTTATTTTGGTCATTGCCATACTGTTGTTGTGGCGACATCGCGGAAATATTCAACGCTTACTGGCAGGTGAAGAGAAAAAATCAGGCTGAAACAGGGGCCGTTAATTCGTCTAAAGGCCAACGCGAACGCACATTAAAAGTGGCTTCGGTTTCCATAACCATAGCTTGATCACGCATAGCTCCAGCAAAAGCGATCATCGCCCCATTATCACTGCAGAACTGTAACTGCGGGTAATAAACCTGAACTTTAGGTATTGCATCTAAAGCTGCTCGCAAAGACTTGTTAGCACTGACACCACCAGCTACCACCAGACGTTTATGGCCACTTTGTTTTAATGCCCGGCGGCATTTAATCACCAAGGTTTCCACCGCGGCTGTTTGAAAAGCCAGCGCAATATCGGCTTTCGCCTGTTCACTTTTATCGCTGTTATGCCAGGTGTTTAAAGCAAATGTTTTCAGACCACTGAAACTGAAATCCAAACCCGGACGATTAGTCATTGGTCTAGGAAAGACATAAGCACCCTCTTGGCCTTGTTCTGCTAAAGCTGCCAATGCTGGGCCGCCTGGGTAACCCAGCCCTAACATTTTGGCCGTTTTATCGAATGCTTCACCTACCGCATCATCGATTGATTCGCCCATTAATTGGTATTCACCAACGCCCTTAACATCAACCAGTAAGGTATGGCCGCCGGAAATCAATAAAGATACAAATGGAAATGCCGGTGGATTGGCTTCCAGTAGTGGCGATAAAAGGTGTCCTTCCATATGATTGATTGGCAAGGCTGGAATGTTTAACGCCCAGGCCAGACTACGGCCAATTGCGGCGCCAACTAGTAAAGCGCCTACCAGACCCGGACCCGCCGTATAAGCCACCGCATCAATATCTTTACGTTGCAGACCCGCTTCATCCAGAACCTGTTGCATTAAGGGCAATGTTTTCTGAATATGATCGCGGGAAGCCAGTTCAGGCACCACGCCACCATATTCAGCATGCATCTCTATCTGACTGAAAAGCGCGTGAGCTAACAGCCCTTTTTCAGTATCATAGAGTGCAATACCGGTTTCATCGCAAGATGATTCAATTCCTAAAACACGCATAAATTTATTCTGACTGCATTAAATTAATGCCGATTATTATGCCTTGCTGGCGCTGGTCTCATCCAACTAATTAGCATTTAGTATTTTCTTTCCTAAATAGATCTCGTACAATTAAGGGCTTTTCCGTCATTGTCTGTTTAGGAATGTATTGAATGCCATCTGTTAAGGTTAAAGAAAACGAACCATTTGACGTAGCTTTACGTCGTTTCAAACGTGCTTGTGAAAAAGCCGGTACGGTTGCTGAAGCTCGTGCCCGCGAAGCTTACGAAAAACCAACTACGGTTCGTAAACGTGCTGCAGCTGCCGCTGTTAAACGTCACCAAAAGAAACTGTCTCGTGAAAACGCTAGCCGCGTTCGCATGTACTAATTGCTGATTAGAATCTCATTCTAATGCCTCAAGAAGCCAGTCCGCTTAAAACTCGAATTCAAGATAGCGTAAAAGACGCAATGCGCGCCAAAGACAGAGATCGTCTCGGTACATTGCGCCAAATCACCGCTGCCATCAAGCAAGTTGAAGTCGATAATCGCCAGGATATGTCAGACGATGACATCATCGTTGTGCTGACCAAAATGACTAAGCAGCGTAAAGATGCCTTGTCGCAGTTTGAGCAAGCTGGCCGAGATGACTTAGCCGTTATCGAAAAAGCTGAATTGGCGATTATTGAAGAATTCTTGCCAACAGCCTTGAGCGAAGCAGAATTGCAGGCAGCGATTGCTGATGCAATTCAAGAGACAGGTGCTAGTAGCCAGAAAGACATGGGTGCGGTGATGAATGTGTTGCGTCCAAAAGTTCAGGGACGCGCTGATATGGGCGCAGTAAGCAGCCAAGTTAAGGCCGCGCTCAGTTCCTAAGCCAGCATGCCAGGTCTTTTTTCAGACGTGGTTAACATTCATGACAGACTTCGGCCATAATTGATTTATGGCCGGACAAATCCCTCCACAATTTATTGACGAATTGCTCTCACGAGTCGATATCGTTGATATTATTGATGCGCGTGTACCGCTGAAAAAAGCCGGTAAAAATCTTCACGCCTGTTGTCCTTTTCACAACGAGAAAACCCCTTCATTTACTGTCAGCCCTGATAAACAGTTTTATCATTGTTTTGGCTGTGGTGCACATGGAACGGCGATCGGCTTCTTGATGGAATACGATCAGCTCAGCTTTCCTGAAGCTATTCAGGAACTAGCTGATACCGTTGGTATGCAGGTACCGGTAACACAACAAGCTTCCCTGACTCCTGCCAGACAAAATCTTTACGATCTGATGGATAAGGTCAGTCGTTATTACGTGCATCAACTACAAAACCATCCACAGCGTCAACCCTTTCAGGACTATATTCAACAACGTGGTCTGAGTCCCGAAACCGTAGCCGCTTTTGATATAGGTATGGCACCGGACGGCTGGGACAACGTTTTACGCACTTTTGGCAATAATCAGCAAACCCAGGATCAATTGTTCGAAGCCGGAATGTTGATTAAAAATGACAAGGGTCGTACCTACGATCGTTTTCGTGATCGGCTAATGTTTCCTATACGTGACCGTCGGGGCCGCGTTATCGCCTTTGGTGGACGCGTTATAGATGCCGATGGCACACCAAAATATCTGAACTCACCCGAAACCCCCATCTTTCATAAAGGCCAGGAGCTGTATGGCCTGTATCAAGCCCGTAAAGCCAATCGTCGATTGGAAAAGATTCTGATAGTTGAAGGGTATATGGATGTCATCGCCCTGGCGCAGTTTGGAATTAACAATGCCGTGGCAACATTGGGAACGGCGACAACATCCGAACATTTGCGGCTATTGACGCGTAGCGCGCCGGAAATTGTTTTTTGTTTTGATGGCGATCGTGCAGGTAAAGAGGCGGCTTGGCGAGCAGCAGAAAACGCTTTACCGATCCTTGGCGGCAACTTTGAATTGAAATTTATGTTTCTGCCGGAAGGTCAGGATCCTGACACCATGGTAAGAGAGCAGGGGGCTGAGGCATTTCAGCAGTTAGTGAATCAGGCACAAAGTTATTCCGAATTTTTCTTTGCTACATTGCTTTCGCGAGTGGATAGTCAATCAATGGATGGCCGTGCCAGGCTGGTTGAAATTGCCAAACCCTATCTACGGCATATTCCAGCTGGTTTATACCGGGATATGCTGGAGCAGCAGCTGGCAGACCATGCCAAGACCAATATTGCCACGTTAAATAAACATCTGGAAAAGCCAGCAGCGCCACCACGAGCTAAAAGCGTTAAACAAAATGCCATGGCCAATATGACCCCGGTGCGCATGGCCGTGATGATTCTGTTGCAACATCCGCAACTGCATGAAGCCGTTCCGGATACAGATAAATTAAGTCTGCTGGATATGCCGGGCTTAGCGATTTTAATTCAGCTACTTGAAACCATGCGTGAGCATCCCCATCTTAAAACCGCACAGCTGTTGGAGCGTTGGCGAGACACCCAACAAGCTCCTTATATGGAAAAGCTCGCGATGCAACCATTGAATTTGTCGCCAGAACAACTGGAGCATGAACTCATAGGGATTGTGACTCGTCTAAACAAGCAAGCAAGAGATGAACGTTTAACTTATTTGATGAGCAAACCTCTCAGCCAATTAACAGAGGCTGAAAAAATGGAAGTGAAATCCTTTAAGTGAGTGTTCTGTAATCAAAAATGATGCAATAACGAAGTGCTTTCACTATAATATAGTGTTACCGCCAAAAACAGCGTCACCATGCATAAAGAGGCCGAATGAAAGATCAGCAATCACGCGTTAAAGAACTTATCGCCCTGGGCAAGGAGCGCGGTTATCTCACTTACGGTGAGATCAATGACCACCTTCCAGAAGATTTGGTCGATGCGGATCAGGTCGAAGATATTGTCAGTATGTTCAGTGACTTGGGTATCATGGTCCATGAAGATGGCATGGATACCGATGAAATGGAACGCCTTGCCGAGGCTGTTTCATCTAATGACGAAGTCTCTGATGAAGAAGCGGCTGCCGTTTTGGCCAGTTCCGATGGTGAGTTTGGTCGTACCACCGACCCTGTCCGCATGTACATGCGGGAGATGGGATCTGTTGAGTTATTGACCCGTGAAGGCGAGATCGTTATCGCTAAACGTATTGAAGCTGGCCTGCGCGAAAGCCTGTTGATGCTGTCTACTTATCCTCCTGTCATTTCTTCTTTCCTAGAGTTCTACGATGCGGTGGAAGCTGGTGAAATGAGGCTTAATGAACTTATTCGAGGCTTTATCGCGCCAGAAGAACTGCTTGCTAGTGAAGATGAAGATGATGATCTGACCAGCAGCGTCGATAGTGATGATACCGATAGCGACGATGATGACGACGATGATGTTGGTGGCGTGAGTGATGACGAAGAGGACTCTGGTGAAATTGATCCGGAAGAGGCCCGCACTCGTTTTACCGCATTACGTGAAGCTTACAAAAAAGTCCTGGCAACACAAGGTGATGCCATGGTTGAAGCCCGTGAGCAGGCGAGTAACCTGTTTATGGAATTCAAATTGACACCAAAAACATTGGTGTTTTTAAACGAATTGATGACAGCAACCATCACAGAAGTTCGTAAACAAGAAAAAATTATCATGGATATCGTTGTCGAGCAGGCGGGTATGAATCGCCGCGACTTTATCGATGCCTTCCTGGGAAATGAAAGCAACCTTGAATGGTCCGATAAATTCGTTAGGGCTAAAAAGCACTATTCATCTACCATCAAGAAGAATCTGGATGACATTCTGGCGGCACAATCCAAATTGGCAGAAATTGCTGATGACCGCGGATTGACCATTGCAGATATCAAAGAAATCAGCCGTCAAATGTCGATTGCTGAAGCCAAAGCGCGTCGTGCCAAAAAAGAAATGGTTGAAGCTAATCTACGTTTGGTTATCTCGATTGCCAAAAAATACACGAACCGTGGTCTGCAATTCCTGGATTTGATTCAGGAAGGCAATATTGGTTTGATGAAAGCGGTTGATAAATTCGAATATCAACGTGGTTACAAGTTCTCAACCTATGCAACATGGTGGATTCGTCAGGCTATCACGCGTTCTATAGCTGACCAGGCGCGTACTATCCGTATTCCGGTACACATGATTGAGACTATTAACAAACTCAACCGGGTTGCCCGTCAAATGCTTCAAGAAATGGGCCGTGAACCAACCCCGGATGAATTGGCAGAACGCGTAGAAATGCCGGAAGACAAAGTACGAAAAGTACTGAAGATTTCCAAAGAACCAATTTCTATGGAAACACCCATCGGTGACGATGAAGATTCACATCTGGGTGATTTCGTTGAAGATATCAACGTTATGTCACCAGCAGACTCCGCTATCATCGAAGGCCTCAGAGAAGCCACTCAGGGCGTTCTTAACGGCCTGACCGAGCGAGAAGCCAAAGTACTGCGTATGCGGTTTGGTATTGACATGAATACCGACCACACATTGGAAGAAGTCGGTAAACAGTTTGACGTTACCCGTGAGCGTATTCGTCAAATCGAAGCGAAAGCTTTACGTAAATTACGTCACCCATCACGTTCGGATCAACTGAGAAGCTTTTTAGATTCCGACAGCTGATTACAAAATCGGGCCTATAGCTCAGTTGGTTAGAGCAGGGGACTCATAATCCCTTGGTCCCAGGTTCGAGTCCTGGTGGGCCCACCAATAAATTAAAACCCCAGTATTGTTTTCAATACTGGGGTTTTTTATTTTTATCTCGCCGTCGACAATATTTGAATACTATCCTGGGCGTTCATATTGTGAGCGAGTTTAAGCGCTGTCATACCGTCATCGGCTGATAAATCTGGATCGGCCCCATTATCTAAAAGAAGTTGCAAGACCTCAGCTTGATTAAACATCGCAGCAAACATAAGTGGTGTTTTACCGTCTGGGGTCATAGCATTGACGTTGGCACCATGTTCTATAAGAATTTGCGCGATAGTTGTATAGCCTTTAAAAGCTACTCCAGCAAGCGGTGTTTGATGACGTAAATTGGCTAATTCAGGATCAGCGCCGTGCTTTAATAGCAACCTTGTCATTTCTTCATGACCATTGTAGGACGCGAGCATTAACAGGCTGTTACCGTTGCTGTCTCTAAGGTTCGGCGCCAAACCCATTTCTAGTGGTTTAACTAACGTTTCAGTATTTCCCTGTCGGACCAGCTCAAATAGCTTTTGTGCCATCTCCAACGTTTCATCATCTAGTGTGGGATATTGATGTTCGTTTGGCCTATCCATTTTGTTTCCTAAAATGTTGATTTATGAATACTTAAAACCACTAATTGAGTTGGAGGAAGGCCCAAAAGATCTAGGCGATCATCCAGAGTAAACACAGGTTAAAGAATAATATTGAGCGATGCCTATAATGTTTCCGTGACATAAATTGATAATAACTAAATAAATAAAAGGTAATTACCATGCTTTTACCGCAACAGACCCAATTAAAATTTTATTCGCTATATTATTTCCACCATTAGGTGTGTTTTCTTGAAGTAGGTTTTAAAGGACATTTTTGGCTAAGTATTCTGCTAACCTTACTGGGCTTCATTCCCGGCATCATTCATGCCTTGTATGTGATACTGAAGCATTAAAAGGCCTTGACTGTAAAAAAGCCCTGCTTGAAAAACTTCAGCAGGGCTAATTGTTTGACTAAACTACAATAGCAACAAGGCATTGCCTAACGATTAGTAGTTTTTATTTTCTCTTGCAGATTCTTCTACAGCGCCGCCAGCGGCTTCTACATCTCTGCCGGCACCTTCAATAGTGTTGCAGGCTGTTAAACCAAGGATAAAAAACAAAGATAAAAATGCTGCTATAAGTTTCATGCGGGTTTCCTTAAATAAATGAAGTTTGATTTAAAAGACCGGAGCTAATGTCCAATTTAATCGTGCGTGCTAAGGTTAAAAAATTAG
>NZ_MCRI01000002.1 GCF_001720165.1 Methylophaga muralis
CACTAGAGCTGTTGGACTTTCCGCAATATTAGAACACGACTTGTTGCATGGGATGTTAAATATAATCAATGAGTTATATCGATTACGACACCACCCAGAAAAACAATCCGAAAGGATTTGGGATTTCAAAGGCGATCTTAGATCCTCTTCTTTTTTGTATAAATAAGTTTTGAATGCCATGTTTTGACCTCCTAAGGATCTTTGTTAAACATGACAATCAATTATTCACACAGAAAGAATTTAGGCAAAAGTATTTGATTTAGGGCCGATGGTGCAGCTAAGAGAAAACAATTATTTATATGTTTATTTACTTTCGCCAAAATAAATACTCAAATCAAGCTTCGCGCTAAATCAAAAACTTGAATTAATAATGAAGCCAGCTTTTGACCCCGTTGGGTCATGCTTAACTAACCAACTTATTTATATTTATTAATAGCTATCACATCAGCACCCGCCGCCAGCCCGTCAAGATAATCAGCCCACGATTGCATCATGCGTTTACGCTCTGGCAAGTACTCAGCATAGTTGTAAGCAGCTCTTACACCATCACGCTCACTGTGAGCTAGCTGCCTTTCGATAGCGTCACGGTTCCAGCCTTGCTCGTTCAGTATGGTTGAGGCCATACTTCGGAAGCCATGCCCAACCATTTCATCACCCGTATAACCCAAACGCCGTAAAGCACCATTTACCGTGTTTTCACTCATTGGCCTAGTGATTGTTCGAATTGAGGGGAACAGATACTTTCCTGAGCCCGTGAGGGGCTTTAATGTTTCAATAACGGTTATTGCTTGCTTGGATAGCGGCACGATATGAACAGAGGCCATTTTCATTTTTTCGGCAGGTATACGCCACTCAGCTTTTTCTAAATCAAACTCTGTCCATTCGGCGTGTCTTAACTCGCCTGGACGAACAAAAACGAGCGGGGCTAGTCGTAACGCACAGATGGTGACAAATGCTCCTGAATAGCCATTGATTGCCCTTAACAGCCCGCCGATCTGCTGTGGTTCAATTATTGACGCATGATGTTTGACCTTTACCGACGGTAATGCGCCTTTCAAGTCAGTGGAGGGATCGCGTTCTGCTCTGCCGGTTGCAACGGCATAACGGAAAATCTGCCCACACTTCTGGTGGACTCTGTGAGCTGTTTCTAAAATACCTCTGGCTTCCATTCGTCTCAGCACCGCTAGCAATTCCGGTGCTTTAATATCATTGATATTTTTTGAGCCAATAAAGGGAAACACTTCTCTTTCAAGACGGTTAATTGTATTGAGGGAGTATTTTTCTGACCAACGATGCTTAAACTTTTGATGCCATTCACGGGCAACAAACTCAAAGCTTAACTGACCAGCGTTTGACAGCTTTTCAGCCTTGCGAATATCGGAAGGGTCGACACCATTAGCAATTTGTTTTCTAAGCTGATCTCGTTGCTCTCTTGCCTGCTTAAGGCCAACATCAGGATAGGTGCCAACAGATAGCCTTTTTTGCTTTCCATCAAAACGATATTTAAATCGCCACCACTTGCCGCCTGTTGTAGACACCTCTAAGTACAAGCCTTTTTCATCCGATACGGCGTAAAGCTTATCCTTTGGTTTTAGTGCTTTTATCTTCACATCGGTCAGCATGTGGTGCCAACTCCTTTACCACTGGGTCTGATGGCACCATAGTTGGCACCAATAAATGGTACATGTCAAGGGATGTGGTGAGACGTTACGATATGACAGACATAAAAAAACCCGTTATAAAACGGGCTTTTAGATACGATTTGGGACTTCGTGAAACCTATGTATGGTGCCGTCGGCCGGACTCGAACCGGCACACCCTAAAGCACTACCCCCTCAAGATAGCGTGTCTACCAATTCCACCACGACGGCAATAAACTGAGGGTTATTTTACGGAAACTCTGGAAGATCCGCTGGGCTTTCTTGTACTGGTTGTTCAATCACCACTGAGTCGGTAACGCTTTGTACTCGATCGGTGTTGCCCGCCAGATATGCCAGTGTCAGGCTGGTGATAAAAAACACTGTGGCCAGAATAGCACTGCTGCGGCTTAAAAAAGAGGCTGAGCCCTGGCTACCAAATAAGCTGGCAGAAGCACCGCCACCACCACCACCACCAAAAGCAGCACCGGCATCCGCACCTTTACCGTGCTGGATTAAGATTAAACCTACTAACAACAGTGAGATCACAACGTGAACCACCAGAATCAACGCATCCATTTAATTTCCTAATTTTGAGCTGCAGCCTGACAAATTTGAACAAATTCATCGGCATCACGTGAACCGCCACCGATTAATCCACCGTCAATATCCGGCTTGGCAAATAATGGGGCAGCATTATTACCTTTTACGCTGCCGCCGTAAAGTATTCTGAGCGATGCCGCAATTTTTGGATCATGTTTTGCGACCCGTTGACGCATGAAAGAATGCACATCCTGCGCCCATTCTGGGCTGGCTGTCTTGCCTGTGCCTATGGCCCAAACTGGCTCATAAGCCAATACCGCTTTTGACAGCAATTCGACACCTTGTTGCGCAATCAAAATATCCATCAACCGAGCAACCATCTCTTCTGTACGGCCCATTGAGTGCTCTTCCGGACTTTCGCCAATACAAATGATAGGGGTGATCCCATGACGGACTGTTATCTCAGATTTCTCGGCGATAATATGGTCGAGAAAAACTTGATCAAGGTTCAATTCTGCATACAGACAACGCCGTTCAGAATGACCAATCAGTACGTATTGGCAGCCAAAGTCTCGCAACATGGTGGCCGATATTTCACCGGTATACGCACCAGAATCAAACTGCGAAACATTTTGGGTACCCCAGAACAAACCCGTATCGGTCAAAGCGGATTGAACCTGTTGTACATAAAGTGCGGGTGGAAATAAGGCGACATCAACCGATGCAAAGGAGTCTCTTTGCGCCAGAATCGCATCAAGCAACAATTTGTTGCTTGCGCTAGAGCCGTTCATTTTCCAGTTACCAGCGACCAGCGGTTTGCGCACAGACACCTACTCTTATATAAGAATGAATCATAAAGGTTACCGACTGACCGTTGATAAAGCAATGTCATAGCGGCTTATATTGTTACCAATGAGCATGATCGAATTAATTCTGTAAAATCGTCTCGATTTGTTCTGCCAGCGTTTTGGCTAAGTGGTTGGTACGCGTGGCGTCATGACCTTCTACCATCACTCGAATAACGGGCTCAGTACCAGAAGCTCTCAGCAAAACCCGACCTTCATTACCCAGTTTTTTCTCAGTATCTTCCACTGCTGTTTGGATTTCCGGATAATCTTTTAAATTCACTAGTTTATTGAGACGCACATTAATAAGACGTTGCGGGTATTTAATTACTGCCGAACGCAGTTCATGCAGACTGCTACCGGTTTGTTGAATTTCAGCTAACACCTGTAATGCTGCGACAATGCCATCACCAGTACTGGTTTTATCAAGGCAGATAATGTGGCCGGACGCTTCGCCGCCAATCAAGCCATCAACCTGCTTAAGTTTTTCCATTACATACCTATCGCCGACGTTGGCACGATGTAATGTAATATCATGTTTTTCAAGGGCATGTTGCAAACCAAGATTCGACATTAGGGTACCGACAACATGTCCTTTACACAGCCCAGCACGCTGTCTACCACGGGCAATGATAAACAAAATATCATCACCATCGACCAGCTCACCCTTATGGTCAACCATGATCAAACGATCACCATCACCATCTAGGGCAACGCCCAAGTCGGCCTTATGTTCTAAAACACTGGCTTGTAACAAACGAGGCTCAGTGGAACCGCAGTTTTGATTGATATTCAGGCCGTCCGGTTCTGCGCCCATCAAAATAACTTCGGCACCCAACTCACGGAATACATTTGGTGCAATGTGATAGGTCGCCCCGTGAGCGCAATCAACCACCATTTTTAAATTGGATAAATCCACACCGGTCGAAATAGTACTTTTACAGAACTCGATATAACGACCTGCTGCATCGGAAATCCGATGGGCTTTACCGAGATGAGCAGAATCCACCGTTTTGATTGGTTGATCCAGCATTGCTTCGATTGCAAGCTCGACTGAGTCAGGCAATTTTGTACCTTGATCAGAGAAGAATTTAATTCCGTTATCGTGATAAGGATTATGCGAAGCACTGATTACAATGCCTGCTTGAGCGTGGAAAGTACGAGTTAAATACGCGACGGCTGGAGTTGGCATTGGACCCATTAGATAAACGTCGACACCGGCGGCTGAAAGCCCAGCCTGTAACGCAGATTCAAACATATAACCGGAAATACGCGTGTCTTTACCAATCAGCACTTTACTATTGCGTTCTTTGGCCAGAACACGGCCTATTGCCCAGCCAAGTTTTAATACAAAATCGGGGGTAATCGCACCATCGCCCACCCGGCCACGAATGCCATCTGTACCAAAATAACGTCTTTTTTGTTCAATCAAAATCACTAACCTGCATTACATGTTCACAAAGTCGAATCGCCTGTACGGTTTCTCGTACGTCATGGCTGCGTATAATTTTTGCACCTTGCCATACCGCTATCGATGCTAATGCCAAACTTCCGGCCAACCGCTCTTCAACTGATACATTCAATGTGGCACCAATAATCGATTTGCGCGATACGCCAACTAAGACAGGCAAATCAGAATCGGTAAAAACAGCTAAATGTTTCATTAATCGTAGATTATGTCGGGCCGTTTTGCCAAACCCAAATCCAGGATCAAGAATAATTTTTGAACGAGAAATACCCGCCGCTTCACAGGCAGCAATGCGTTCAGTCAGAAATGTATTTACTTCATTAACAACGTCGTCGTAATGCGGCTGTTGCTGCATGGTTTGGGGTGTGCCCTGCATATGCATAAGACATATTGGAACATTGAGTTCGGCAGCGGCCTGTAATGCCCCTTCTCCACGCAATGCATTAACATCATTTATCAGACTAGCCCCAGCCTCTACTGCAGCGCGCATAACTTCGGCTTTCATAGTATCGATGGAAATAACCACATCAAGCTCAGCGCTGATAGCTTCTATCGCAGGCACCACACGGCGGATTTCTTCTTCAACACCAACAGGTTCTGAGCCAGGCCGTGTCGATTCACCACCAATATCAATAATGGAAGCGCCATCGGCAACCAGTTTTCGTGCTTGTTCAAGGGCTTTATCGGCTGAAAAAAAACGCCCGCCATCCGAAAAGGAGTCGGGCGTTACATTGACGATGCCCATGACGTGTGGGGCGGACAAATCCAAAGATTTGCCCGCAAAGTCCATCATCATGATTTAACTATCTCAATTTAATTGATCTGCTGGTTTACCAGTTGGCTCTGGGCCTTTTTCATCAGGCTTTGCGGCTGGTGGTGGAGTCGATGATTTATCATCCCAACCTTTTGGCGCACCAGGCTCACGACCTTCCATAATGGCATCGATCTGATCACTGTCGATGGTTTCGTAAGTGATTAACAGTTTTGCCATGGTATGCAGTTTGTCGAGATTTTCTGTCAGTATATTTTTCGCCCGATCATAGTTACGGGTAATTAATGCACGAACATCTTCGTCAATCTGTTTGGCAGTTAAGTCTGAAACTGCTTTATGTTGGGTCACGCTACGACCAAGGAACACCTCACCTTCATCTTCACCATAAGACAGTGGTCCCATGTTGTCAGAAAGTCCCCATTTGGTAACCATGTTATGCGCCAGTTCGGTTGCCCGTTGAATATCGTTCGAGGCACCCGTAGTGACAGCTTCAGCCCCAAAAATCATTTCTTCGGCAAGTCGACCACCATACAGGCTGGAAATCTGACTTTCCAACTGCTGTTTGGTATAGCTGTATCGATCTTCCGTTGGCAGGAACATGGTGACACCTAAAGCGCGGCCACGCGGAATGATACTGACTTTATAGACTGGATCATGACCAGGGACACTACGACCCACAATCGCATGACCAGCTTCATGGTAAGCCGTCAGTTCTTTCTCTTTATCACTCATGACCATTGAACGGCGCTCGGCACCCATCATGATTTTGTCTTTTGCCAGTTCCAGGTCATTCATTGAAACCACGCGTTTATTTGTGCGAGCAGCAAATAAAGCCGCCTCGTTCACCAGATTGGCTAAATCAGCACCTGAGAAGCCCGGTGTACCACGTGCAATGACACTTGGATTAACATCTTCATCTGCTGGTACTTTACCCAAATGCACTTTGATAATTTGTTCGCGACCGCGAATGTCTGGTAAAGGAACCACAACCTGTCTATCGAAACGACCCGGACGTAATAAAGCTGGATCCAGTACGTCAGGACGGTTGGTCGCAGCAATGATGATGACGCCTTCATTACCTTCAAATCCATCCATCTCAACCAACAACTGGTTTAAGGTTTGTTCACGTTCGTCATTACCGCCACCTAAACCGGCACCACGGTGACGGCCCACCGCATCGATCTCATCGATAAAGATGATGCATGGAGCGTGTTTTTTGGCTTGTTCGAACATATCGCGAACACGTGAAGCACCAACACCGACAAACATTTCGACGAAATCAGAACCTGAAATTGTGAAGAACGGGACTTTAGCTTCACCAGCAATAGCTTTTGCCAGCAAGGTTTTACCAGTACCTGGTGAACCTACCATCAAAATACCGCGTGGAATACGTCCGCCCAATTTCTGGAATTTGCCCGGATCACGTAAGAAGTCGACTAATTCGTGAACTTCTTCTTTAGCTTCTTCAACACCAGCAACATCTTTGAAGGTCACTTTTACCTGATCTTCATTCAACATGCGGGCTTTGCTTTTACCAAATGACATGGGGTTTTTGCCGCCACCGCCTTGCATCTGACGCATGAAGAAAATCCACACACCAATCAGCAATAACATCGGGAACCATGAAATAAAGATTTGCATCAATAAACCAGTTTTTTCGACTGGCTCTGCTTTGATGGCAACACCGTTATCCAGCAAATCGCCGATCAAACCTGGATCATAATCAGGACTGAAAGTAGTAAATTGGCTACCGTCGGTTAATTTGCCGGTAATAGTTCGCCCTTGAATATCGACACTGGAAACCGCACCGGTTTTCACGTTACTGATAAAGGTCGAGTAATCCATTTCGCTTTGGCTGCTTTGTTGCGGCCCAAAATTGTTAAATACCGACATCAATACCATCGCGATGACGACCCATAAAACAATGTTTTTCATCATGTCACTCAATGTTTGTTACCCCTAGTAACGTTAGTTTGTTTTGCTGTCATTTCAGTCCGCGACCTAGCAGATAAACTTCACGGCTACGTGCCCGAGAAGCATCCGGTTTGCGGGTTGTCACTTTTTTAAAATGACTCCGCATGGACTTCAAAAAATCATCAAAGCCTTCACCTTGAAAAACTTTGACCAGAAAATCGCCCTGTTTACTTAAGTTATTAATTGCAAAATCCATGGCCAACTCAACCAGATGCATACTGCCAGGCTGATCTATTGCATCTACACCTGTCATATTGGGGGCCATATCCGATAATACAAGGTCTATCGACTGTCCGGCCAATACTTCGTTCAATTGCTCAAGAACATGATCTTCGCGAAAATCACCTTCAATGAAATAAACACCGGTCAATGGTGTCATTGGCAAGATATCCAACGCAATGACTTTACCGTTGTCACCGACACGATGCAAAGCATAATCTGACCAGCCACCGGGTGCGGCACCCAAGTCGACAACTGAGATACCTTTGCGAATTAATTTATCTTTCTGATCGATTTCTTCCAGTTTAAAAGTTGCTCTGGAGCGATAACCTTTCTGCTGAGCTTTTTTGACATAGGGATCATCAAAATGTTCTCTAAGCCAATTATTACTGGATTTACTTCGTGCCATATCAGGCCTGCTGTGCCATATGTTGTTTATCTGAGCTGAGTACCAGCAGCAAACCCGCAATACTTAACATCAGATATAAATTCTGGCTCAGCATATGTAAGCGTTCAAAACTCTGAGCAAGATCTGTATTCAGCCGCCAGTTTTCGATGGTTTTGATATTAGCCATCTCCGGCTGAACATACATACTGAATATCAAGGTAATAACCAGCATGCTAATCAATACCCAGAAGCGCCAGGAATGTAACACCCTGCCCCGCTGGATACTCAGCTTACCTAATAAGATTAATGTACCACTGATTAGGCCAATGACATTGACAGCGAAAAACAATTTAGCTGCATATTCTGCCGCAACCAGCGTTTCAAGACTGACAAAAGCAAGCGGAACGGCCAGATAACCAATAGACCATAGCGCACCGACCCACAATGTCAGTAATAAGCGTTCGCCAATGGTTTCAGAAAGACTCAACATCTAAGCCAGGTAATGGATGCCAGTAATTTCATATTCAATGGCACCACCAGGAGCCTGTACCGTTGCAATATCATCCACTTCTTTGCCAATCAATGCCCGTGCAATAGGCGATGAAATAGAAATTCTGTTCAGTTTGATATCCGATTCATAATCACCAACAATCTGATAGCGCACTTCAGCATCGGTATCTATATTGAGTAAATCAACCGTAACACCAAATACAACACGACCATCTTTAGGTAGTGCTGTTGGATCAATTACCTGACAATCCGCCAAAGTTGATTCCAGTTCCTGAATACGGCCTTCGGTGAAGCTTTGCTGCTCACGTGCAGCGTGGTATTCAGCATTTTCTTTTAAATCACCATGGGCGCGCGCTTCAGAAATCGCATTAACGATAGCTGGGCGTCTGACGGTTTTCAGTTCGTGTAATTCATCTTTCAGTGCCTGAGCACCACGTGCGGTAATAGGAACGGCCATTAAATCAATTCTCCATGTAACGACTGCAAACGATTTACTGACACACTGTCTTCACAGTTCAAGGCCAGAATCGTAGCGCGGGCAGCAGCTAACGTTGTGGTGTAGTTCACCTGATGTTGCAATGCCGCACGACGGATCTCTCTCGAATCCGCTACAGCTTGACGACCTTCCGTCGTATTTACAATCAGGGCAATTTCATCGTTTTTGATCATGTCCACAATATGCGGCTGACCTTCAGCAACTTTTTTCACCCGTTCACAAGGCACATCGGCTTCAATCAATGTTTGCTGTGTGCCGCGTGTAGCTAACAACGAGAAACCCAAGCCTAACAAATCTTTGGCAATACTGATAACCGTTTGTTTGTCAGCATCCCGCACAGAAATAAAGGCTTTACCACCGACTGGCAGACTGACAGAAGCCGCCAGTTGTGATTTGGCAAATGCTTCACCGAAGGTACGACCTACGCCCATAACTTCGCCCGTGGATTTCATTTCTGGCCCCAGAATAGGATCAACACCCTGGAATTTAATGAATGGGAATACCGCTTCTTTAACTGAATAATAAGAAGGTATCACTTCTTTGGTGACGCCCTGCTCTGCCAAACTCATGCCAGCCATACAACGTGCGGCAACTTTCGCCAACGGTACACCGATAGATTTGGATACATAAGGCACAGTACGTGAGGCACGTGGGTTCACTTCCAGAATGAAAATGCGATCACCCTGAATGGCAAACTGGGTATTCATCAGTCCCACTACGCCCAGTTCAAGTGCCATTTGTTTAACCTGCACCCGTAACTGATCCATGATTTCCTGGCTAAGGCTATAAGGCGGTAACGCACAGGCGGAGTCACCTGAATGCACACCGGCCTGTTCAATATGTTCCATGATGCCGCCGATAAGCACTTCCTTGCCGTCACAAATTGCATCTACATCGACTTCAATCGCATCATCAAGAAAACGATCCAGTAACACCGGAGAATCATTGGAAACCGATACGGCTGTCAGCATATAACGTTGTAATTCTTCTTCGTTATAAACGATTTCCATTGCACGGCCGCCTAATACATAAGACGGACGCACCACTAATGGATAACCAATTTCGGCAGCCAGTGACACAGCGGTATCAACCGAATGTGCCAAACGATTAGGTGGTTGTAACAAGCCGAGCTTTTCAACCATTTGCTGGAAGCGTTCACGATCTTCCGCATGGTCAATCGCATCAGGAGAAGTACCAATAATCGGCACACCAGCAGCTTCTAACGCCCGAGCCAGTTTAAGTGGCGTCTGACCACCAAACTGCACAATTACGCCTTTAGGTTTTTCCAGTGCAACAATTTCCAGCACGTCTTCAAGCGTCAATGATTCAAAATACAGACGATCTGACGTGTCGTAATCGGTAGAAACGGTTTCCGGATTACAGTTGACCATAATGGTTTCATAACCATCGTCGCGTAATGCCAATGCCGCATGAACACAGCAGTAATCAAACTCGATACCTTGACCAATGCGGTTTGGGCCACCACCTAAAATCATGATTTTTTCACGATCGGTCGGGTTGGCTTCGCACTCTTCATCATAGGTTGAGTACATATACGCCGTAGAGGTTGAAAACTCTGCGGCGCAGGTATCAACACGTTTATAAACCGGACGTACTCCCAGCGCATGACGATGGCTGCGGAATTGTTTTTCAGTTTTATGTAACAATTTTGCCAGACGTGAATCAGCGAAACCTTTACGTTTCAACGCACGCATTTCGGCTTCATCGATATCGTTCAACGAACGCTCTTTAAGCTGATTTTCAATCTCAACCAGTTCCTGAATCTGTATCAGGAACCATGGATCGATATGCGTCAGTTGTTGAATTTCTTCAAAGCTCATGCCGAATCTAAAGGCATCACCAACATACCAAAGACGGTCTGAGCCTGGCAGATTTAATTCGCGGCGTAACACTTCTGCCGTATTTTCTGCTTTCAGATCCAGAATTTCGTTAAAACCATCACGATCGATTTCCAGCCCGCGCAGTGCTTTTTGCAAAGATTCCTGGAAGTTACGACCAATAGCCATAACTTCACCGACTGATTTCATCTGAGTACTCAGACGATTATCGGCCAACGGGAATTTCTCAAAGGTAAAGCGTGGAATTTTAGTGACTACATAATCAATAGTCGGTTCAAATGACGTCGGCGTAGCATTACCGGTAATTTCGTTTTGCAACTCATCAAGGGTATAACCAACAGCCAGTTTCGCTGCGACTTTGGCAATCGGGAAACCAGTTGCTTTCGAAGCCAAAGCAGATGAACGTGACACCCGTGGATTCATTTCGATAATGATTAAACGGCCAGTTTCCGGGTTCACCGCAAACTGCACGTTCGAACCACCGGTTTCCACACCGATCTCACGCAGAACAGCCAACGAGGCGTTACGCATGATTTGGTATTCTTTATCGGTCAGTGTTTGAGCTGGTGCTACCGTGATTGAGTCACCGGTATGCACACCCATGGCATCAAAGTTTTCAATCGAACAAATGATAATGGCGTTATCTTTTTTGTCACGCACCACTTCCATTTCATATTCTTTCCAGCCGATGATTGATTCTTCAATCAACAACTCGGAGGTCGGGCTCAGATACAAACCGCGCTGGCAGATATCCACAAAGTCTTCACGGTTGTAGGCGATACCACCACCACTACCGCCCATGGTAAATGACGGACGGATAATAACCGGGAAGCCGAACTTCTGTTGCACTTCCAGAGCTTCTTCAAGTGAGTGAGCAATATCCGATTGCGGCATATCCAAACCGATCTTACGCATCGCTGCACGGAACAAATCGCGGTCTTCGGCTTTGTTGATGGCTTCACTGTCAGCGCCAATCATTTCAACGCCGTATTTTTTCAATACGCCATGTTTTTCCAATGCCAGTGCACAATTCAACGCTGTTTGTCCGCCCATAGTCGGCAGAATGGCATCGGGACGTTCGACTTCAATGACCTTGCTGACCGCTTCCCAGGTAACTGGTTCGATATAGGTGGCATCGGCCATATTAGGGTCGGTCATGATGGTTGCTGGGTTGGAATTCACCAGAATGACGCGATAACCTTCTTCTCGCAGAGCTTTACAAGCCTGTGCGCCAGAATAATCAAATTCGCAGGCCTGACCGATAACAATCGGACCAGCACCCAGAATCAGAATGCTTTGAATATCAGTACGTTTAGCCATTGTGTGTTATTTACCTGTCGCTTGTTCGAGTAGGTCGATAAAGTGATCGAATAGAGGTGATGCATCCTGCGGACCGGGACTGGCTTCCGGATGTCCCTGAAAGCTGAATGCCGGTTTGGTTTTATGATGAATACCCTGCAATGTGCCATCAAATAAAGAACGATGCGTGGTTTCAACGGTGTCAGGCAAAGTGGATTCATCTACGGCAAAGCTGTGATTCTGACTGGTAATCATCACCAGTCCTGCCAGCAATTCCTGCACCGGATGGTTGGCACCATGATGACCGAATTTCATTTTTTCGGTTTTAGCACCACAGGCCAATGCCAGTAACTGATGTCCCAGACAGATACCAAAAATCGGCATCTCTTTATCAAGGAAATACTGAATCGCCTTGATTGCATAATCACATGGTTCAGGATCCCCGGGTCCATTGGCCAGGAAAATGCCATCAGGATTCAACTTCATGACTTCTTCAGCAGGCATTTGCGCAGGCACTACCGTCAATTTGCAGCCACGTTCGGTGAGCATACGCATGATGTTTTTCTTGATGCCGTAATCATAGGCAACCACATGAAAACGCGGTTCGGCTTTACGAGACTGGTTGTCGATATGCCAGACACCTTCAGTCCATTCATAAGCCTGTTTGGTAGAAACTTCTTTGGCCAGATCCATGCCTTTTAAGCCGGCAAACGCTTTGGCTGCAGCAATGGCCGCATCCACATCAATATTGTCACCGGCAACGATACAGCCTTTTTGTGCACCTTTTTCGCGTAACAGACGTGTCAGACGACGAGTATCAATACCAGCCAATCCCACTACATTGTGGCGTTCCAGGTATTTATCCAAAGCTTCTTCACCACGCCAGCTGGACATCACCGGTGACAATTCACGGATGATTAAGCCACTGGCATAAATCTGCTCGGATTCTTCATCGTCTTTGTTCACACCAACATTACCGATATGCGGATAGGTCAGCGTGACGATTTGGCGGCAGTAGGACGGATCAGTAATGATTTCCTGATAACCTGTCATGGCGGTGTTGAAAACCACTTCACCAACTGACTGACCCACAGCACCGATTGATTCGCCGTGAAAGACCGTGCCATCTTCAAGAGCAAGTAGCGCAGTTGTACGCAAGGGGAACCTCCACCAGATAAAAAAGGGACAGGGGACTTGACGTGCACCCCAGACAAAATCTTTGCAATTTTAGCGCATCTGCAGCCTATGCGTCCACGCTAAAAACGATGACAAGTTACCTTGCCAACGGTAGTATGAAGCGCAGCTTATTGACCTGGCAGAACTTATGACCCAACAGTATTTTAATTTTTCAGGCTTTCCACAACAAAGACCGCGCCGTTTGCGCAAAGATGACTTCTCTCGACGGCTGGTTCGTGAGCACCAGTTAACCGTCGATGATCTGATTTATCCGTGTTTTGTACTCGAAGGGCAAAATCAACGAGAAAAAGTCACTTCAATGCCCGGCGTGGAAAGACTGAGCATTGATCTGCTGCTTCAGGAAGCTGAAATCATCCACAAGTTGGGCATTCCAATGATGGCATTGTTTCCAGTGACGCCATTGGAGCAAAAATCCCTTGATGCTGCTGAAGCGTTTAATCCCGATGGTCTGGCGCAACGCGCTGTCAGAGCATTAAAAAAAGCCTTTCCCGATTTAGGCGTGATGACAGATGTTGCCTTGGACCCCTTCACTACTCATGGTCAGGATGGTTTGATTGATGATAATGGCTACATAATTAATGATGAAACAGTCGAAGTATTAATCAAACAGGCTTTATCTCATGCCGAGGCGGGAGCGGATGTAGTCGCCCCCTCCGATATGATGGATGGAAGAATTGGTGCAATTCGTAACGCTCTGGAAAATGCCGGATACATTCATACGCGTATCATGGCTTACTCGGCAAAATACGCCTCGAGTTTTTACGGTCCATTTCGCGATGCCGTGGGCAGCGCTGGCAATTTAGCCGGTGGCAATAAATTCAGTTATCAGATGGATCCAGCCAATTCCAATGAAGCCTTACATGAAGTGGCACTGGATATTCAGGAAGGTGCTGATATGGTAATGGTCAAACCGGGCATGCCTTATCTTGATGTGTTGTATCGGGTCAAACAGACCTTTCAGAAACCGACTTTTGTTTATCAAGTCAGCGGCGAATATGCGATGCTCAAAGCCGCAATATTGAATGGTTGGCTAAGTGAAGAAGTGATTATGGAAAGCCTGTTAGCATTTAAACGTGCTGGCGCTGACGGTATCCTCACCTACTTTGCCAAAGATATTGCACAACAGTTACAGCGCTAAATCATGACAGATAAATACGCCGTGATCGGTAACCCGATCCACCATAGTAAATCCCCGTTGATTCATGCTGAATTTGCCAGACAAACCGGTGAGAATATTGAATACACAGCGATTGAAGTACCGTTGGACGGATTGCAGAACAGTCTTCAACAGCTTCGCGATGTGCTTAAACTAAAAGGCGTCAATGTGACGGTGCCCTTTAAGGAGCAGGTCTGGGCGATAACCAATCAAAAATCCGCTCGCGCTGAATTGGCCGGAGCGGTAAATACTGTTGTATTTAATGATGATGGCACCCTGTTCGGAGACAATACTGATGGGGTTGGCCTGTGTCGGGATTTGACAGTCAATCATCAGGTCGAACTTGCTGGTAAACGAATTTTATTGCTGGGAGCCGGTGGCGCCTCACGTGGGGTAATTGCTCCATTACTGGAATATCAACCTGCCAACCTATTTATTGCCAATCGAACAGCGGAAAAGGCCAGTCATATTGCAGAGTTATTTGCAGAACTTGGCAATATCCATGGCGGTGGGTTTGACCATATCGACGGTGAATTTGATGTGGTGATTAATGCCACTGCAGCCAGTTTACAGGGTGAAGTCCCGCCATTACCTGATGCAGTGCTGGCAAGCGGTGCCTGCTGTTACGACATGATGTACAGCGATACCGATACGGCATTTATCCAATGGGCTAAAGCGCATAAGGCAGCCAAAACAATTGATGGTCTGGGCATGCTGGTTGAGCAGGCAGCAGAAGCTTTTTTTATCTGGCGTGGCGTGTATCCACAGACCACTTCAGTGATCTCAATGCTGCGTGATAAATCCTAAACGACACGCATAAAAAAACCTCACCCTGAGTAAAAGTCAGGATGAGGTTGGCGATAGGATTTACAGTTTTTTTCTGTCTTGCATTTTTTGTTCGTATTCAGCCATTTTTTGCTGTAATTGTTGTTGCTGTTCCGGTGTCAACAGTTTGAAAATTTGATTATTAAGTTGTGCTCTATCAGCTAAACGTTTTTCGTGTGCTGTCGTTGTATCGGCAATAATCGCATCCAGTTTGGCCTGATCTACCGTTTCTGCAAAACTCAACTCAGCAAGTTGTTTGTGTGTTTGCCAATGAGATTTCATAGCTGATTTATCCTGATGCTGTGCTTCAACCAAGGTTTTGATTTCCGCTTTTTGTGCCTCCGTTAAATCAATACCTTTGAGCATGCGCGGGATACCATCATGTTCTTTGTGATTTTTCTTCATCTCACTGTATTTGCCATCTTCACCACAACTTTTATGTTTATCGGCCATGGCGGGTGCCGTTAAAAATAAGGCTGGAACGATGCTTAACATCATTAATTTATTACGCATTTGGTTTCTCCTGAAACGGTTTATTTAAACTGCTCGCTGTCAGCTGACAGGCGTGGCTACAGTATTGTCGTAAAAACTGTAAATGACTGTTTTGATATGTAAATTCAGGTAAAAGCATAATTTACAATTAGCTGAATATTGCTCCAGACCTTATTATTAGCCTCAAACCATATGAGGATGTTTCTGTGAGCAGCGTATTAATCATTGATGACGATGTAATTCTTTCTGGATTGTTTCAGGATTATCTGGAAGAGGAAAAATTTCAGGTTCGCACAGCAGACACGGCAACAGAAGGACTACAGCTTGCCTTGCAAGGTGGATTCGATATTGTGATCCTTGATGTGATGTTGCCTGATATGAGCGGCACGGAAGTATTAAAGGCTATTCGCAAGCAAAGTCATGTACCTATTTTGATGTTTACGGCAAAAGGTGACGACGTTGATCGCATTATGGGACTGGAATCGGGTGCCGATGATTATGTTCCAAAACCTTGCACACCAAGAGAATTGATTGCCCGAATCAAAGCCATTTTACGTCGTAGCGAAATTACCCGACAGCAACAACAGGATGAAACTGTTATTCAAATCGGTCCATTACAGTTGTGGCCACAACTACGCAAAGCTGTTTGGTTCGATCTGGCGCTTGAGCTCACCAGTACTGAATTCAGTTTGCTCGAAGCGCTGGCAAGAAATGCCGGGCAAGTCGTCAGTAAAAATGCTTTATCGGAGGCGGCTTTAGGCCGTCCATTAGCACGTTTTGATCGGAGTATTGATGTGCATATGAGCAGTATTCGTCACAAGCTCGGTCAGCAGCAGGATGGTCATTCCTACATTCAGACGGTGCGTGGCAAAGGCTATCAGTTGATTAAATAATGCGTAGTTTATTCTGGAAATTCTTTTTTGCTTTTTTACTGGCCTTATTGCTGACCAGTATCGGGGTGGCCAGCGGTATGTGGTTACGTCACAATGCAGAGCGTCAGTCTTTTGAAGCAATTCCGGTACAAGTCGGCTGGAAAGCAGCAGATTTAGTCGATAGTGCGTCAGACATAGTTCACTATGCCGGTATTGAACCACTGAAAAAATACCTAAAAGATAAGCAACGCAATGAAATTACCATTTTTGCCATTACTCAGGACAATAATGATGTTCTGGGGCGCGATGTCGATGAAAACCTGCTGATTTCAACCCGCCAATTATTATTGGATAATCCAGAAATCCGCTCAATTCGTCAGGCAATATCCGTCGATGGCAAAGCCTTGTTGCTATTTATTCCGTCACCGGAAAAGCTCAGCCAACGATTCACTCCACCAAAACGTCCCAAACCACCGCCATTTTTATTATTGTTAAGCATGTGGATCATTTCGGGATTGTTATTTAGTGGCTTACTGGCCTGGTGGTTTACCAAACCAATCCGCATTCTACGAAAAGCATTTGATGATGTGGCGGATGGCAAATTACATACCCGTATTCGACCGGCAATGGGTAAACGACGTGATGAATTGGCTGAGTTAGGCCAAAACTTTGACCATATGACCAGTCGTATCAGTCAATTACTCACTGCACAAAAACGCTTGTTGCATGATGTATCACACGAATTACGTTCGCCATTGGCACGCATGCAAGCAGCTATAGGACTGGCCCAGCAAAATCCAGATAAAACTGCCAAAATGCTGGATCGAGTTGAACGCGAATCAGAACGTATAGATCAGTTGATTGGAGATCTGCTGAATTTATCCAGACTGGAAACCCCGACCAGTGAAAATGATGGCAGACAAGATTTCGATTTTACTGAGATGCTGCTGGATATCATTGAAGATGCGCGCTTTGAGGCGCAAAACAAGGCAATTCAAATCGAGCATAACGATATCAAACAAATCAGCTTGTTTGGCCGTGCTGAACTTATTCACAGTGCTATCGAAAATGTATTACGCAATGCGATTAAATATTCACCTGATAATGGCGTTATTCAGTTAACTATCGAAAAATTATCTCAGCGATTGCAAATCCGTATTGAAGATCAGGGACCTGGAATTGCCCCACAGGATTTACAACTGATTTTTCAACCATTTTTCCGTAGTCGGGAAAATCAACATCAGAATGGAATTGGCTTAGGTTTGACAATTGCTCATCGTGCAATTGAAATTCATGGTGGAGAAATTTCAGCAGCAAACAGACCAGAAGGCGGACTTAGAATAACCATCTTCCTTCCAGTCTGATGCACGATTAATTTATATAGAAAATATTAGTTAGAGACGCCGCAGGCAACTCGTGCCCCGCCACCACCTAATGGCTCTGGATGATCAGAGTGATTATCTCCACCGGCATGCACCATCAACGACCGACCTTGTAAATCAGCTACCGTTAAACGCGGTGCTAAAACAGGATGAGTTGCTGTGCCGTCTTCAGCGACATACAAGGGGGGTAAATCACCTGCATGGCCACTGCCCCAAGGCGTGTCATGTTTGCCAGTGTTATAGGGATCATAATGTCCGCCTGCAGCCAATGCTGGCACCATTTGACCATCTTTCTCGGCGGCATCACAGCTCGGATTTTCATGCACATGAAAACCATGTAAACCAGGAGACAATGCTTTCAAATTTGGTGTAAAAACTAGCCCGAAAGCAGATTGATGTATCTCAACCGTACCTAAACTCTTCCCTGTTCCCTGTTTATCTACCTCAAAAATTTCTATTTGGGTGCTCGCAGCTGCAGTCGTCGCAGCCAATGCCATCATAATGCTTGTTAATAGTTTCATAATCCCTCCAAAAATAGCCGTGACACTCAATCGGACTCAGTTAAAAGCATGGAGTTCAAACTTCAAACAAGCGAATCATGCTTTAGGTGGACTGCACTTCATCGACGGTTTGTTGCTGGACACGCTTATCTCTTAATGACGCCAACCAACGGCAAAAAACATAAAACACTGGTGTAAATATCAATCCGAAAAAGGTCACTCCCAGCATACCAAAAAACACCGCTGTACCTAAGGCTTGACGCATTTCGGCACCGGCACCAGAAGCCAATACCAATGGTACCACGCCTAAGATAAAGGCAAACGAGGTCATCAGAATTGGGCGCAGACGAGTCCGTGCGGCTTCAACTGCAGCATCCAGGCGATTTAAACCACGGTCTTCAGCTTGTTTAGCAAACTCAACAATCAGAATCGCATTTTTCGAGGCAAGACCAATCAATACCACAAAACCAATTTGTACCAGAATGTTGTTATCCATGCCTCGCAAACTGACCCCAAGAATTGCCGCAAGTAAACACATCGGTACAATCAGCACCACAGCCAACGGCAATAACCAGCTTTCATAAAGAGCTGCCAGCAGCAGAAATACAAATACTACCGCTAGAGAAAAGCTAAGAAATGCCGTATCTCCAGCCAATTTTTCTTGTAAGGCCAGCTCGGTCCATTCAAAACTGATTCCTTCCGGTAAGGTATTGGCCATCAGCTGTTCCACAATGGCAAGCGATTCACCACTGGAAAAACCCGGTGCAGTGCTGCCCTGCACTTCAATCGCCGGATACAAGTTGTAGTGCGGTAGACGGATTGGGCCGGTGATATTTTCAAATGTCGCAATCGTTCCAATAGGCACCATTGCACCATTATCCGAACGCGTGCGTAATTTACCGATATCTTCAATCTCATCACGATACGGGCCATCAGCCTGTGCCACAACACGATAGGTTCGGTTCAAAAAGTTAAAGTCATTGATATAACGAGACCCCAGATAAATTTCTAAGGTATCAATAACATTTCGCACCGGCACGTTGAGCATTTCTGCACGTGTGCGATCAATATCGGCATAAATCCTTGGTGTGCCGGAGTTAAAGAAGGTAAATACCGCCGACAACCCGTCCGTTTGGTTGGCTGCGCCTAACACTTCATTAGTCACTTCCTGCAGTCTTTCTAATCCAAGGCCACCACGATCCTGAACATAGAGTTTCCAACCACCGGAGTTACCCATACCACGAACTGGCGGGGGCCTGATGGCAAAAGCCATTGCGGCATCTACCTGTGATAAAGCCTGCTGAGAGCCTGCAACAATATCGTCGATGGTAATACCGGCAGCAATTCGGTCCTCAAACGAATCCAGCGGCGTAAAGATAACCGCTGAGTTAGAAGCATTTGTAAAAGTCGGACCATCCAACCCAACAAATAACACCGCATGAGCAACACCCGGAACGTCTCTTAAACGCTTCGACGCTTCACGCGCAGCAGCATCAGTTCGTTCAAGCGTGGCACCCGGTGGCAACTGCAATACGTTAATTAAATAACCTTGATCCTGTTCAGGAATAAAGCCTGTCGGGACTTTATTAAATTCGTAGCCGGTCAACACAATCAAACCGACATAAATCAACAGCATGATTGACATCATTCGTAACAGCTTGCGTGTCATGGCCGAATAACGATCACCCATCCATTCAAACGCCCGGTTAAAGCCGTTGCCAAAAGCACGGAATGGATAACCGATCGTGCCCCAAACACCGCCAGGCACATGTCCTTCAACATGAGGCTTTAATAACAGTGCCGATAAGGCCGGCGACAACGTTAGCGACACGATCAACGAAATGATCGTTGCTGTGGCGATAGTCAAGGCAAACTGCTGGTAAAACGCCCCGGAAATACCAGTAATAAACGCTGTCGGGATAAATACGGCGGTTAATACTATGGCGATGGCAACCAGGGCCCCGCCAACTTCATCCATGGTTTTATGTGCTGCTTCACGGGGGCTCAATCCCTCTCGAATGTAGCGTTCAACGTTTTCGACCACAACAATCGCATCGTCCACCACGATACCAATGGCCAGCACCAGACCGAATAATGACAAATTATTTAATGACACCCCAAGCATCGACATCACGGCAAAGGTACCGATCAAAGACACTGGAATCGCTAAAATGGGAATAAGCGACGCCCGCCAGCTTTGCAGGAACACCATCACCACCAAAATAACCAGTACGATAGCTTCTAAAATAGTGTGATAAATCTTTTCAATCGATTTGGCGATAAACTCAGTGGGGTCGTAAATTATCCGATACTCAACCCCATACGGCATGGTTTGAGCAATAGCCTCCATCTCGGCGCGAATGGCTTGAGCAGTTTCTAACGCATTGGAACCTGGGCGCTGAAAGATAACTACCGGTAAAGCGAGATGATCATCCAGATAACCAATATTGTTGTAGTCCTGCGCTGCCAGCTCAACCCTGGCCAAATCACGTAATCTGACGGTCCGGCCTTCTACACCTCGTTTGACGATGATATTACTGAATTCATCTTCTTCTAAAAGTCGACCTTGCGTCTCAACACTTAATTCAAAGCCACCCTTGGTTTCGATCGGTTCTCTGTTGATGGTACCGGCTGCTATTTGGGTATTGTTTTCACGCAATGCCGCTACCACTTCAGTAGCTGTCATACCAAATGCCTGAGCCCGTTCTGGATCAATCCATATCCGCATGGCATAAGCACGCTCGGCCACGATTCGCGCCTCGCCTACCCCTTCAATACGTGCCAATCGATCAACTACTTGAGTTCTAGCGTAATTCGATACGTACAAATTATCGCGACTGCCATCGGATGAAAGAATATGGATAACCATCATCAAATCCGGTGAGTTTTTGCGAATATCAATACCTTGCCGGGTAACTTCTTCAGGCAGCAACGGTTCAGCTATGGCAATGCGATTTTGTACCAGAACCTGAGCAATATCGAGGTTGGTGCCTGGCTTGAAAGTCACGTTGAGAGATGTGCGACCATCCGCGGTATTTTCAGATTTCATGTAGAGCATATTCTCTACACCATTAATCTGCTGTTCCAACACTGTCGCTACCGTATTGGCGGCGGTCTCGGCTGTTGCGCCGGGATAGGTTGCTGTGACCGCAATACTTGGTGGTGCTATTTCCGGATACTGTGCAACAGGCAAATTACTATAGGCAATGGTACCTACCAGCACGATCAGGACCGAAATAACGGTCGCAAAAATAGGTCTTTCAACAAAGAAATGAGTGAACTTCATGAGTCTTGTCCGTCATTGTTAGCCTGTTCATCCGCCTGATATGGAACAGCATTAACTTCTGTACCTGGACGAGCTCTCAGTAGACCTTCAACAATAATGCGATCAGATATTTCTAAACCGTGTCGAATCACCCGCATATTGCCCTGCAATGTGCCAAGTTCAACTGGTTTTGGAATGACTTTGCCTTCTTCATCTACAGTCATCACCACCTTGGCAGCCTGATCGGTAACAATGGCCTTATCCGGAACCAGCATGGCCTCTGCATTTTGACTAGTCGGCAAACGTAAGCGGGCAAACAGTCCCGGACGCAAAACACCATCAGCATTGTCCACCACTACACGCATTCTCAAGGTACCGGTATTTTCATCCAGTCGGTTATCAACAAAGTCGATGCGTCCGGTTCGTGTCCAGTCCTGTTCATCAATTAATTTAAGCTCAGTCGGCATGGCTCTGCCATTGGCAAGTTGATCCTGGCCTTGTGGCAGACGAATTAATTCCAGATATTCTGTTTCAGAGACATCAAACACAAAATGCAGCGGATCCAAAGAAACAATGGTTGTCAAAGCCTGGCCGGCATCGCCACTGCCAACCAGATTACCTACGTCAACCCGTCGGTTTGAGATACGTCCACTCACTGGTGCAGTAATTTTGGCGTATTGCAGATCCAGTTTGGCTGTTTTTACCGCTGCTGCCGCGGATGCCACATTGGCATTGGCTTCCTGAAAACGGGCACGGCGGGTATCCACTTCTTCCTGAGAAATAGCACTTTGGGTTAATAGACGCTCGCCACGTTTGGTATCCAAATCGGCCAGCTTTAACTGACTATCCATTCTGGCCAGCTCTGCTTCCGCTCGTGCCACTGCTGCTTCATAAGGACGAGGATCTATTTCAAATAGTAAATCGCCCTTCTCGACCATTTGTCCATCCTGGAAATGAACTTTATCCAGGTAGCCAGTTACTCTGGCCCGTAACTCAACCATTTCAACCGCTTCAAAACGACCGGTAAATTCTTTCCATTCCGTCAATTCGCGAACTTCAGGTTGCACAACCTGGACTCGCGGAAGATTTTGTTCTGCATGCGCCCCATGACTAATCAGGCTTAACGAGAATAAAGCGGTTAGTGTGAAAACCCGCAAAAATGCTGGTTTACCGGAAAGTGAATAATCTGGCATGACAGATCCTTTGTTATTCGCTGGTGAAAGCGAGGGGAATAGCTTAAGATTCTTTCTAGAAAGGTTTCTGGAAAGATTAATGCATGGTTCTTTGACGTGCAAGTTAATTATTTTGTCATAATTCTGCCACATAGGAGGGGCATCACTTGGCAGATCGCATCTTAACTATTGAAGATTCACTCGAACAAATGCGTAATTGTTGGAATGGGGATGATCTTGCTGTAGCTGAAACAATAAAACGGCTATTCCGGGCACGCGAATTATTTTTTTCTGATGCAAAAATTGTGATGGAACAATTTAATTTAAATGTTGGTGAATTCGATACGTTGGTATCTTTGCGCCTGCAAGGTCCGCCTTTTGAACAGACCCCTTCAAATATTTGCCAAGCTAATCTGGTGACATCTGGTGGTTTAACCAAAGTACTCAACAGCCTTGAAAAAGCTGACTTAATAAGTCGGCGGCAATGTGCTGATGATCAGCGTAGTCGTCTGGTCAAATTGACAGACAAAGGTAAAAAACTGATTGAGGAAGCATTAGGGATAGTCTTGGCAAGACATGAAAAACAGCTTAGTGATTCGCTAACCCGGGATGAGCGCGATATGCTCAACACGTTATTGAGGAAAATAAATCAGCTAGGAATGCGCTGATAAAATCATCAAAGTTATTTAAAGAAAGGCCCCACAGTGGCGTTACGAACGGGGTTCTTGAACCTGTTGGTTCAAGTGGGAAACCGCATGGGGATGGCAAACTTCCCGTCGGAGCGGGCTTGTTTTTCAACCCCGTAAATTTGGTTTCCTAAAGCATTTGCTTATCGGCTCAAGACAACACATGTCGCTATCGCTCACCGCAGGGTTGGTTAAATGATACGCAACTTTAATCGCCAAGTCGCCAGAATTTTATAATTCCAACTGTCTATCTTCGTTGATAAATGCACTAACCCGCTCTTTCAGCAAAGAAATTTTTTCATTCACTTTTTTTATGTCCTGGCTTTCATCTTGTTGCAAGGTCAATAGCTCATGCGCAATATTCAAAGCAGCCATTACGGCGATCCGATCAACCCCAACCACTTTGCCACTGTTACGGATCTTTTCCATGTTCTGATGCACCATGCGCGCAGATGCAATTAGCGCATCTTGCTGATCTTCCGGACAGGCAACTTGGTATTCTTTTCCGAGGATCGTGACGTGAACAGGTACATTCATAGTTCTTCATCCAACTGTTTCAGACGGTTGACCATATTCTCGATGCGATTACGGGCAATTTCAGTTTTTTCAACTAATTGCGCGCGCTCACTAAGCCAGGCTGCCTGTTGAGAACGAAGTAACATATTCTCTTCACGCAAACGTCTGCTGGCCCTTAGCAGCTCATCCAGCTGCTGTTCCAATTGTTGAATCGGGTTTTTATCCATTAATATGCGTCTTGGCTATGCGAGAATAATGGCTAACTATAGACGTGCGCTGTTGACCCGGTCAACAACTGCATGAAGTGTTTTTTAATTTCAGGTTGTATCTCTATGTCTCAATTATATTTTCCATCCCTGTCACCGGAAAACGTGACCGCTGATGGTCCTGCCAGCACAGCCGAACTGCAAGGCGCATTATGCGGTTTGCTTTGTATGGATTCTCAGGCTAACCGCAATACTTGGTACAGCGATTTGTTTGAAGACTATCAGCCAGGCGAAGAAGAAAGACAAAACTTGCTGGGATTGTTTGATGAAACCATTCAATCGCTCAATAGCCTTGATTTTGATTTTCAATTGGAGCTACCAGATGATGATGCACCTATTGGTTCTCGGATTGCTGCGTTAAGTGATTGGTGTCAGGGTTTGGTCTTTGGACTGGGTGTTTCAGGTCTGACCGATGAAACTGAATTACCTGCCGATTGTCAGGAATATCTGACCGATGTATTACAGATTAGTCAGATCGATGATATCGAACTGCAAACCAGTGATGACGATGACAACAACTATGAAGAATTAGTGGAATATCTTCGAATGGGTCTGTTTTTACTTTATGGCGAATTGCATCCAGCCGCCCCTGAAGACAACAAAATTGAGCATTAATGACTAAAAAAGAATTCGCCAAACGCCGTCAAAAACTGATGGACATCATGGGGCCGGACAGTATTGCCGTTTTGCCCAATTCTTTAGTGCATCCACGTAACCGTGATGTGGATTTTCCTTACCGTAGTGATAGTAACTTTCATTACCTGAGCGGATTTGATGAACCGGAATCAGTACTGGTTTTGGTTCCTGGTCGCGAACACGGTGAATTTATTATTTTCTGTCGTGAACGCGACCTAGATAAAGAAATCTGGGACGGTTATCGTGCCGGCCAGGAAGGTGCTATCAGCATTTATGATGCCGATGATTCTTATCCCATTGCCGATCTGGACGATATTCTGCCCGGTCTGATGGAAGACAAGGAAAAAGTCTTTTACACCATGGGTAATCAGCCGGCATTTGATCAGCATATGGTCGGTTGGCTCAATCATTTACGACAAGCTTCCCGTTCAGGCAAACATTCGCCTACCGAAATTATTGAATTGGAACACTGCCTGAATGAATTAAGACTGTTTAAAAGCAGTCAGGAAATCAAAAACATGCGCTATGCAGCCGAGGCCTCGGTTAAAGCGCATATACGAGCGATGCAATTCACTCAACCCGGCAAATTTGAATATGAAGTCGAAGCTGAATTGATTCATGAGTTTATGAAACATGGCTGTCGCAGTCCGGCTTATCCTTCGATTGTGGGTGGCGGTGAAAATGGCTGCATCCTGCATTACATCGAAAACGACAGTAAATTGAAAAACAATGATCTGCTGTTGATCGACGCAGGCGCTGAATACCAATGTTATGCAGCAGATATCACTAGAACCTTTCCGGTAAATGGTAAATTCACCCCCGAGCAGCGCGAGTTGTATCAAATCGTGTTGGATGCTCAATATGCTGCTATTGATGCAGTCAGACCTGGCAATCACTGGAATCAACCCCATGAAGCTGCTGTTCGAGTTCTTACGCAAGGCTTAGTCAGACTGGGTCTGCTACAAGGTGATGTTGAACAGTTAATAGAAGATCAGGCTTATCGTGAATTCTATATGCACCGCACCGGCCACTGGCTGGGTATGGATGTACATGATGTTGGCGACTATAAGATAGGTGGAACCTGGCGTTTACTGGAACCCGGCATGGTGCTGACAGTAGAGCCCGGTTTGTACATTCGTGATCCTGAACACATCGACAAAAAATGGCATTTCACCGGTATCCGTATTGAAGATGACGTACTGGTCACCAAAGATGGCCACGACGTATTAACCGCTGGTGCGCCGAAGGAAATCGACGAGATCGAATCGCTGATGGCAGGAGTTCACTAAACTCGTGAAAACAGATTTTGATCTGGTGATTGTCGGTGCAGGCATGGTGGGTGCAAGTCTTGCACTAGCGCTGAAAAACAGTGATTTGAATATCGCCATCGTAGAAGCTCAGGATCTGCTTGCAGATCATCAGCCGGGATTTGATGATCGCGGTATTGCGTTGTCTTACGGGTCACAACGCATTTTTGAAACCATGCAACTCTGGCCTCAATTGGCTGAGAAAGCGACACCAATTCAAGGTATACATATTTCGGATCGTGGTCACTTCGGTGTGACCCGTCTGACCGCTAAAACCGAAAATGTTCCTGCATTGGGTCAGGTCATGACAGCCAAACACGTGGGAATTCAATTAAATCAAGCTTTGCAGCAACATCCGACACTCACTATCCTGACACCACTACAGGTTGATGCCGTTGAACAAACGGATACATCCGTTTGCGTAAGCTTATCGGATGGTCAGCTAATCACCACAAAATTACTGGTCGGTGCTGATGGGCAATTTTCTACCATTCGCGATTTACTGGGATTATCCAGCTGGCAACGTGAATATCAGCAAACAGCTATTACCACCAATGTTATTCCGGAACGTGCACATCAGAACTGGGCCTATGAGCGATTTACCGAAAATGGTCCCTTAGCATTACTGCCGATGTCTGAAGGTCGTTGTAGTCTGGTGTGGACCGTGCAAACCGGGGAAGAAAAAGCACTTTTAGAATGTGATGAACAGCAGTTTGCTGAACAATTGCAAAATGCTTTTGGATTTCGACTAGGTCATTTCAATAAAATCGGTCAGCGCAGCAACTATGTTTTGGGATTAATGCAGACCAATCAGCCCATTCAGCAACGAGCAGTATTAATTGGTAACGCGGCGCATAGCCTGCACCCGATCGCCGGTCAGGGCTTTAATCTGGGATTACGGGATGCGGCGGTACTGGCAGAATTAATAGCCGCTCATCCTGAGGACTGTGGCCACGCCAGTGTGTTACATGATTATGCCGAGTGGCAGCAACGTGACCAAAATAAAGTCGTCAATGCGACAGATTTTCTGGTGAAAACATTCAGTAACAATCATGCGCTGCTGGGTCATGGCCGTTCGCTCAGTCTGGCATTACTCAACGGTCTTCCAACAGTTAAAAGCCAGTTGGCAAAAACCAGTATGGGTCTCAGCGGCAAACAATCCAGACTCAGCCGAGGCCTGCCATTATGAAAAATGACTATGATGTGATCATTGTCGGTGGTGGCATGGTCGGCACCACGTTTGCTCTGTTACTGGCCAAACAAACTGATTTAAAGATCGCCTTAATTGAAGCATATCTTCCAGCCAAGATCGCCATTGATGATGCCCCGCTTCAACGCGTCAGTGCGATAAATCCAGCCAGCCAGCAAATCCTTAATGAAATCAATGTCTGGCAGACACTCTACCCTTCTCGACTGGGGCCTTTTGAAAAAATGCAGGTTTGGGAAACATCGGGAAGTGATTTGCAGTTTTCTGCTGCAGATATCGGTGTTGATTATCTTGGTCATATCGTTGAAAACCAGCATATTCAACAGCAGACACTGGCAGCAGCTCAAAAGCACCCGCAAATTGACGTTATCTGCCCTGCTCAGCCGCAACAATATCAACCCGGTCAACTCACCTTGGATAATGGTCAAACCTTAACCGCCGAATTAATTGTTGCCGCAGACGGTGCTCGTTCCATACTACGTGAGCAAGCGGGAATTGAAAGCCGTGGCTGGGCCTATAAGCAACATGGATTGTGGCCACCATACATACTGAAAACCCGCATCAAAAAACGGCCTGGCAACGTTTTTTACCGGGCGGCCCACTGGCGTTCTTACCATTAAATGATGCGCATTTATGTTCAATCGTCTGGTCATTACCAACGGAACAGGCAGAACATTTTAAAGCGATTGATAAAACCAGCTTTGAATTACAACTTGCTGAAACATTTGAATATCGGCTGGGTAAGGTTGAACTGGTATCAGAACGTGCCAGTTTCCCGCTCGCACTGTCGCATGTCAAAGAATATGTGAAACCGGGGTTTGCCTTATTAGGTGATGCAGCTCACACCATTCATCCATTGGCCGGGCAAGGTGTGAATATTGGGTTACAGGATGCTAAAGCTTTGGCTGAAGTCATTGCATGGGCAAGCCAGAATCAACGACAGATTGGTAGTCTGCACACCTTAAAAAAATATCAGCGCCATCGACTGGCCGAAAATCTGCAAATGCAATTCACTATGGATGGATTTCATCGACTGTTTACTCAAACTGCCAGTCCAATCAGCTGGTTACGAACAACCGGCATGCAGCAGGTGAATAAATCTCAATGGTTGAAGAACCGTATTATGCGTCAAGCGATTGGAGCGAAATAAGCTCAAATTAGATCGGCAAGAACATCATTGATGCTGCCTGCACCATAACCGTTTTTACCATGCGACCATTTTTCTGCGCCATAATCGCGGCCAGATTATCCTGGGTCGCAATCATGCCACCGATAATGCGTTGAAAGCTCAAATTCCGCGACTCATTCTGCAGGCTATCGCTGAGCAATAATCGTTTACCATTGGCATCGCGTTTTTCCGCCAGCATCCAGGCGGCAATTTCGATATTTCGTGCGCTGTTGTAGAGTTTTTGCTGATCCACTGAAGACAAATAATAAAATTCAGTTTGGTCATTATACGAAGCCATCAACATCCGCCGCATACCGACAGTGAATGCCAACACCCTGTCGCCATCATAATCTTCGGTCAGCGCCAGTCGAATGATTTCTGTCGCTTCAAACCCATCCCAGTTGGCAAAACCGACATTGGCCGGATAGATAAACAATCTGGCCACACTATCTTCCAGAGTTCGCATATGACGATCATGACGCTGGCTGGGATTTCGCTGATAAAGTTTGATCGTCAGAGTTTTCAAATCTTGCATCAGCCTTTGCTGGTGCAATTCAATCACTTCATCAATCTGACTTTTAGCTAAGCTGGAAACTGTTACTGGTTTGTAGTTTGGGTCTGCCGCACAACCCGTAAAAATAAATAACACACTACCAATCAATAAAAGCTTAGGCCATCGCATCAAATAGTCTCTCCTGAGGTTTACTGTCCTTTAAGCCTTCTATTTGTAAATAGGCCTGTACGGTTGCTGGCAGTGCGGTTTGCTCAGCATTACGCTCTGTTTCACGATTGGTCAGGCTGAAGTTACGAATATACCGTGCCTGCTGACTATCGTAATTATCCGTCACTCCGATAACCTGACGACTGATAACGGGTTGACGGTTTACATTATTGAATTCAGATTGTTTATCAAACAACACCGGCAGTCGAACAGACGACTCTTCCGGCTGTCTGCTCGGGGTAAAAAGTACCGGTAAATTGCTATTGATTTGCATCCGAAGTTACCGGTTTGCTCGATCCCTTAGAAGGTTTGTTACGTCGAGGACGATTGTCTTTATTGTTATCGCCACGTGATTTATTTTGGTGACGAGGTGTCGGATTACGTTCTGCTCTGATTCTCGGTTGCGGTGTTTCCAGCTGCTCATCAGAGCTTTGCGCTACCGGTAATTTATGTTTGATGTATTGCTCAATATCTGGCAACGAAAAGGCATATTCCTCACAAGCCAGACTTATCGCGATACCACTGCGCCCGCTCTCGCTGTCCGGCCAGTTCGATGCACATAGTCTTCCGCATCCTGCGGTAAATCAAAATTAAACACATGACTGACTTCCGGGATATGTAATCCACGAGCGGCTACATCGGTGGCGACCAGATAGGGAAATTCACCATCCTGAAAATGTTTTAACAGACTTTCGCGTTTTTTCTGTGGTACATCACCGGATAGTAATGCCGCTTTGTAACCATTGCCTTCAAGATAACCCCAGACTCGTTCAGCAACTTGTTTTGTGTTTACAAAGACAATGCTACGCAAGGGTTGAATTCGTTTAATTAACGCCAGTAATAACGGAACTTTTTCTTCGTTTGACGGGTAATAAACCCACTCTTCTATCCGATCGCCCATCATTTTTTCCGGCTCAACCTGCACTTTTTCCGGATTATTCATATGCTCGTAAGCCAGCTCGGTCACTTTGTAACTGAGGGTTGCAGAAAACAGCATGCCCAAACGTTTTTCCGGACTTGGCAGGCGACGCAGGAAAAACCGCACATCTTTAATAAAGCCCAGATCAAACATTCTGTCCGCTTCATCCAGCACCACGACTTCAATATTATTGAGATTGAAAACCCGCTGTTTATGAAAATCCAGTAGACGTCCCGGCGTACCGATTAATACATCACAACCGTCAGTGATAGCATCGCGCTGACGTTGATAATCTTTACCGCCATGAGCGATCACAATGCGCAATCCGGCCTCGCTGTTGAGTAATTCAGCATCTTTTACAATCTGAATTGCCAATTCCCGGGTAGGTGCCAAAATCAATGCGCGAGGTTGTTTGGAAGTTGGGTTTTGCGTATCTTGGGTCGATAAAAGGCGCTGAAAAGTGGCTAATAAAAAGGCTATGGTTTTACCGGTACCGGTTTGAGCCTGACCCGCGACATCGCGGTTTGCCAGCAATAAAGGAAGTGACTGCGCCTGAATCGGCGTGCAAAATTCAAAGCCCGCTTGCTGCAAGCCTTTCTGCAAGAGCGGATGAAGTGGCAGCGATGAAAATGCCGTGTCGGTGAGGTGAGCACTCATATAAATACTTGCATTACCTTTACTGATAAGAAAAAATGTTACTCAATGTTGGCTTGCGAGTATAGCGGTCCAATACTTTAGATACCACTGGAGATAAAACATGAGCGAAAACGTCACTAATGTGACCGATGGCGACTTTGACAGCCTGGTTCTACAGTCAGATATGCCTGTACTGGTCGATTACTGGGCTGAATGGTGCGGTCCCTGCAAAATGATTGCACCGGTTCTGGAAGAGATTGGCGCGGAATACGCAGGCAAATTGAAAGTCTGCAAATTGAACATTGATGAAAATCCGGATACACCACCACGTTACGGTATTCGCGGAATCCCGACATTGATGCTGTTTAAAGACGGTGAAGTGGAAGCGACTAAAGTCGGCGCTTTAACCAAATCACAATTGGCTGCGTTTCTCGACAGCAATATCTAAATTCGTGATGCACTCCTATCCCCACACCAGTGGGGATAGTTGTATCTATAAGATGCCTCACTTCACCCCGTGCATGTTAATGCCAGCTGATGCTGCTCCGGGCAACCACTCCGAATTGTTACGAAACTGATGGATGTATCTGAACTACTCGATGATCTGAACAAACCACAACGTGAAGCTGTTGCCGCACCACTCGGCCATACGCGTATTCTGGCAGGCGCCGGCAGTGGTAAAACACGAGTGCTGGTTCATCGAATTGCCTGGCTGATTCAGGCCGAAGCCTTATCTCCTGCCAATATCCTGGCTGTAACCTTCACTAACAAAGCCGCTGCTGAAATGCGTGGTCGTATTGAACAAATGCTTGGTTATCCAATTGGCGGAATGTGGGTTGGTACTTTCCACGGTTTAGCGCATCGGTTACTGCGGTCTCATTGGCAGGAAGCAGGATTGCCCCAGGGGTTTCAAATTCTCGACAGTGATGATCAACTGCGCATGATCAAACGTATTATCCGCGGCATGTCGCTGGATGAAGCGCAGTGGCCACCCAAGCAGGCACAGTGGTATATCAACGGACAGAAAGACGAAGGTCTCAGAGCAGCCCATCTGCAAGCCGGAGAAGATCCTTATTCGCAAAATATGCTGGCAATTTATCTGGCCTATGAGCAAGCCTGTGAGCGTGCCGGTGTGGTGGATTTTGGCGAATTACTGCTGCGCAGTCATGAGTTATGGCTGAAACGCCCTGATATTCTGGCGCATTATCAACAACGTTTTTCGCAAATTCTGGTAGATGAGTTTCAGGATACCAACACCATTCAATATGCCTGGATAAGAGTATTGGCCGGTCAGACCGGACATCTGTTTATCGTTGGTGATGATGATCAGTCGATTTATGGCTGGCGCGGCGCCAAAATTGAAAATATCCAAAAATTTCATAAAGATTATCCTGATGCCAGCACGGTCAGGCTGGAACAAAATTATCGTTCTACCGGCAATATTCTTGCCGCCGCCAACGCTGTCATTGCCAACAACAGTGAACGCCTTGGTAAAGAGTTGTGGACGGAAGACGCCGATGGCGAACCGATTCAGCTTTATAACGCTTATAACGAACGTGATGAAGCCGCCTATCTGGTACAAGAAGTTCGCAACTGGATGAATCAAGGTGGCAAGCGCAGTGAAGTTGCTGTGTTATACCGCTCTAATGCCCAGTCACGGGTGATTGAAGAAGCCTTGATGCAGTCAGCCGTACCTTATCGGGTTTATGGTGGTCTGCGCTTTTTTGAACGCGCTGAAATCAAGGATGTTTTGTCATATCTGCGTTTGATAAGTAATCGGCGTGACGATGCGGCCTTTGAACGCATTGTGAACATCCCCACCCGCGGTATTGGTGCAGCAACACTGACCCAGCTGCGCCAATATGCTCGCGAAACTAATCAATCCATGTGGCAATCTTCGGTGGATTTTTTACAGCAAAAAATCTTACCCGCCAGAGCTGGCAACGCCTTGTCGGCCTTTTTAACGTTGATTGATTCGTTAACTCCGGAAGACGACAGCATGTCGTTACATGAACTCACGGCTTTGGTTATCGATGAGAGTGGGCTACGTACCCACTTTGCCAAGGATAAGACTGAAAAAGGTCAGGGCCGTATTGAAAACATGGATGAGCTGATCAATGCCACCCGCGAATTTATGCGTGCTGACGATGAAGAAGAGATGCCATTACTGGATGCTTTTCTTGCGCATGCCGCATTGGAAGCCGGTGAAAACCAAGGTGATCAATGGCAGGACTGTGTACAGTTGATGACGTTACATTCAGCTAAAGGCCTGGAATTTCCAATCGTATTTATGGTGGGTATGGAAGAAGGTCTGTTCCCAGGTCAAAAATCGTCTGATGATCCACTCAGGCTCGCTGAAGAACGCCGTCTATGCTATGTCGGCATGACACGAGCCCGCAACACGCTGTATTTGCTCTACACCGAATCACGCTATTTATATGGGCAAGAAATGCATCCTCGCCCTTCCCGCTTCCTCAGTGAAATCCCTGTCGAGCGGTTGCATCAAGTTCGTTCTCAAAAAAATATGGCGGCGGCAGGTTTAACAGCTATTGCCAGTCGCAGCCATTCGGCTGATGATACGGGTTTCAGAACCGGTCAGCAGGTGATGCATCAAAAATTCGGGCCAGGCGTCATTATTGACACCGAGGGTAATGGCAGCCACGCCAGAGTTCATGTGAATTTCAAACAAGCTGGAAGCAAATGGCTGGTATTGGCGTATGCCAATCTTGAAACCTTGTAATTCAGGAAAACGATAATGCATTTATCCGTATGTTTACGCCGTTTAACTTTGTTGTTCAGTCTCGTGTTGCTTTCAGCCTGCGGAACCGATGATGCTGGCCCATTCGATGAGGAGATTGACACCAGCAAAGTTTATCGTTGGAAGATGGTAACTGCCTGGCCTCCAGGGTTTCCTGTATTACAGGAAGGTGCCGAACGCTTTGCCGCCAACCTAGAAGCTATGTCCAATGGACGACTCAAAGTCAAAGTTTTTGCCGGCGGTGAATTGATCCCGGCTTTACAGACCTTTGATGCCGTTTCACAAGGCACGGTTGAAATGGGTCATGGCAGTGCCTATTACTGGGCAGGCAAAGTGCCTGAAGCCCAGTTTTTCTCCACTGTGCCATTTGGTATGACACCGCGCGGTATGAATGCCTGGCTATATCATGGTGGCGGGTTGGAACTGTGGCGTGAAGTCTATGAGCCATACAATATCGTGCCTTTTCCTTTAGGCAATACCGGCATTCAGATGGGCGGTTGGTTTAATAAAGAAATTAACTCGATGGCCGATTTGCAAGGGCTAAAAATGCGTATCCCCGGATTAGGCGGCAAAGTATTTGCCAAAGCCGGAGGTAACCCTATCCTGCTGGCAGGCAGCGAGGTTTACACTGCACTTGAACGCAATACCATTGATGCGACTGAGTGGATTGCACCCTACCATGATCAACGTCTGGGGCTGCATCGTGCTGCGAAATTTTATTATTATCCCGGCTGGCAGGAACCGGGAGCCGTACTGGAACTGAGCATTAATAAACGCGCTTGGAATTTATTACCACCCGATCTGCAAGCGATTGTTGAAAATGCAGCAAAAGCTGAAAATCTACTCATGGCATCTGAAATGGAACAGAAGAATGTGGTTGCTTTGGCTGAATTACGCCAGCGTGACAATATTAGTATTGTGCCTTTTCCAGCCGATGTGCTGAATACTCTCAAACAAATCACTGAACAGACTTTGGCTGATGAAGCCGCTCAAAATCCTAAATTCAAACGGGTTCACGAAGCGTATAAAAACTTCCGTGAACAAGATGAAGATTGGGCTACTATTTCTGAAAAAGCTTATTTGGATATTCCATAATCATGGTTCTTATTATTTTTACTCGTGAAGGGCTGGACGCATTTAAGGCAGAAATCAGTGATGATATCTCAGCTATCTGGCACAACCCGCAGTTGCTGACAGAAGCTGAACACGAGCAGTTTCAAAACCAAGGTATCACCTGCATCGAATTGCCGCAGTTGATTGATGTTGATAATAACAAGTCAACATTATGGGCTTTGGAATATGTTGAAAAAAACAGTGACGATCAGGAGATTATGATTGAGTGCCCTTAATTTAGCATTCAGCCTGACACTGCTGCTGAATCTGGCTTTTGCGACCACCCTGCATGCCAGTGAATGGGATCAGGCCCGCTTACAACTTGAAACACCTCAAACCATTACCGTTTATCGCGATGCCAATTGCCAGTGCTGTCATAAATGGATTGAGCATCTAGAAAAACATCAATTTGAAGTGATTGATCAAATCAGCAATGACATGGCCAAGATAAAAGAGAAACTGGGCGTGCCTAACAGCATGGCTTCCTGTCACACCGCTGTGATTAATGATTATGTGATCGAAGGTCATGTGCCGGCTGATGATATAAAACAATTACTGATCGATAAACCTGCCCATATCACAGGTTTGTCTGTTCCGCAGATGCCAGTGGGCACGCCGGGCATGGAAATGGGGTTACGCAAAGATCATTTTATCGTGTTCAGTTTCGATGAGGATGCCCAGTATCAACTGTTTAATGCATATCAAACCAACGCTGAAAATAATTATCTGCCATTAAACCCTGCTGAGTAATGGAGTTACTGATCGTCCTTGGACGAGTATTTTCCTCCGCCGCGGCTAACGTTTTCCAAAAACGCTTCACTCACCAAGGTCTGCATTCACTGTTTATCGTGATGCTTTCCTATTTGGTGCTGGTTGCTATCAGCTTGCCGTTACTCTTAATGGTTAATCATAGCGCCATTAGTCAGGGGTTCTGGATCAATATCCTGCTGGCCGCCTTGCTGGATATGGCCGGTACATTGTTTTTAGTGTTGTCATTATCAAAAACTGATTTATCCGTGTTCGGCCCACTGAATGCTTACAAAGTGGTGTTTTCAATGATCCTCGCGGTGATTTTTCTGGGCGAAGTACCAAGCCTGCAAGGCTTCAGCGGCGTGATTATCATTTTGCTCGGCAGCTTTTTATTATTTCCGCCAGCAGCCAGTTCTACCTCAAACCGATTGTGGCATTTGTTCATACAACGTGGTGTGCAATATCGGTTTTTATCGATATTGTTATTTTCGATTGGCACCTTGCCGCTTAAAAATGCCGTGCTCAGTGGTGGCGCTTTAGCAACCACACTTTACTGGTGTTTGTTTGGTTTGCCATTATCAGTGGCTCTGTATTACTGGTTTGGTGGCAAGCGCTGGCAAATGGATTGGCAAGCCGCTAAACAACACCGTAGTCATTTTATCTGGTTGGGTAGTTTTATCTTTTTGATGCAATACACCACCATGCTGGTATTTTCGCAATTACTGGTGGCTTATTCGCTGGCATTGTTTCAACTCAGCATGGTATTGCAGGTCTTTCTCGGCTACCGAATTTTTCATGAGAAACACTTATTACGCCGTTTATCGGCTTGTGGCGTAATGATTGCCGGCTGTTTACTGGTACTAACCACTTGAGTGACTGCTGCCTGGTTCAGGCTTGCTAAGGATATTGTGGTATATTGCCCGCCACTTCTATGCCTGTTGTGATCCTGCAGGCGCTTTCGACTGATAAGATAAACACCATGACTTTTGACGATCTCTTTCTTGATGATGAATTGATTGCCGCCGTTCGCGACAGTGGTTTTGAAAAACCCACTGAAGTACAACAGCTGGCAATCCCGGCATTATTGGCCGGTCAGGATGTACTGGCCTGTGCCGCTACAGGTACCGGGAAAACTGCGGCATTTATCCTGCCGATTTTGCAACGTCTCAATGATGAACGGCATAAACACGATCAGGCACGAATTCTTATTCTTGCTCCTACCCGTGAACTGGCATTTCAGATCCAACATGTGTTTCACCAGTTAGGTAAAGCTTTTAAACCAACCATCGCGATGCTGACCGGTGGCGCTTCGCCTTGGGCACAAGTGCAGCATGCCAGTGCTCAATGCGACATTATTATTGCCACTCCAGGTCGATTATTAAGCTTAGTAAATGATGAATCGGTTGATTTATCCGCAGTTGAACTGGTGATAATTGACGAAGCCGATCGCATGCTGGATATGGGTCAGGGACCGGATGTGTTGATGGCCCTCGCCGCGATTAAATCCAAATTCCAAGCCGGATTATTCTCAGCAACTTTAGCGGGTAGTGGTGTCAGAATTTTTGCTGAAGAATTACTTACTGATCCGCAGGAAATTCACATTAATGCGGCCAATCAATTGGCTGAGAATGTCACTCAGCAAGTGTATCTGGCCGATAATCGCGAACATAAACAGGCTTTGTTACTGGCATTTATTAACGCACCAGCCTGCCAGCGCGCTTTAGTGTTCTGTAATAAAAAAACCCGTGCCGAAGAAGTCTGCGACTGGCTGCAATCACAGAATATTTCCGCGCAGTTATTGCACGGTGATTTTGATCAATCGGTGCGCCGTGAGCGGATTCGTAAATTCCGCGCCGGCCAGATCAAGGTCACCGTAGCCACGGATGTTGCTGCGCGCGGACTGGATGTAGCTGATATTACCCATGTCATTAACTACGATCTGCCGTTTCGCGGTGATAACTATATTCATCGCATTGGCCGTACTGGTCGTGCAGATAAACACGGCACCGCCATCAATCTGGTTGAACCACATGATCTGAAAAATCTGGAACGGATTGAGTATCACCTGGGTCATGGCTTACCAATCCGCAAATTGAAAGGATTGGCGCCTAAGGCCAAAGCCAATAAGGCGCGTTCCAAAACCAAAGAGGAAAAACCGCGTTATATTCCGAAAAAAGACCGGCCAACTGAAGACAGTTAACCGGTATTACGCATGCCCTGTGATATGGCGCTGATACTGCGTAATAGCGGATCTCGCCATTTGGCGGTTTCAGTTTCAGTATAACCACCATGCCGATAACGTCTTAATAACAGCAACTGAATGTGATTTAACGGATCCAGATAAGCCTGGCGTCGACGCAAAGACAACGCTAACAATGGATTTTCCGCCATCAACTTATCCGCCCCTGTCAGTTGTAATAACTGACTAACCGTTTGCTGGTACTCCTGACGAATCACCTCTAATACTTCTGCTGCCTGTTGTTTATCAATACACAAGTCAGCATACTCCGCGGCGATCTCCATATCGGCTTTGGACAACGACATCTGGGTATTACTGACCATCGCCCGGAAAAACGGCCATTCAAAATACATTTTTTGCAGAATATCGCGGCGGCTTGGATCTTCAGCAACCCATAGAGCAATTGCACTGCCGATGCCATACCAACCCGGCAAAGTGTGTCTGGATTGCGCCCAGGCAAACACCCAACCAATAGCTCTGACAGAGGATTTAGAACGATCGCCCGCTTTGCGATGTGAAGGTCGTGAACCGATATTCATCAAGCCAATTTCGCTGATCGGACAGGCTTCATAAAAATAATCCAGAAAGCCTGGTGTCTGTTCAGTGAGCTTGCGATATTGCTGTTCACCCAACTCAGCAAGTTGTTGCATGATGCCCAGATACTCGGTTTTTTCCTGCGCCGAATCAGTAACCAATCCCCTGCTCGCCTTGATCAAAGCAGAAACGCCCATACCAAGCTCGTAGGATGCGGTTTCAGTATTACCATATTTGAATGACAAGACTTCGCCCTGCTCGGTGAATTTAATCTGCCCATGAACGGTATCTACCGGCTGGGCCAGAATTGCATCATGGGTTGGGCCACCACCACGTCCAATAGTACCGCCCCTGCCGTGAAACATCCGACAACCAATGGCATATTGTTCGGAAAGTCGGCTAACCGTTTTCTGTGCCTGATACAAATTCCACGCCGATGCCAGAATGCCGCCATCTTTACAGGAGTCGGAATAACCGAGCATCACTTCCTGCATATTGCCTGAAGCCGTTAATAAAGTTCGATACTGACTGTTCTCCAACAAGGCAGACATCACCGGCTCGATATGCTCTAAATCCTCAATGGTTTCAAATAAAGGAGCTACCCGAATATGACAGAACCAACCCTGTTCGTCCTGTCCAATTAAGTCGGCAAATCTGGCCAGCAGCATCACTTCCAGAATGTGACTGGCCTGATGGGTCATTGAAATTACATAATTGCCAAACGCTTTTTCGCTGACTTCTACCCGCAGGCGAGCAATCAGTCTAAATACATTGAGTATTTCCAGAGAATCCGGCTGCAAATCCCCGTAGATCTCAGGCAAGCGTGGGGCTGCCAATAAATCGCTCAACAGAGCCTGCCGCTCAGTTTCATTCATTTGCAGATAATGGCGATTGAGGCCGGTTAAAGCCAATATCTCACCCACTGCATCGGTGTGCTTGGAGGATTCCTGACGGATATCGAGGTTATACAGATAGAAACCAAAGGTTTTGACCAGTCGAATTAAATCAGTCAGCTCTGCAGCGGCAATCGCAATATCACCATTTTCCACCAGCGATTTATGTATCAGATGCAAATCTGCAAGAAATTCATCTTCATTGTGATAAACAACACCCAGACTTTCAATTTGTAGATCAGGTCGGAAAAACTCTTCCAGTACTGCCAAATTATCTTTCAGTCGATAACGCATCATATAAAGCTTGCGTCGATAGGGTTCATTTACAAAACGTTGTGGATTGGTTGAAAATGCCCCGGCAAAACGTTGTTCACATTGTTCAATATCGGCTTCCAACGCTTCGCTGATCTGACAAAGTGGTTGCGATTGAGTCAGAATAAAACTAAGTTTGGTGACATCGTCCAGATAACGGCGAATCACCGTACGTTTCTGCAAAGCAATCGCCATTTCTGTTGTTTGCGCGGTGACAAAAGGATTGCCATCGCGATCGCCGCCAATCCATGAACCGAAGCGTAAGTAATCCGGCACCACAATCGGGGTTTCTGGATCCAACTCATCGCCATACACCCGGCGCAGCGCATTTTCCAGATTGCGGTAGGTTCTGGGAACAGCATCAAATAAACTGACATTGAAATAATACAAGCCGTTTTTGATCTCATCGCGTACCGACGGTTTAACCGCTCTTACTTCGTCAGTTGACCAAAGCAACTGAATTTGGCGTTTTAACTGAGCGCGAATCTGTTGCTGATCAAATTCCGTTAGCAAACCATCAGTAAGCTTTTCATCAAGCAAAAACACCCGGCGTAACATCTCCATTACAGTCCGGCGTTTGGATTCTGTTGGATGTGCGGTAAACACTGGCATATAAACCAGTTTTCCGAGCAATTCCTGCAATTGCTCCAGCGAAACACCCTCATTCTTGAACTGAGTAAGGGTATCAAGAAACGAGCCATGCCAGAGGCTCCCACCATTGCGCAGCTGAATTTGCCGATTATGATGGTGATAGGCCTCTTCAGCTGTGTTGACCAGACTGAAATACAAGTTAAAAGCGCGAATGACTTCCCGTAACGTAAATTCATCCAGCGATTCAATTTTTTCTTTGAGTGTTTGACGCAATTCGGCATCATCTTCCTTACGCAGCCGGATAAAACCTTTGCGTAATTGTTCAACCGCCTGATAGACCTCATCACCGGATTGTTCGGCGATCACCTCACCCAAAAGATTCACCAGGAATCGGACATGGGCCCGTAAATCTTTATCGGTCAGCAGCTCTAATGCTGCGACGTTGCTGAAATCAACTTGCCGTGTTGTCATGAGTTATCCACTAATTGCTGATACAAATGCAGGTACGCTTGCGCGCTGTTTTTCCAACTAAAGTCCTGCACCATTGCAGTCAGCATCATCCGTCGCCACAAACGGGGATGTGAAAATAATTCATCTACTTTTAACAGAGTATCGTACAAATCTTCTACAGTGGGCTGGTCAAATTTAAACCCCGTTGCCAACATTTGCTTGCGATTGTCTTCGCTGGCATCGACAACTGTATCCGCCAAACCACCAGTGTTTCGGACCACTGGTAACGTGCCATAACGCAAACTATACATCTGATTTAATCCACAAGGTTCAAATCGTGATGGCATTAAAAACGCATCGGCACCCGCCTCAATTTTATGTGCCAGAGCTTCATCATAGCCAAATTGAATGCCGACTTTATCAGGGAATTTGGCTCGCAAAACCCGCAGGTCCTGCTCGAATCCTGCCTCTCCACTACCCAGACAGACTAGTTGTATATCTTTGCCTTCGGTCAATAAACGATTGATTGCATCAATAGTGAGATCGACACCTTTTTGTGAAACCAATCGGCTTATCATGCCAAACAACAGTGTTTCTGCAGATTCAGGCAGAAAGAAATGCTGTTGCAAGGCTTTTTTATTAAGGGTTTTCGGGCGCAGCGTTTTAATACTGAATTGATGATCGATGAATTTATCGGTTTGCGGATTCCATTCATTAGTATCAATGCCATTAACGATGCCACTGAGCCGCGATTGTTCTGCCCGTAATGTCAGCAGTCCTTCCAGACCATAACCATAATCGTAATGACAGATTTCCTGCGCATAAGTCGGGCTGACACTTGTGATATGGTCAGCAAACACTAATCCGCCTTTCATAAAGGACATCATGCCGTAAAATTCGAGGCCCTCTACCTGCCACAACTGCTCAGGTAAATTAAGCGTCTCAAACACCTGACGGGAAAATAATCCTTGATAAGCCATATTGTGAATAGTAAATACTGAGGCTGGACGATGGCTTTGCAGACTTAACAAAGCTGGAACCAGTCCGGTCTGCCAATCATTACAATGCACTACTTCAGGCTGCCAGTTTAAACCGGCCTGCTCCATGGCAACCGCAACCGCAACCCTGCAAAATAATGCAAAACGCGCGGCGTTATCCTCCCAATCTGCGCCATCAGCATCACAATAAGGTCCGCCGTCACGGTCAAAATGTTCTGCTGAATCCACTAACCAGACAATTAATTCACTGTCGGGTAGTTTTGCTTGCAGGATATTTATGGGGTGATGATAACCTTCCAATTTAACGGTTGAAACCAGCGGGCAGTCGCCTAACTGATTCAATGTGGCGCGATAGGCTGGCATGATAATTCGAATATCCTGCTGCATATGTGAAAGCGCTAACGGCAGACTGGCCGAGACATCAGCGAGACCACCGGTCTTCATAAGCGGATGAACTTCACTGCTGGCAAACAGAATTTTTAGCACGAGGCACTCCCATAATTGTACAATTGCTCAATTATATACGCTCAACGGCACAGTCACAGCCTTGTAACGGGAGAAACCATGCAACCTTGTACTATTGTTATCTTCGGCGCCACCGGCGATCTATCTCAGAAAAAACTACTGCCAGCTTTGTATCATTTACAAGCTGAGAATCGTCTAACCGATGACACTCGAATTATTTGTATGGGTCGTAAAGACAGTACCCAGCAAGAATGGCAAGATTTGGTCACAGAATACGTTTCCCCGAGAGTCCGTGGTGGTGTAAATAACGATCTGCTGCAAACTTTTTTGAACAAACTGCACTATTTAAAATGCGATATCAATGAAGCATTCAGTTATCACGAACTGAAAAAACTGATCACCACACCAGAAAATGGTTTCTCACAGAATATCGTTTTTTACCTATCAATAAGCCCATCACTTTTCAGTGTAGTCGGCGATCAACTTTCAGCCGTTGGTTTAAATCAGGAAACAGATGGCTGGCGTCACCTGGTAGTTGAAAAACCGTTTGGCTACGATCAAAAAAGTGCTGCGGAACTGGAACGTATTCTGCGTAAGAACTTTACCGAAGAGCAAACGTATCGTATCGACCATTACCTTGGTAAAGGCACGGTACAGAATATCTTTGTATTCCGCTTTGCGAATCTCTTGTTAGAACCTTTGTGGAATCATAAATACATCGACCATGTGCAAATTACCCATGCAGAACAGCAAGGTGTTGCTGGCCGCGCTGGTTATTATGATGGTTCAGGCGCTTTACGCGACATGATTCAGAGCCATTTATTACAAGTGATGGCATTGGTTGCGATGGAACCGCCAGCCGATATGGACGATGAATCATTACGCGATGAAAAAGTAAAAGTACTCAAATCTATTCGTCCAATTACCCACGATATCGTCGATCAACATGCTTTCCGTGGTCAATATGCGGCTGGTGAAATCAACGGTAAACCAGTCAAAGGTTATCTGGAAGAAGATGATGCGCCAGCAGGCAGTGTGACGGAAACCTATGCCGCGATGAAAGTCTACATTGATAACTGGCGCTGGCATGGTGTGCCTTTCTATTTACGTACCGGCAAATGCATGCCTGAATCGAAAGCGATGATTGCCATTCGCTTTAAAAAACCACCATTGGAATTATTTAAAGATACTAAAGTTGGTGAAAGTCATGCCAACTGGATTGTTATGGGTCTACAACCGGACAACACCTTGCGCATCGAATTACAGGCTAAACAACCTGGCCTCGAAATGAAAGCGCATACCGTTGGCCTGGAGACGATGGAATCAGATGACATCAAACACAAGCTTGATGCTTATGAAGCCTTGATTCTTGATGCTATTCAAGGTGACCGTTCATTGTTTTTACGTGCTGACGAAGTCAATCTGGCCTGGAAAGTCGTTGATCCAATTTTGGAAAAATGGGCTGAAGAAAAAGATTTTATTCACACATACAAAGCTGGTACCTGGGGTCCTGAAGAAGTTAAACGTCTGCAGGACAACAGCTGTCACGCCTGGCGTAACAATGCATAATTGCTAAATCAAAAAAAACCGGACATTGTCCGGTTTTTTTTGCACTGAATGTTGTCAGGGATTCAGGTCAGGGCCTGTCCCAACTTTATTTTCATCTCGGCTTTCCATTCTTCTGTCCAAGTCGGCGCATCAGCTGGGAGCAATAAAACCACGGTTGAGCCCATATTAAATCGGCCCATCTCCTCGCCTTTATTCAAACGGATATGGGTGTCGGTGTAATGCCAGTCCAGTATATCTTTGGTGTAAGGCGGTGTAATCTCCCCTTCATGCCAGACCGTTTCCATGCTGCCGACAAAAATAGCGCCTACCAGAATCAGTGCGATGGGACCAAAATCAGTTTGAAAAATCGTTATTACCCGCTCGTTACGAGCAAAAAGTCTTGGCACACCCCGCACGGTCAATGGATTAACCGAAAATAATTTACCGGGAACATAGCGCATCCGGGTTAACTTTCCGGAAATTGGCATATGAATGCGATGATAATCACGCGGTGACAGATAAATGGTGGCAAATTGACCACCATCAAACTGCGCAGCTAACTGCTGATCGCCGCCTAAAAGCTCTAACGTCGAATAATCATGGCCTTTGGCCTGGAAAATCCTACCCTCATCAATTGAACCTAATTGACTGATACACCCATCAACTGGCGAAACCAAAACATCACTACCGTATGCTATCGGTCTGCTGTCGATTTTAATTCTGCGAGTGAAAAAAGCATTGAAATGCTTGTAATGACTTATATCAGGCTGAACAGCCTCACTCATATCAACTTGATATTGCTTGATGATGGTCGAAATGATCCGGTTTTTAAACCAAGGTTTTTGACATCGACAAATCTTGTGCATCAATCGTGACAAGCTATGTTGCGGCAAACAGTATTGCGGCAGGGTGAGCCAAAAATCTTTTTTACTGACTTTTGAGTCCTGAGTTTGCTTTTGATTGGTATTAGACAAATTGCCCCCTTTCACGCATTACCTAAGCTTGTCATAATCAACTACTGATATCACCAGCATCTTCGGTACAGGAGTATACCAATTCATGAACATTCTGCTGAACGCATTGATAATTACATTGCTCAGTCTCAACAGCTTTGCCACTTATGCAGGAGGTGGACAGTCGACACAACCGTTGTATTACGTAATTGAAGAACCCTTTACCATCAATTTTTTGCGGCAAAGTGATGAGAAGGCACGCTATCTGCAAATCAAAGTGGCGTTGATGTCAAAAGATCAGTCTATTCTGAGCAGCGCGGACAGTAATCTGCCAATGATTCAGGACACACTTCGTGTTCTTTTCGCTGAACAAAATATGGAAACCGTAAAAAGCCTGGATGGTCGTAGCGAGCTGCAACAGAAAGCTTACGAACGTATTAAAGCCATTTTTGAAGAAGAAACAGGCAACAGCAATCTCGAAGCAGTGTATTTCACCACCTTTCTCTGGCAATGATCAGGCACGGTATTTGCTTTGAATAATTTATCGATAGGAAATAGACAACATGGCTGAAATACAAAAAGATATCGAACTCAAGCAAGGCATGAGTAAGAAAACCAAAATCATCATGATTGCTGGGATTGTTGTTCTGCTGGCAGTCATTGGCGGTGGCGCTTATTGGTGGCTGTCCAAAGATGCAGAACCATTGGATCCAGCTACGGCTCCAAAAGCCACCCCGGTATATCACGAGATTACTGCTCCGTTTATCGTCAATTTCTCAGAGCAAAGTAATAACCAAGTTCGTTATTTACAAATTAAGATGAAAGTCATGGCTCGCGATCAAGCGACGATTAATTTGTTCGCCTTGCATGAACCGGCTCTGGTGCATGAGTTGCTGATGTTATTTTATAGTCAAAATTATGACGAACTGAGCACCACTGAAGGAACACAAGCCTTACAACAGGCATCACTGGAAACCATTAATAATTTCCTGACGCAGCAGCAGGATTCTATCGCAGGTCTTGAAGCGGTTTATTTCACCAGTCTGGTAATGCAATAGTTATGGCCGTTCACGATATATTGTCGCAAGATGAAGTTGATGCCCTGTTAAACGGACTGGGCGGTGACGATATTCAGAAGAAAGAACCGGAATTAGACGAATTCGGCAAACCTCGCCGCTACGACTTCGGTAACGAAGAACGCATTATTCGTGGTCGCATGCCGACCCTGGAAATGATCAATGAACGCTTTGCCCGCTATTTACGGATAAATTTATTCAACATGCTACGCCGTTCGGCTGAAATTTCTGTCGGTGGCGTGCAGGTGATGAAATTCTCTGAATATGTGCATACGCTGTTTGTCCCGACCAGTCTCAATCTTATCCAATTACATCCATTACGTGGTACTGGACTTATCGTTTTTGAACCCAAATTGGTATTCACCATTTTGGATAATTATTTCGGTGGCGAAGGACGTTTTCAGGCGCGCATTGAAGGCCGTGAATTTACGGCGACCGAATTGCGCGTGATTCGCATGGTGTTAAACCTTTGCTTTAACGATTTAACCGAGGCCTGGTCACCTGTAATGCCAGTCAAATTTGAATTCGTTAGTCATGAGGTAAACCCTCAATTTGCCAATATCGTTAGCCCCAGTGAAGTAGTGGTTATTTCAACATTCCATATCGAATTGGATGGCGGTGGTGGCGATCTGCATATCACTTTGCCCTACTCCATGCTTGAGCCGATCCGTGAATTACTCGATACCGGCCTGCAAAGTGACCGCTCAAACGATGATGGTCGCTGGGCCAAGTCCATGCGTGAAGAGCTGATGCTGGCAGATGTCACCGTATCAGCGATATTAGCGCAAACAACAGTCACATTAGAAGACGTTCGTAAATTAAAAGTAGGTGACATTATTCCTATCAGCATGCCGAAAACCGTGACCACTATGGTGGAAAATATTCCGGTATTTCGTGCAACCTATGGCGAACATAACGACAAAGCAGCGTTAAAAATTACTTCGATTATTGAACACCCAAAAGACACTACACCAAGCTATCAGTTGGCAAAGGCTAAAAAATAATGAGTGAAGATACTAAACAATCCGATCAGGATCTGGCTGACGAATGGGCAGCGGCATTAGAAGATCAAGGCGATAATGATTCAGCTGAAGATCCATGGGCGGCTGCATTGGAAGAACAGGCAGAAGCCGAATCTTCTGCTGCGCAAGCCAGTCCCGCGCCAATGGACAAATTGGCTGATGAGGGCAAGCCCAGATCTGAAGTTAACATGGATATGGTGTTGGATATCCCTGTCACCATCTCGATGGAAATCGGCCGTACCCGCATTAGTATTCGGAATTTACTGCAATTAAGTCAGGGTTCAGTTGTAGAACTGGATCGTCTAGCGGGTGAACCGATGGATGTGCTGGTCAACGATACATTGATCGCCCATGGTGAGGTTGTCGTGGTCAATGATAAATTTGGTATTCGACTGACTGACGTCATTAGTGCTGCTGAGCGGATTAAAAAACTGCGATGAAATATCGGCACGTTATTTCAGCTGCTCTGGTTTCCTTGTTGCCGGTAACAGTAAATGCAGAAACCATGAGCTCTGCTCCGGTCACTGCCAGCACGTTATTACAAACCATATTTGGTTTAATCGTAGTGCTTGCGGTCATCCTATTTCTCGGCTGGATGTTAAAACGCAGTCAATTGTTTCACGCAACACATCATGGTCAGCTCAAAGTTCTGGGCGCCATTTCATTAGGAGCCCGCGAAAAAGCGGTTTTGATACAAGTCGGTGAACAACAATTGTTACTCGGCGTAACGCCTCAGCAAATTAATACCTTGTATACCTTGCCTGAACCGTTATCGGTACGGGAAATACCCACCAAAACCGGTGACTCTTTTGCTGATCGTCTCAAACAAATGATGCAGCAGCGAGGCAACTCATAATGCGTTTTGGATTGTTGCTGATCTGTATGCTGCTGCCAGGGCTGGCATTAGCAGAACCAGGGATTCCGGCTTTGACCTTGTCTACCGGCGAAGATGGCTCTCAAAGTTATTCGTTAACCCTGCAAATCCTCGCTTTGATGACCGTGCTGACACTTTTGCCAGCCGCGCTGTTAATGATGACGTCTTTTACCCGAATCATTATTGTGCTGGCGATTCTACGTCAGGCCATGGGTGTGCAATCAACACCTTCTAATCAAATCATGATCGGTCTGGCTTTATTTTTAACTTTTTTTATCATGTCGCCGGTCTTCACTAATGCCTACGAAACCGGTGTAAAACCCTACTTGGATGGTGATATTGAAGCCACCCAAGCGATAGAACAGGTCAGTCTGCCATTTCGTGAATTCATGCTGGCACAAACCCGTGAGAGTGATATTGAATTATTTGCCGAAATTGGTGGCTATGCAGCTATTGAGAGTCCTGAAGATGTGCCGTTTAGCTTATTGCTACCGGCGTTTGTAACCAGCGAGTTGAAAACTGCTTTTCAGATTGGTTTTCTGATTTTCGTCCCCTTTTTGATCATCGATTTGGTGGTTGCGTCAGTACTGATGGCAATGGGCATGATGATGTTATCGCCAATGCTGATTTCCCTACCGTTTAAACTCATGTTATTTGTCTTGATCGATGGTTGGGCGTTATTAATGGGAACGCTGGCTTCCAGCTTTTATATCTAGCCATGACGCCTGAAACCGTTTTAACCGTGATGCAACAAACGTTGGAAGTGATTACCTTGCTTATCATCGTTATATTAATACCGGCATTAACAGTAGGCTTAATGGTAAGTATGTTTCAGGCCGCGACATCGATAAACGAACAAACCTTAAGCTTTATTCCTAAATTACTGGTAACTATTCTTGTCTTAATGGTTGCTGGGCCTTGGATGCTGAGTTTGGTGACCAACTACACCATCCGTCTTTTTGAAAATATTCCCTATCTGCTAGGTTAACGATGAACCTGTCGATCGCAGAAATCAGTGCGATACTTGGTGTATATCTACTACCCTTGTTTCGTATTGGCGGCATGGTGATGGTTGCCCCTATTTTCAGCAGTAACTTTATCAATGTCCGCACCAGGCTGATTATTGCTGTGGCCATCACCTTAGTTGTGGTTCCAACTATCAACACCCCGATACCAGTGGTCTCACCTTTAAGTGCTCAAGGCATCTTACTAATTGCCCAGGAAGTGATGATTGGCATCTGTATGGGGTTTATGTTGCAACTGTTAATCAATGCTTTCATTGTCGCAGGGCAAATTATTGCTATGCAGATGGGGCTTGGTTTTGCTTCCATGGTTGATCCGCAAAATGGCACCACCGTTCCGGTTATCAGTCAGTTTTATATGATTTTCATCACCTTGATGTTTCTCAGTATCAATGGGCATCTCGTGCTGATTCAGGTCATGGCGGAGAGTTTTATTAGCTTACCCGTTGGCGCAGGGGGCATTGCTGTTGAGAGCTTTCGGGATATCGCCAGCCTGGCCAGCTGGATGTACGCTGCAGGTGTCATAATTGCTTTACCGGCAATTGGCTCGTTGATGATGGTGAATCTGGCTTTCGGTATTTTATCCCGTGCGGCGCCACAAATCAGTCCATTTTCCATCGGTTTTCCGTTAACCATCGGCTTGGGTTTTGTGATTATTTATATCACCTTGCCTGCAGTCGGTAATCATCTGGTCAATTTTGCTGATCAGATGCTGCAAATGATTCGTCTGTTGGTGATCAACAATGGCTGAACAAGATAGCGGTCAAGAACGTAACGAAGCCCCCTCGGGCAAACGACTTCAGGATGCTCGTGAAAAAGGTCAGGTTCCCCGCTCACAGGAATTAAGTACAGTTGTGGTGTTAGTTGCCAGTGCGGTGGCAATGTTGTTTGTCGGTGGCAATTTAATCAGCAGTCTCGGCGAAGTGATGACGCAATCATTCTCGCTTAATCGCAAGCTGATCATGGACCCTCACATGATGGCCCAACAACTTATCCTTGCTTTAAAAATCATGGCCTGGGATGTCGGCAGTTTTCTTGCCATTACCCTGATAGCAGCTCTTTCCGCCCCGGCATTGATTGGTGGCTGGAATTTTTCCACACAGGCTATTGGCGTCAAACTTGAGAAGATGAGCCTCTTCGCGGCATTAAGCGGATGTTCGGGCCCCAAGGTCTGGTTGAATTGAGCAAAGCCCTCGGTAAGTTTCTTCTGGTTGGCAGTATCGGCACGCTGATTTTGTGGAATCTGCGTGACCGATTATTGACACTGGGTCGCCAGGAAGTTCACTCAGCGATGACCGAGTTAGGTTATATCGTGTTGTGGGGATTTTTAGCCATTTGTGCCAGCCTGATTTTGATTGCATTGATTGATGTTCCATTCCAGAAATGGAATCACACTAAACAACTTCGTATGACGAAACAGGAACTTAAGGACGAAAATAAAGAAACCGAAGGTAGTCCTGAAGTGAAAGGACGGATCCGCAGAATGCAGATCCAGTTATCGCAACAGCGCATGATGCAGGATGTTCCGCAAGCCGACGTTATCATTACTAACCCCACACACTATGCCGTGGCGCTGCGTTATGACCAATCAAAATCCGGCGCGCCTGTTGTGCTGGCCAAAGGAACTGATCTGATTGCTCAACAAATCAGAATGGTCGGTGATAACCACGAAGTCCCCATTATATCTGCTCCTCCGCTGACTCGAGCCGTCTATTACAGCACGGAAATCGGTCAGGAAATTCCATCTGGTCTATATATTGCAGTAGCCCAGATATTGGCGTTTGTCTTCCAATTGAGACGTTACAAAAACACTGGCGGTAATAAGCCAAATCTCAATACTGAAGACCTGCCGATACCTGATGAATTTAAACGAGATGAGTAGTCAATGGAGAATACAAGCCTGACAAGCCGTTTAGGCGTAGCGCTAAACGGTAATGTCGCGACACCAATGTTTCTGGTGGCCTTGCTGGCCATGGTGGTCATTCCCCTACCGGCATTTATGCTGGATATGTTATTCAGTTTCAATATTGCATTATCACTGACCATCGTGCTGGCCAGTGTCTATGTCAGAAAACCTCTACAGTTCGCTGCATTCCCAACCATTCTGTTATTGGCAACCCTTTTAAGACTTGCTCTGAACGTAGCTTCCACCCGTATTGTTTTGTTGGAAGGTCATACCGGAACAGCTGCTGCAGGCGATGTTATTGAAGCGTTTGGCTCCTTTGTTATTGGTGGTAATTACGCTGTCGGTCTGGTGGTGTTTGCAATCCTAGTCATCATCAACTTTGTGGTAGTCACCAAAGGTGCTACCCGTATCGCTGAAGTTAGCGCTCGTTTTACCCTTGATTCGATGCCCGGTAAACAAATGGCGATTGATGCTGACTTGAATGCCGGATTGATTGATCAGGATGAAGCGCGTCGCCGTCGTGAAGAGATCATGCAGGAATCGGATTTTTACGGCTCAATGGATGGTGCCAGTAAATTTGTCCGTGGTGATGCGATTGCCGGGATATTGATCTTATTTATCAACATCATCGGTGGTTTTATTATCGGCGTGATGCAACATGGTTTGACTTTTTCCGAAGCAGCTCATAACTACACATTGCTCACCATTGGTGATGGCCTGGTCGCACAAATTCCTTCGTTGTTATTGGCTGCAGCTGCCGGTTTATTGGTTACCCGCTCAACCGCAGATCAAGACATTGGTGAGCAGATCTTCTCTCAGCTGCTAAAAGAGCCAAAAACACTGGCGATTACTTCCGGCATTATCGGTGGTATGGGCCTCATCCCTGGTATGCCGAATGTGCCGTTTTTGCTACTGGCGGGTGCCGGTGCTGGCAGTGCCTGGTTGATTGCTCAGCGTCAAAAAGCCGCCACGCTGGCGGCAGCCCCTCCCCCACAACAGGAATCCAGTCGAGAACAACGTGAACTCAGTTGGGATGATTTAAGCCCGGTTGATCCGATTGGTCTTGAAGTCGGTTATCGACTGATTCCTCTGGTCGATAAAAACCAGGGCGGGCAATTGATGAATCGCATCAAAGGCATCCGCAAAAAAATCTCACAGGAAATGGGTTTTTTAATTCCACCAGTACATATTCGCGATAACTTAGATTTATCGCCTACAGCCTATCAAGTCACGTTATTTGGTGTGACATTTGGTGAGGCAGAAGTTTATCCGGATCGGATGCTGGCTATTAATCCTGGTCAGGTGTTTGCTCAGTTGGAAGGTATTCGCACCAAAGATCCTGCGTTTGGTCTGGATGCCATCTGGATTGAGCCTAGCCAAAGAGAACATGCTCAGGCTCAAGGTTACACCGTGGTAGATGTCGACACAGTGATAGCAACGCATTTAAGCAAAATTTGCAGAATCATGCACATGATTTACTAGGCCGCGAAGAGGTACAGCACCTGCTGGATAATCTCGCCAAAATCGCGCCAAAACTGGTGGAAGGTCTGGTGCCAGACACCGTGCCTCTTGGCACCGTTCAAAAAGTGTTGCAAAACCTGTTACAGGAAAATATTCCAATCCGTGATATCCGCACTATCAGCGAAGCAATTGCTGAGCAAGCAGCGCGCAATCCGGACCCCGAAGCGATTACCGCCGCGACCCGCATGGCATTGGCACATTCTATTGTCCAGCACATCAACGGCACCCAACCCGATTTGCCAATCATCACTTTAGATCCAGAGCTGGAACAGATATTGCTAAAAACATTACAAGCTTCTGGAGAAGGTGGCGCAAGTTTGGAACCGGGACTCGCAGAAAATATGCATAAAAACTTACAAGACGTCGCACAAAGACAGGAAATGTCCGGTGAAGCTGCCATTTTAGTGGTTCAGGCAGGCTTACGAGGCTGGATTTCCCGCTTTATTCGACATGCGATACCTGGACTACATGTTTTGTCCTACAACGAGATTCCAGATGATAAACAAATACGCATTGTGGCAAATGTGGGTCGATAACAAGAAGGTGATGTGATGAAAATTAAACGTTTCCAGGCGGCAGATGTACGTCAGGCAATCCGCGAAGTACGTGAAGTACTTGGTCCGGATGCCGTTATCCTCTCTAATACCCGCGTTGATGGCGGCGTGGAGATTGTGGCTGCAACAGATTATGACGAGACGCAGTTTCGTCGTCAGGCCACAGTGACTCGTCAGGTTGTCGACGAACCGAAAATTGAAATAGACCCGGTCCAACCGGCTGCACCTGCTTATGTCACACCACAACAGAATATATGGTCACAGGAACCAACGCTGGTACAGATGCGTAAGGAAATTGCCAGCCTGCGGGATATGCTGCAAAACCAGTTATCCGATTTGACCTGGAAAGACATGGCCAGACAAAGTCCAACGCAAATGCAGGTATTGCAACGGCATATGCGGATGGGAACCGATGTCGAACTCGCCAAGCAACTGGTTCAGGCCAGTCAGGGAATTGATGATTTGGAAACCGCATGGCGTCAATCACTTGGTAAATTGGCGGCGCAGATTCCGTTGTCCGATCAGGACATCATTGAAAAAGGCGGCATTATGGCGCTGGTCGGTCCGACCGGAGTTGGCAAAACCACGACCATTGCCAAACTGGCAGCGCGTTGTGCATTGAAACATGGCGCACGCCAGGTCGGCTTAATCACCACTGATTGTTATCGTATCGGTGGACAAGAACAGTTACGTAGTTATGCCCGTATTCTGGGCGTGACGTTACGCGTAGCACGAAATCATCAAGAACTCGGCGAAGCGCTTAACGATATGCTTGATCGGCGCTTTATCCTGATCGATACTGCAGGTATGAATCCACGTGATATTCAGTTAACCCAAAAAATCGCCATGTTAATGCAGCATTCGCCGCGCATCCGTCATTTCCTGACGATCTCTGCAACCACCCAAAACCCTGCTCTGAGTGATATCATTAAAGCGTTTTCGCACCTTAATTTAAGCGGCTGCATACTCACTAAAACTGATGAAAGCAGCAGCCTTGGTGGTGCGGTATCTGCAATTATTCGCCATCAACTGCCTCTGGCTTATGTCTGTGATGGTCAACAAGTGCCTGAAGATCTCGGTCTGGCACGACCTAACAGCTTAGTCAATCAAGCCAGCGAGTTGATGCAATCTGAACAACAAGCACTGGATCCTCAAACCGTATCCAGTTATGGAGGTTTTGCCGCTTATGGCTGACGCACCCCAAGATCAGGCAAGTGGTCTGCGAAAAATGACTCATGTGCCAAAACCCGTGAAAGTAATCGCGATTGCCAGTGGTAAAGGTGGCGTGGGTAAAACCAATGTGACCGTTAATATAGGCGTTGCTTTGGCAACACAGGGAAAAAAAGTTGTGTTGCTGGATGCTGATCTGGGTCTGGCTAACATTGATGTGATGCTGGGTCTGCACCCGCAATTCAACCTGCTGCATGTGCTTGAGGGTGATAAAAGCCTGAAAGATATTATGGTTGACGGCCCTTCCGGTTTACAGATTATTCCTGCCGCTTCTGGCGTTAAAAAAATGGCTGAACTCAGCCCGGTTGAACATGCCGGCATGATTCAGGCATTCAGTGAACTGGATGATCATATTGATATTCTATTGATCGACAGTGCTGCAGGCATTGCCGACAGCGTCGTCAGTTTTACCAAAGCCGCCCAGGAAGTGATCGTTGTGGTTTGTGATGAACCCGCCTCCATCACCGATGCCTATGCACTTATCAAACTATTGAGTCGCGAACATGGTGTCGAACGTTTTCATATTATTGCCAATATGGGACGCAGTATTCAGGAAGGTCGTGAATTGTTCGATAAAATATCACTTGTTTGTGACCGTTTTCTGGATGTGACCTTAAACTTTATGGGTATTGTGCCGTTTGATGAAGATCTCCGTCGGGCAGTCAAAAAGCAACGTGCTGTGGTTGAGTTTTTACCCCGCAGTAAATCTGCAATTGCCTTTCAGCATCTGGCCAAAAAAATTGATTATTGGCCTGTCGCCAAACAGCCTAGGGGGAATATGGAGTTTTTTGTAGAGCGTCTTATACAGGCTAGCTTGGAAGCCGGTTAGGATGATTGGTGTAAGCATGTATCCCAACCATGTATCAGAGCTCACTCAGCATCAGCTCATTGAGCAGCATGGTGGTTTGGTAAAACGTATTGCTTATCACCTGGTGGCACGTTTGCCTCACACAGTAGATGTAAATGATTTAATTCAGGCAGGCATGATTGGTTTACTGGATGCTTCTCACCAATATAAAGCCAGTCAGGGCGCCAGCTTTGAAACCTATGCGGGAATTCGCATTCGTGGCGCGATGCTCGACGAAATTCGTCGTAATGATTGGGCACCACGTTCGGTACATCGTAAAGCTCGTGAAATTGCAGAAGTTATGCATCAACTGGAACAACAGCTTGGTCGATCGCCTCTTGATTTGGAAGTAGCCAATGCGATGGACATTACACTGGAAAGTTATCACCAGCAATTGCAGGATGCATCAGGACATCAGGTGTTCAGCCTGGATGATATGACCGATAATCAGTTAACAGATGGTGATGCATTTGGTAGCGATGAAATTGGACCGGCTGAAATAGCCGAAAATAGCAGTTTTGAAGAAGCTCTTGCCGAAGCGATTGATGCGCTGCCTGAACGTGAACGGTTATTGATGAGCCTGTACTATAATGAAGAATTGAATTTAAAAGAAATTGGTGAAGTACTCGGCGTCAGTGAGTCACGGGTCAGTCAAATCCACACGCAAACCGTGGTGAGATTGCGTAGTAAGCTTCGCGATTGGATGCAGTAATTTTGGGAGGTATACCTTGGATAAAAATATGAAAATCCTCATTGTGGATGACTTTTCTACAATGCGACGGATTATCAAAAATCTATTACGCGATCTTGGTTTCAATAACACCATTGAAGCCGATGATGGTTTAACCGCCCTGCCCATTTTAAATGCCGGTGGCATTGACTTTCTAGTGACCGATTGGAATATGCCAGGCATGCAGGGAATCGATCTGCTTAAAACCGTGCGCGCCGATCCTAAATTATCGACTTTGCCGGTGCTAATGGTCACTGCCGAGACTAAGCGAGAACAAATTATTGAAGCCGCTCAGGCTGGCGTCAATGGATATATTGTCAAACCATTTACTGCCGCTACATTAAAAGAAAAAATCGAAAAAATATTTGAACGTATTAACGCCCAATAACCCGTTGGAAAGGAATTTATGGAAGCTCTGAATAAAACAGAACAACTTGAAGCCGCGCGGGCGCTGATTAATGCGATTGAACAGGATGACGATGATCGTATTAAAACAGAACTAATGGCCTTAACCAATGCTCGTGAAAGTGCGTTATTTCAGCAAATTGGCAAACTGACTCGCGAACTTCATGAAGCATTGAATAATTTCAAAGTTGATGCCCGACTAGTTGATTTGACTCACAATGATATGCCGGATACTCGGGATCGTCTGAACTACGTTATTCAAACTACCGAAGAAGCTGCACATAAAACACTGGGGTACATTGATAAAACCCTACCTTTGGCTAATGAATTGAAACAAACTGCCGCTAAGCTCAATGAAAGCTGGCAACGCTTTCGAAATCGGGAAATGTCAGCAACAGAATTCCGAGATTTGAGCCGGGAAATTGAAGCTTACTTACCTGTGGTGACTATGCATGCTGGAGAAATACACAATAACCTATCTGAAATGACCCTGGCACAGGGCTTTCAGGACTTAACTGGACAGGTTTTACGCCAGGTCATTGGACTGGTCGGAGAAGTTGAAACCAATCTGGTGAAGCTGGTTAAGGTGGCAGGACAACCTCAGCAAAGTGGAGAAACGAAGGCTGTTGATCCCTTAAAAGCAGAAGGACCGCAGATAAACGCTAAAAATAAACCGAATGTGGTCAACAATCAGGACGATGTGGATGATTTGTTATCCAGTCTTGGTTTTTAGAAGGACAGGAGCATGGCCTTAGATACAGATGATGAAATTCTGCAGGATTTTCTGGTTGAGGCAGAAGAAATTCTTGATGGATTGAATGAGCAATTAGTTGCTCTGGAAACCCAACCTCAAGATAAAGATTTACTGAACTCCATTTTTCGAGGCTTTCACACCATCAAAGGTGGTGCGGGTTTTTAAGTCTCGAGGCCATGGTTAACCTGTGTCATAAAGGTGAAGATGTTTTTAATCTGTTACGCCAAGGTGAACGCCTGGTGGATGCAGAAATGATGGACACCTTTCTCAAGGTATTGGACAGTCTTAACAGCATGTTTGCTGAGGTAAAAGCAGGCTCCTTCCCTACTGAAGCCGATCCGGAGATTATTCAACAATTAGCAGCCTATTTATCTGGTGATGCCCCTGTGGCCGCAGCTGAACCAGAACCCATTCCTGAACCTGAACCCGTCGTTGTTGCAGCTCCAACTGATAATTCTGCAGCTGGTGATGATATTACGGATGACGAATTTGAAGCCTTGTTGGATCAACTTCATGGCAATGCCGCACCAGGCATTACTCCACCCGCAGCACCGCCCAAAGCAGAGCAGGTCAAAACAAGCGGTAATGACGAGATTTCTGAAGAAGAATTTGAAGCATTATTAGACGAATTACAAGGTAAAAAACCTGCCGCTAAAACTCCAACTCCAGCGCCAGCGCCAAAAGCAAAGGTCGAGCCGGCAAAACAGCCTATTACCCCGAAAATTGATACAACGTCATCAGACGATGATGGTGACAGCATAACCGCTGTAAAACCTGCCGCTGCAGCGCAGGCAGCAGCACCTCAGGCAAAAGCAGCAGCCGATACCAGTGTTCGGGTGGATACTGCAAGACTTGATGAAATTATGAATATGGTGGGTGAGCTGGTATTGGTACGAAACCGTATCAATACGCTCGAAGCCGCTTTTGAAAATGAAGAAATGGCTAAGGCAGTAAACAATCTGGCTGTAGTCACTGGCGATCTACAAACCGCGGTAATGAAAACCCGCATGCAGCCAATTAAAAAGGTGTTTGGCCGTTTCCCTCGCGTTGTACGTGATTTAGCTCGCAGCTTGAGAAAAGATATCAATCTTGAGTTACGTGGTGAAGAAACCGATTTAGATAAAAACCTGGTCGAAGCCTTGGCTGATCCACTAGTGCATTTGGTTCGTAATGCGGTTGATCATGGCGTTGAAATGCCGGATGCGCGTGAAGCTGCTGGTAAACCTAAACAAGGCCAAATCGTTCTCGCAGCGGCACAGGAAGGTGACCATATTCTGTTAACCATTTCAGATGATGGTGCTGGTATGAATCCTGAAGTGTTGCGTCGCAAAGCCGTTGAAAAAGGCATGATGGATGAAGAGGCAGCTTCCCGACTAACTGAATCCGAATGTTTTGCGCTGATTTTTGCTCCAGGCTTTTCTATGAAACAGGAAATCTCTGATATTTCCGGTCGTGGTGTGGGCATGGACGTGGTCAAGACCAGCATTTCCAAACTAAACGGCGTGATTGATATTCAGTCTGAAATCGGTAAAGGCACAACACTTTCAATTAAGGTGCCATTAACCCTGGCCATTATGCCCACTTTGATGGTGATGCTGGGCAATCAGATTTTTGCTTTTCCGCTAGTCAGTGTGAATGAAATTTTTAACCTCGATTTGAATAAAACCAATACCGTAGATGGTCAACAAACGGTTATCGTAAGAAACAAAGCTTTGCCACTATTTTATTTGCGTAAATGGCTCAACAAACAGAATGTTGCAGAACGTAAAGCAACGACTGAACATGTCGTTATTGTTAACGTTGGCACACGTAAAGTAGGTTTCGTTGTTGACCAACTGATAGGACAGGAAGAAGTCGTCATAAAACCTCTTGGCGCCCTTTTGCACGGCACCAAAGGTTTTGCTGGAGCAACCATTACCGGTGATGGACGTATTGCACTTATTCTCGATTTCCCAGAGTTAATGAATACCTACGCACATCGAAATTATTAAGGATATTTGTGACTGTAAAGGTACTGATTGTTGATGATTCAGCATTTTTCCGCCGGCGACTGACTGAAATCATTAACGCCGATCCGCGGCTGGAAGTTATTGCCAGTGCCGCTGATGGTTTGGAGGCGGTAGAACAGGTATCTCGTTATAGACCCGATGTGGTCACCATGGATTTGGAAATGCCTCTACTGGATGGTATTGGCGCCGTCAAGAAAATCATGCGACGACGTCCTACTCCGGTATTAATGCTGTCAACATGGACAACTGATGGTGCCAAAGCAACTCTGGATGCTTTAGATGCAGGGGCTATGGACTTTTTACCAAAACGGTTTGAAGATTTAGCCCAGGACAAGGCCAGTGCCCGCCAAAAACTCTGTGATCGCATTAATTTTCTGGCAACCCATTCCAAGCCCAATAAACATACATCCATTGTTAAAGCTCCGGAACAACCCGCCACACCCGTTATTCCTGCTGAAAAGAAGAAAATAGAATTAGTGGTGATTGGTACATCAACCGGTGGGCCAGTAGCGTTACAGAATGTTTTGTCACAATTGCCGGCTAATTTTCCATTTCCGATTATTCTCCTGCAACATATGCCAGCGACATTTACACCATCATTTGCTGAACGATTAAATTCACAATGTGATATTCAGATTAAAGAAGCTCAACAAAATGATCCTCTACGCCCGGGGGTTGCTTATTTGGCACCTGGTGGTCAGCAGTTATTACTTAAAGGTCGCCGCGGTCAGCTCTATTTGCAGGTAGACCCAGGCCCTGAAACTGCTACTTACCGACCCTGTATAGATGTCACTCTGGAATCAGTGTCACAGATTTGTCCGGCACAAACCCTGACCATTATCCTCACCGGAATGGGGGCCGATGGTTGTGAAGGTGCAATAAAAATGCATCAAAAAGGCGCGACTATATGGGCTCAGGATCAACAAAGCAGTACCATCTATGGCATGCCTATGGCCGTTGCCAAAGCAGGTATAGCAGATAAAATTTTGAGTCTGACGGAAATTGGTAAACTACTGACGGCGCTTAAATAGCCATGGATATTCTCAGCATACTGGGCTTATTGATTGGGTTTGGCGCCATCATTGTAGGCCAGTATCTGGAAGGTGGTCATCTCGACACCATTCTTAACGCCGTAGCGCTGTTAATCGTGTTGGGCGGCACGCTCGGTGCGGTAATGTTACAAACGCCGATGAATACCTTTATCCGTGCGCTTAAAATGACCGTGTGGATCTTCAAGCCTCCCCAACAATCCGCTAAACGATTATTAGAAAAAATTCTCGACTGGAACCAAATCGCCCGACGTGAGGGTTTACTCCGTTTGGAGGCAATGGCCTTGCAGGAATCAGATATCTTTACGCAGAAAGGCTTGCAGCTTATTGCCGACGGTGCCGAGCCAGAAATCATTCGGGAGATTTTGGAAACCGATCTCGATATTATGGAAAACAACGATTTACAGGCAGCTAAAGTCTATGAGGCCATGGGCGGTTACTCGCCGACCATAGGTATCATTGGCGCAGTATTAGGACTGATACATGTGATGGGAAATCTAGCAGATCCTTCATCTCTGGGCTCTGGTATCGCAGTGGCATTCGTGGCTACTATCTATGGTGTCGGCTTGGCAAATTTATTGTTTTTACCAATTGGTAACAAACTCAAAACGCTGGTGCAACGGCGCACCCAATTACAAATGATGTTGATAGATGGTTTGATCAGCGTGGCTGACGGAGATAATCCACGCAATATCGAGAGCCGTCTGCAGGCATATTTAAGTTAATTATGGCCCGCAGAAAACGCTATGAAGAACACGAAAACCACGAACGGTGGTTGGTTTCCTATGCTGATTTCATTACCTTGTTATTTGCGTTTTTTGTAGTGATGTATTCCATCTCGTCGGTCAATGAAGGTAAATACCGGGTATTGTCAGAAACCTTGGAAAGCGTTTTTTCGCAGCCAACTCGTAGCAGTGATCCGATTCAGGTTGGTGAGGTTAGCCGTGGACAAGGTGAACGTGTCGCCTCTCCCGGCAAACCGGATGTGCCTGATTTTGAAATTGAATTGCCGGAATTACCTAAAGAACGACCACCGGTTTCTGAGCAAAGTGTGCGTACTATTAATGATATTTCACAACAACTTAGCAATGCGCTTGCTGATTTAATTACTAATGAAAATGTAACAATTAAACAAACCGATGATTGGTTAGAGGTAGAGATTAACTCAAGTTTTCTGTTTGCCAGCGGCGATGCACGCCTGGCTCGGGAAGCTGTGCCTGTTATCGGTCAAATTGCAGATGTCTTGGCCCCAGTCGCAAACCCTCTTCAGGTTGAAGGCTTTACTGATGATCAACCTATCAATACAACGCGTTTTCCATCTAATTGGGAATTGTCCGCCGCCAGGGCCGCTAGCGTAGTCAATTTATTGGATCGCTTTGGCATTGAACCGGGCAGGATGTCTGCGATTGGTTATGGTGAATTTAAACCCATTGCAGATAATGAAACAGAAGCTGGCAGGCAAAAAAACCGCCGCGTTGTATTAGTGATTTTAGGCAGTCAGGAAAGTCGAAGAACCCTTGAAGTATTTGATGAGCAATTAAATCAACCTGCAACAGAGGTGGAGAATATTCGTACACCTATTACAGACAGCCTGACCTCGCCGCTTTTGGCGCCCACCGATATTGGTGAAACATCACCATGACGGTCTGGGCCATTGCCAATCAAAAAGGCGGCGTCGGCAAAACCACCACGGTGGTGAGTCTGGCCAGCCATCTTGCGTTGAAAGGTCATTCCACCTTATTAGTGGATATGGATCCGCATGGCTCATTAACCACTTATTTTGGTTTTGATCCTGACACGATTGAACACAGTGTCTACACTTTATTTCAGCAGTCAGACCAGCAACCTCTGAATGCAATATTCAAAACATTAAAAAAGACCAGTCAGGAGAATATTTACCTGTTACCCGCAGCAACGGCCATGGCTACCTTGGATCGTCAGTTAGGTATTCAGAGTGGTAAAGGTTTGGTTATTCACAAAACCCTACAGCAACTTCATGATCGTTTTGAATATGTATTGATAGACTGCCCGCCGATGCTGGGCGTGTTGATGGTAAATGCACTTGCGGCCTGTGATGAATTATTAATACCGGTACAAACTGAGTTTCTGGCATTGAAAGGACTTGAACGCATGTTGCATACCCTGCAGCTAATCAATCACTCCCGCCAGCACAAACTGCCTTATTTGATTGTGCCGACCATGTTTGATCGCCGGACTCGCGCCGGCACGCAGACTTTATTGAAAATGCAACAGGATCATGAGGAGAATCTCTGGCAGGACGCTATCCCGATTGATACTCAATTTCGTGATGCCAGCAAGTCAGGTATCCCGCTACCCGCGCTTAATCTTGAAAGTCGTGGCAGTATGGCCTATGAAAGGTTAATGAAAAAACTCCTCAAAGCCCCTACGGCAAAGTCGGACAAAAATGTCTAAGCCAACGCAAATTAAAGAGCCTCAGCAAGCCCTGGCAAATTATCTGCAAGAGTTATTGCTAGATGATGAGCTGGAAACGCTTGAGCAAAATGTAACTGAAACCATTGAAACAGCTCCAATAGTTGCAGCGATTGAACCTGACATCAGTGAAACCATCAATACTCTTCCTGAGAAAAAAGGTCAGGCATTATTGTTTGAAGTTGCCGGTATGCAATTGGCATTGTCACTCGATGAACTGGATGGCATTGAAAACTGGCCGGAAGAAGGTCTTTCACAAATACCAGGATATGCAAGCTATGTGGTTGGCACCTTAAGCCGTCCTAAACAACATACAGAAGTGATTGATCTGACAACATTAATTACCAATCAATCAAGTAATTCAGAAGATAACCGCTACATATTACTAGTGAACAATAAACAGTTAGGATTAGCAGTCTCTGCTATACGTCATGTAGTGAAGCTTGAGGACGAAAATGTGCGTTGGCGACGTGAGCCTGGGCAAAGACCATGGCTAGCAGGTATGTTGATGTCACCATTAAGCAGTATTATCTCGTTAACAGAATTATTGAAATTATTACGATAACAGAGCAAAAAAACTGGCACAAACTGTGCTTTGATTAGGTTTAGATAAAGAACGTCATAAAATTGGCAGCATCACCTGAGTCAATGTTTTGTGAATAAGGAAACAAAAATGAGCGAACAAGCAAATCAGGCCGGAAATGATCCGATTCTTCAGTGGGTTTCTTACCAATTGGAGCAGGAGGTATACGGCATCAATGTGATGCAGGTACAGGAAGTATTACGACCTACTGAAATTGCCCCGGTACCCGGTGCGCCAGATTATGTATTGGGAATCATCAATCTGCGTGGCAATGTCGTTACAGTCATCGATACCCGTAAGCGATTTGGCTTGCCTTCGCGGGAAACGGATGAGGACTCGCGCATTATCATCGCTGAAGTAAACGGCAACGTTATTGGCATGTTGGTTGATAGTGTTGCAGAAGTGGTTTATCTACATCAATCAGAAATCGACACCGCACCGAATGTCAGCAGTGAAGACAGTTCACGCTTTATTCAGGGTGTCTGTAGTCGAGATAAAAACCTACTGATTCTGGTTGATGTGAACAAACTGCTGAATGATGATGAAATAGCTGATATCGCCAGCTTTTAATGTGATCAAATGGCCGATGAAATTCATCCTGCTCAACCACTGGTGCCCTCCACCCATGTGGACACGCCAGCAGATGAGAAACGGCGTTATAAACCGAAAAAGCCGGATGAGCGAAAATCGGAAGACCATGAAGACATTCCACCTAAACGGCCGCCTAAAACCGGCATTATTGATGAATATGTGTGATTTTGGGAGCACATTATGATCTTATATAGCTTATACATCCTGATCGGTTTACTGGGCCTTGTTTTGCTGTTGACCAGCTACCGGTTTTTTCGATTAAGTCGGGCGCAAGCCAGTCAAATAACCTCCTTGCAACAGCAATTATCAGCACTTTGCAGTGCGGCGGTGGGTTCTGATGAACGAATTGTGCGATTTGAACAAGCTTTGATGAAGATGCGTGAACAGCAAAACACTATGGATCTGGGGCAACCGCAACAGCAAAGCTATGAGCATGCTATTCGCTTAGCCCGCAAAGGCGTAGATATTAACCAGCTGATTGATAATTGTAATTTAAGTGAAGAAGAAGCTTTATTGATTACCCGCCTGCATGGCGCGCAGCGTCATTCAGTAACAGACTTACACTAATGCTTCGGCGGCAATGCACGTTGCGGCTTACCGATTAAATAGCCTTGCACAAAGTCGACACCAAAATCCTGCAGCATTTTCAGCGTATCTCTGTCTTCGACAAATTCCGCCACGGTTTTCTTGCCGAGGCTATGTGAGATATCGATCATTGATTTCACCAATAACTGATCCACCGGATCATTATGTAAATTGGTGATAAAACCACCATCAATCTTCAAAATATCCACCGGGAAGTGTTTTAAATAACTGTACGAGTTAAATCCAGCGCCAAAATCATCCAACGCAAATCGACAGCCTAAATGGCGCAGCTATCCACCATTTGTTTGGTTTGATCAAAGTTGGAAATGGCAGAAGTTTCGGTAATTTCAAAGACTAAACGTGATGGATCGACTCCGGTTTCCAACAGTTTGCGTTCAACCAACGGATATAAATTTTTATCCAGAAAAATATTGCCTGATAAATTCACTGCCAGAGCAATGTCTCCCGGAATATTTCTGAGTAGTTCAAAGGCATGGCTGACAACCCATAGATCAATCTGATGAATCAGTCCCATGGCTTCTGCTACCGGAATAAAATCCTGAGGGTAATACAGTTTGTCGCCCTGCCCGCGCATTCGAATCAAACATTCATAATGATTGATTTTGTTTTCTTTCAGCGAGTAGATAGGTTGAAATTCGAGGATGAAATTTTCTTGCTTTAACGCCGCACGAATTCTGGGTGCCCACTCTACACTGTGTCTTAACGCATACATTTCCCGATCTGCAGGGCTATATACATGAACTCGATTGCGCCCACGCTTTTTAGCTGTATAGCAGGCTTGATTGGCATGAGACAGGATTTCACCCACGGTCGAGAGGTTGGCTTCAGTAATGCATTTAACACCGATACTGGCGGATAAATGATATTCATGATCATGAAAGGTGAAACTATAGCCATCAAACAAATCTCGCAACCCTTCGGCCCGAGCAACCGCTGTCTCTGGATCGATGGTGTCCACTAATACAGCGAATTCGTCTGAACCGATTCTTACCAGGGTATCGCGGACTTTAAAAAAGCCCCTTAACGAATTTGCCACCTGTACCAATAAGGTATCGCCCGCCTCATGACCTTCTGCATCATTAAGCACTTTGAAACTATCCAGATCGATATAAAATACCGCGCTACTGGTATGGAAATTTCGTACCTGGGTTAAGGTAATATCAAGAGCCTGTTCCAGGCGGCGCCGATTAGCGAGGCCAGTTAAGTCATCGTGATTTACTGAAAATTGCAGACGTGCTTCCATAACCCGCAATTGGGCATTTTCATCTTCAATCTGTTGTTGGCGAAGATGATAGTGATCCCGCTCGCGTTTGATAGCTAAAGTGGTCATAACAGCTGGAGGTAACGCTTCTGCGGTTAAAGGCCGATATAACAAAGATGTAACACCATGGCCTAAATCGGTTAACAGCTGATTGTGATTCCATTGGGATTTTTCGGTTAAGGCGATCACCGGGATCAATCGCCACTCATCGAATTGGTCCAGCTTGAGACGCAATTCGCGGGCATTACAATCACCTAAACGACAGTCCAGAATAATTAAATCAATATCACAATGATCGTCGGTAATGGTCTGTCTCAATACCTGCATCAGCTTTTCGGGGCCATTTGCGGTGGTGATATTGGTAAAACCACTCAATGACAACATGGTTTGTAGAAAAGCCAGATCGGATAAACGCGTGCCACCAATCAAAATACGAGCAGCCAATAAATCATTAACTTCCGCAGCAGAGATCGGTGCCGTCAGGCTCTGCTCGGATGTCTTTGACATCGGTGACTCAATGGTGAGTAGCGTATTCATCTGTTTTTGTAGGCGGTTTCTTATGACCGGTTGTGAAATACATACAAATGAAAATAGCTGCTTTATATTTTAAAATCAATACTTAATACGATTTTCATAATGCTATTTATAAAGTATTAAAGAATAAACCCCACCCAAAACGGTTAAAAAATGCTTTAACACTGATTAATGCGATAGGAATTTAACTTTTTTCCTTAGGGAACTTTCCTGAAACAATATAGGCATAAGCAATCACTTCTGCGATAACGCGATACAACGCTTCGGGTATCGCTTCACCTAATTGCATATCTTTAAGCATGTCAGCCAATGCCGCATCTTCACGTAATGGAATATTATGTTGCTTGGCAATACGGATAATTTCTGCGGCGATGTCACCTTCACCACTTGCCGTCACCGTTGGCGCATTATCCCCATCATAATGCAGTGCAATCGCACGTAATGGCTGATCCTGTTGTTTCATACAGAGATATCCAATAAAGCATCTGTCTGAGAACTCTGTGCAACCGGTGTTAACCACTCAACCGGAGCGCAATGACAACTTAATTGACGCACTTGTAAATTCAGTGCGGATAATTTCTGCTGCAGGATATCAATATTCTGTTCCAGTAAAGCCACGGCTTTTGGATCCTCAGCGGTTAAGGAAACACTGACCATGGTTGCCTGCAAACCAATAGAAGCACGCAATTTACCCAGGTTTTGAGTTTCCAGATTAAGCGTGACTTGCCACTGTTCCTCAGCATCCGAATCTTGCTTTGACCCTTTTTGTAGTTGTAATTGCATCCACTGCAGTTGTTGTCTGTCACGCAGCGGCACATCCATCAACCATACTTGCGGTTGCGCGGGATTATCTGCTTCTCTGACCATAGTCAGTTGGTTCATTTGCACCCTGGCGATAGCTGTTTCTACTTCTCGAAGTAAAATCTGCAATCTCGCTAAATCATTTACTCCAGCCTGCAATTGAGCATTCTGAGCAATTTGCTGGGTGGTTATATTCTGCGCCGTTAGGGCTTGTTGACTGTTAGCCGCTGTACCAGTGGGTGTCTGTCCGGCGAGCAACATGGTCAATAGCTGCGCGGGAGTCTGACCACTTGCCAAAAGTGCATTGGTAATATGTGATGGAAGTTGCTGCAATGCCGCTGGCTGATTAAGTAAATTTATCAATGCCGTACGAATTTCGACCGGAAGGTTCTGAGCATTTATTTGACCATTAGCTGTCTGGCGGATTTGCCCTTCCAGCGCCGCAGCCAGCTTCAGTAAGTTGGCCTTAAAATCACCGTTTATTTGAGGATTCGGCTGCAGCAATTGACGCTCCAGAAACACACCAGACTGTTGAATAGCTTGCAGCAAATTGGCTGGTTGTTGGACGGATTGTAGCTCGCGGATGTTTTGCCACATCTGGCTGACCGCATTTTGCACCGGCACCATCGATTTCAATTCCGGTAATGCATTAATCACATTTTGTAATTGCGGGGGTTGTGCTAAAACCAGCGGTAATAATCGACGCTGTTGAGAATTGAGGGTTTCTGCAACATTCAGACTCGGATTCTGTAACGAGACATTTAAAGGTGAGCTACTGAGAATTTGTACTAAAAGTTGTTGGCCAGGTTTGAAACTGGAACTCAATCTGCTGACATCCAATTCCAATGGAACAGGTAATTTTCCAGTTTGCTGCAGTGCCAGCAGGATAGATTGCTGAGGCAACATCTTTATAACTTCGGCAAGTAACGTTTGACCCGGCCGAAAGTCAGTTAAAACTGGTGGAATTGCAGCTACGGAGACCAATTTAAAAGCCGCTTTATCACCAGTATCGGTTCGCTGCAATTCGATAGTCTGACCTCGCTGTAAATCGACGCCAGCCTGAATGGTAACCACCTTTCCAGCCAACTGAATATCGACATTTTCGCCAGCTTTACCTGACGATACCACCACAGCTTGCGCAATTTGTCCGGGCGATAACGCCAACGTTGGACTTACCGAACCACTTACAGTGACCTGAGCAGCCTGTGAGGTCTGAGGTATTTGCATGAATTCACCCAGCGTTAAACACAATGCTAGTATAACAACCAACTTGCTGCCAAAGACCGGCCAATGAAAAAATTCAGTACAAAATGGTACACCCGCCAGAATAAGACCGTTAATGGTCCATTCACTATGGCTTTGCTGAAAAGTAATCTGCAATTGGGCAGAATTAATCCTCAAACCGAGATTAGTGCTGACCAACAGCATTGGCAACCATTAAGTGAGATTCTTGAACAGGAAGTTGTCGAGCCCATCATTCCCCCACCATTGACTATTGATGAGCGTGATGGCTTTGATCGGCGCAATGATCAGCCACTGACAGAAGCCGAACGTGAAATGCGCCGGGAACAACGACGTAAGCAGGAACCCGAATTTTTAATTCAACAACGTCAGCAACGTAGTGAATTATTGCAAAGGCTTAAACCAGAACGTCCCGCCCGTTTCTGGCCAATATTGATTATTGCTTTGATTTTAATCGGCATATTTGTCAGCGCTTTTTTATTCCCTACCCCCTCAACGCTTTCGGATGCAGATTGTGACAGTGCTCCAGCGCCAGAAGTAAATTGGGAAAATTGTCTGAAACCCGGCATGAATATTTCTTCGGTTAACATGACAAAAGCAAATCTGCGTAACAGCGCACTGGCAATGTCAAACATGATGAACAGTGATTTGCATGAAGCTGATTTGAGTTATGCCGATCTCCAGCTGACTAATCTGAGTTATGCCAATCTGCAAGGCAGCAATTTGAAAGGCGCAAATCTGCAACAAGCCGATTTGTCTTACAGCAATTTAACCTACAGTGATTTGAGCTTTGCTAATTTGCGGGATGCCAAATTGGGCGGCAGTGAATTGCAAAACGCTATATTGGATAAAGCTATCTGGATTGACGGGCGTATTTGCGCAACGGGTTCAGTTGGAAAGTGCTTATAAAGCAGCGATTTTCAATGTAACTTTTGTGGTGCTGCCAAGGTAAATGCCGGTATATCAACAGCAAAACGACTGCCGTTATCATCCATCATATTGTAATGACCTTGCATCATGCCGACAGGTGTATCCAGCATAGCTGCACTGGTATAGGTAAAAGTCTCAGTCGGAGCTAAATAAGGATGTTGTCCAACAACACCATCACCTTCCACTTCTTGCTCATGACCATCTCCACCGGTAATTTTCCAATAGCGTGACAATAGTCTTGCAGGCGTGTCGCCTTCATTGGTAATGGTGATGGTATAGGCAAAAAGATACCTTGCCTTTGCCGGATCAGATTCGTGATCCAGATAGGTGGTTTCTACATTAACCAGAATGTGATTATTTTTATCCGTCATGTTAGACATTATACAACGCTTTTTGAGCCAACAGACGTGCTCCTATCAGTCCTACCTCAGGATTATTGATGAGGTAGACTGGAATTTGCTCCAATACCTCTCTCATCCGTCCTTTTGCGAGGAAAGATTGCATAAAATGGTCTTGTTCAAATAACGCTAAATTTTTGGTTGCAATACCGCCGGCAATAAAAAGCCCGGCTCTGGGTAATGTCGTCAGCGCCAGATTACCGGCCTGAGCACCGTAAATCTCTATAAACAGTTGCATGACTTTTACCGCCAACGGTTCAGCATGCAGCATCGCCTGTTCACTTATCTGCTCAGCAGATAAGGTATTGTCACTAATTATTCCTTGCTGCTCCGCCATAAACTGATAGAGCATGACTAAACCTGATCCCGACAATACCCGCTCATACGAGACATGTTCAAATTGCGCCAACAACTTAGTCAGTAACGGTTGCTGTGCTTGATCCAGTGGAGCAAAATCAGTATGACCACCTTGAGTTGACCAGACCCGCCAGCCTTTATGGATAGGTGACATTATGGCTTGTCCCAACCCTGTTCCCGCTCCGATAACGGCTCTTAATGATTTGGCCTGTGGCTCACCTTGCTGCAAGACAATTAAATCTTGCTCAGCCAATTCGCCAATACCATGACCTACCGCTGCAAAATCATTGACTAATTCAAGCTCGGCAATCGGAAAATCAGCTAAAAGTTTGTCGGCATCAATTATCCAGGGAAGATTGGTTAATTGAACGCGTCGGCCAGTTATCGGTGCTGCAATGGCAAAACAGGCACTTGTTACAGGAAAAATATTAGCCGGTATTGATGATAAAAATGTTGTCAGCAGACGTTCAAAATCAGCAAAAGCATTATTGTCAAAACGTTGTTGCGCTATGACTTCGCCATCGGAATAGCTCAATTGCAATAACGTTTTGGTACCACCGATGTCAGCCGCTAACAACGTTTTCATAATTATTTCGCTGCGGCTGCTTCATCCATAAACCAGTAGTAATCACCTGTTGGCGCGAGCCGTTGTACCGGTAATCCTCTTACTGATTCGGAAGTGATATCTCTGACAATTTCCGCTTTGGACTCACCGGCAATAAATACAATGACCTGCCGGGCGGAATTAATGACTGGGTAAGTCAATGTCACGCGCCAGGATTGAAATTTTTCTACAAACAAACTGGCGGTTAACGTATCGGTTACCTCAAGTGCCGGAGTTCAGGAAACAGTGACGCAATGTGGCCATCCGGACCTAAGCCTAACAACACCAAATCAAAAGGTTTATCTTCCATAACCAATTTGATGGTCGCCTCGTAGCGACTGGCGACTTCAGCAGCATCGCCACTTTCGGTTGGCATGCGATGCACATTTTCTGCGGGGATGGGTAAATGATCGAGCATCGCCAGTCTGGCCATTTTGAAATTACTGTCATCATGCGTTGCCGGTACACAACGCTCATCGCCAAAAAAGATATGCACCCTTGCCCAGTCAATTTGCTCTACGTAAGGCGATGTTGCGAGTTTTTGATATAAACCTTTAGGAGTCGACCCACCTGCCAAAGCAACATAAAAGACGCCTCGTTTTGCAATAGCAGAGCGTGCAGTCACGACGAAATGTTCGGCAGCAGCTTCAATCAGGCGCTCTGAATCAGGCAGAATTTTTTGTACAGCTTTCATGTCTATCCTCAACGTTAAAATAATTTTGTGCGGTAATCCGCTGACAGTGTCAGTTAAATCCTGTTAATTTAGCAACCATGCTGCGCTGACAGCAAGCCAAACTCAACGATCGTTTTCTCTCACAGGAATCAAAAAGTATGAAAAACACCTTTTTTGTTATAGCACTGCTGTTGTTTTCAGCCAATGCGACGGCTGAAACTGAATTGAACTTTAACCTAATCAACCTCAATGCAACAGCGTCAACAGAAGTGGCTAATGATCAAGTAACCAGCGTGATACAGGTCATGCTCAATGGTACTGATCCGACTAAATTAGGCCAACAGGTCAATCAGCGCAGCAACCAATTGCTCGAAAAAATCAAAGCCTTTGCTTCAGTAAAATCTCAAACAACCGGTTATCAAACCCGTCCGATGTATAAAGACAGTCAGATCGTCTCCTGGCAGGTCAGCCAACAAATCCGTTTACATAGCCATGATTTCACTCAAATGAGTGAATTACTGGGTGAGGTGCAAGCATTAGGTACGGTGCAATCGATTGAATTTTCGCTGTCCGATGCTTTAATCGAATCTACGCAAAATGAATTAATGCAGCAGGCTATCAGTAAGTTTCGTGATAAAGCATCGTTAGTGCAGCAACAGTTCAATGAACCCGGTTACCGGCTGGTGAATATGTCGGTAAACACCAGTGGTTATGCCCCGGTATATCGCATGGAAAGCCAAATGATGATGTCAGCCGATATGAGCAGCAAAAGTGCGCCTGCTGCCCTTGAAGCGGGCAGCAATAAAGTCTCTGTTGATGTTCATGGTCAGATTCAATTAATCAGCGACACTACTACTGTAACCAATTAATCACTTTAAAAATAAATCATAAGCCGGGTTATCCGTCTCCAGCCAGTAGACATAGCCCAGATTATCCAGAAACGCCTGAAATTCTTCATTGAATTCAGGCGTTACCTGGATACCCACCAGCACCCTGCCATAGGCAGCACCATGATTACGGTAATGAAACAGGCTGATATTCCAGCGTTGTCCGATATGCGTCAGAAAACGTAATAAGGCGCCAGGACGTTCCGGAAACTCAAAGCGAATCAAACGCTCATTCTCAGCTTGCGGTGCATGTCCGCCAACCATATAACGAACATGTAATTTAGCCATTTCGTTATCGCTGAAATCAATCCACTGATAACCCGCCTGAGTCAGATTCTCAAACAGAATCTGCCGCTCTTCGTCACGGCCCGACATTCTCACACCAACAAACACCTGTGCTTGCTGTTTATCCGCATAACGATAATTGAATTCGGTAATACCGCGATCGGCCAAAGCTTTGCAGAACCGTTGGAAACTGCCCGGCTGTTCATCAATGGTTGCGGCAAACAACACTTCCCGACGTTCACCAATTTCCGCCCGTTCAGCCACATGACGAAGCCGATCGAAATTCATATTCGCGCCACTGTTGATAACCACCATGGTTTTGTTACGTAAACCATTTTGCTGGATATATTTTTTAGCACCGGCAATCGACAAAGCACCCGACGGTTCAGCTATCGAGCGGGTGTCGTCAAACACATCCATTATCGCGGCGCAAATTTCATCTGTTTCCACGGTGACCACATGATCGACCGTCTTTTGTGCAATACGAAACGGCTCTTCGCCAACCTGTCTGACCGCTGTACCATCGGCAAACAAACCAACCTGATCCAGTTTGACCCGCTCCCCTGCATCCAGAGCAGCCTTAAGGCTGGCCGCATCAGCTGGTTCAACAGCAATAATCTTAATTTCCGGCCATATTGCTTTGATATAAGCTGCCATTCCGGCGAGCAAGCCGCCGCCACCTACCGGAATAAATACTGCGTATACCGGATCCGGGTGCTGGCGCATGATTTCCATCGCAATGGTGCCCTGCCCGGCGATCACTAAAGGATCATCATAAGGATGAATAAACACCCGGCCTTGGTCGATAGAAACCTGCTGCGCAAAATCAAAGGCTTCGTCGTAACTGTTGCCATGCAGGGTAATATCAGCACCCAGCATGCGAACCGCTTCAACCTTAATAGGTGGAGTGGTAATCGGCATGACGATCATTGCCGAAATACCCATTTTATTGGCTGCCAATGCCACGCCTTGCGCATGATTACCTGCTGAAGCGGCGACTACGCCCTGCTTTCGCTCGGCTTCAGTCAAATGGCTCATCCGGTTATAAGCGCCACGCAACTTAAAGGAAAACACCGACTGTAAGTCTTCACGCTTAATCAGAATCTGATTATCCAGTCGCTTGGATAATCTTGGCATTAAATCCAAAGGTGTTTCGATAGCGACATCATAAACGCGCGCTTTGAGGATTTTTTCTACATAGCCTGTGAGCATGGGGTTCCAGATTCAGTCTGTTAAGTTAAACAAAGATGACTACGTTACCATTGCCGACCATTTATCTCTATAATTGGCCGGATAAATCAAGCCATTCAAATTAACAAGGAATCGCAATGACTGCTGATGAAATGAAGAAACAAGCTGCATGGTCAGCTTTGGAATACATTACCACTGACGGTGTAGTAGGTGTGGGCACGGGTTCAACTGTAAATCACTTTATCGATGCGCTAGCTACTATCAAACATCGTATTGAAGGTGCCGTATCCAGCTCAAATGCTTCAACACAGCGTTTAAAAGATTATGGCATTGAAGTCTTCGATTTAAATGATGTTAAAGAAGTTGCGGTGTATGTCGATGGTGCGGATGAGTCCAACCATAATCTGCAACTGATTAAAGGTGGCGGCGGTGCATTAACCCGCGAAAAAATTATCGCTGCGGTAGCAGACAAATTTGTCTGTATTGCTGATGCAACCAAATTAGTGGATGTACTGGGTAAATTCCCCTTACCGGTTGAAGTTATTCCGATGGCACGTAGTTATGTCGCCCGTGAAATCGTAAAACTGGGCGGTCAGCCGGTTTATCGTGAAGGTGTTATCACTGATAACCATAATGTCATTCTGGATGTGCACGGTCTGGACATCATGGAACCAATCAAGTTGGAAAAAACCCTGAACGATATCGTAGGCGTAGTGACTAACGGCTTGTTTGCCATGCGTCCTGCAGATGTATTATTGCTGGGCACTGAAACCGGCACCCAAATCGTCAACCCTAAATAATTTGCACTTGCCCGCTGTAAAGGCGGGCTTCTTGCCAGAGCGAAAATATGTTCAGACCACTAAGTGTCTATATTGGCGCCCGCTATACCCGGGCCAAACGGCGTAATCATTTTATTTCGTTCATTTCCATGACCTCCATGCTGGGTGTTGCACTCGGCGTGGCGGCATTGATTACCGTGTTATCGGTGATGAATGGTTTTGAAAAGGAATTACGAGAACGCATCCTGGGCATGACCTCACATGCGTTTGTTACTGGCTCGGACGGCACACTGGCTGACTGGAAAAAAGCCGAAGCACTGGTTGAAGGCTTTCCGCGTGTGGTTAGTACAGCACCTTTTGTTGAAGGTCAGGCGATGCTCAATCAAGGCAGCCGGGTTCGAGGCACGCAAGTCCGTGGTGTGGATCCGGCTCTAGAACCCAAGGTTTCCAGCATTGGCGACAAAATCATTCAGGGTCGTTTTGACTCGCTGCAACCGGGTAGTTACGGCATCATTCTGGGTAAGGATTTGGCTATCGCCATGGGCGTGGGCACCGGCGACAAGATTACTGTGATAACACCGCACGTTACACCAACACCTGCCGGCGTTATTCCACGACTGAAACGTTTGACTGTCTCTGGTGTTTTTGAAATTGGCATGTATGAATATGACAGTGCCTTAGCCATCATGAATATTGAGGATGCCGCTAATTTATTTCGTATTCCCGGCAAAGTGACGGGCCTACGATTGCAATTAGATGACGTTTACCAAGCGCCGCGCATTACCCGTGATTTATTGCATAGCTTACCGGCAGAATATCGTGCGGCTGACTGGACCTACCAACACGCCAACTTTTTCCGCGCATTAAAAACTGAAAAAACCGTGATGTTTGTCATCCTGATGCTGATTGTCGCCGTTGCTGCTTTCAACATCGTTTCAACATTGGTAATGATGGTGACCGATAAATACTCAGACATCGCCATTCTCCGAACATTAGGTATGTCCCCTCGCGGCATCATGGGTATTTTCATGGTGCAAGGTATTGTTATTGGCTTGATTGGTACACTGCTAGGCGTGATAGGTGGAGTAATTCTGGCGCTGAATGTATCGAATATTATCGCCTGGATTGAAACTCTACTGGGTTACCAATTCTTGCCCGCAGAGGTCTATTACATTAGTGATCTGCCATCAGAGCTGAATTGGAATGATGTGACCGTTATTGGTATTACCGCCTTTGTATTATCGATTCTGTCGACCATTTACCCTTCCTGGCGTGCAGCACAGGTGAAACCGGCTGAGGCATTACGCTATGACTAATACCAATGTAATCCGTTGCCAGAATCTGGCGAAGCGATACAAAGATGGCAATCTGGAAACCCCTGTTCTGCAGGATATCAATCTGAACGTTGTTGCAGGTGATCGCATTGCGATTGTTGGCAGCTCCGGTTCTGGTAAAAGTACCCTGCTACATCTGTTGGGAGGACTGGATAGTCCAACCAGTGGACTAATTGAAGTATTAGATCAGGATATCAGTACGCTTTCTGTTAGTGCACTGAGCAAATTACGTAATCAATCGTTGGGCTTTGTTTACCAGTTTCATCATTTGCTGCCAGAGTTTACCGCGGAAGAAAATGTCGCCATGCCATTGGTAATTGGCGGTATGCATCCAAAATCAGCTAAACAGCAGGCAACTCAGTTATTGGAACAGGTTGGTCTCGGCCATCGCGTACATCACAAACCCAGTGAATTATCCGGTGGTGAACGTCAACGTGCAGCTTTAGCCCGTGCCTTGATTACCAAACCAGCCTGCTTATTAGCCGATGAACCAACAGGAAATCTGGATCATCATACGGCTGAAGGCATTTTTGATTTGATTATGCAGCTGAATGCTGAGCTAGGTACCGCTCTGGTGATCGTGACTCATGATCGGCAATTAGCCGCCAAGATGGATCAACAATTGGTATTAATTGACGGTAAGTTACAAAACTAATTTATGGTTGGTTACTGTCATTATCACGTCGCGCTTTTTGACGGCGATAACGCTTTAACCAGCTGTGAATAACCACCAAGCGCCAGATTAGTCGAACGACTATAACTCCCAGTACAGCAGCCAATACACCACATATTACTGAACCGAGTAAAAACGGTTGCCAGATAAAACCTAATTCTTCCCAGAGCCACTCAAGACTAAAAGCGAATTCGTGGGTTCGAAGCGGCACATCCAATATCATTGCGCCAATTTTGTAACTGAAAAAGAAAATGGGTGCCATTGTCAGCGGATTAGTGATCCAGACACTCATCACCGCGATAGGCAGATTGACGCGCAGCCAAATAGCAAAAATGGCTGCGACAAGCATTTGTGCCGGCATCGGAATAAACGCCAGAAATAAGCCAATCGCTACTGCTGCTGATACTGACTTCCTGTTCAAATGCCATAACTCAGGCGCCATGATCTTTTCACCAAAACGACGCAAGTGCTTATGCTCGCGCATGGTGACGTGATCTGGCATTATTCGTTTCAGGAACTTACGAGGCATTGCGTCTCAGTATTACGGACAAACGGCGGTCATTATAGGGATATATGGTCAAACCTGCTATTGCATTTTTGTCGGGCTGTTTGCTGGTAGCATGGTTGCCACAGCTACCGGCATGGTATTGGCTGCTCACACTTTTCCCCTTGATTATAATTGCTTGGCACAGGTCAAATTGGACCGTTCTGACATTTGTTGTGGCGTTAGTTTGGACCAGCACACAAGCCCACTTAAGATTGGATAACCAACTTGATCCTTCTATTCAGGGACAAGATATCCTGGTTACTGGTTTCATTGACTCTTTGCCCCATCATAACGATCAACGGGTTCGATTTGAATTTAAACCTGAAAATCACAACATAAAATTACCTGAAAAAATTCGTCTGAGTTGGTATTACCCGCCTGAGCTCGTCCCTCAAGCCAATGAAAAATGGCAACTTCTGGTGCGCTTGAAAGTGCCTCAAGGAATGGCGAACCCTGGCGGTTTTGATTATGAATCCTGGTTATTTCAGCAAAAGATTGGGGCGACAGGTTATATACGGCAATCGGATTTAAATCAGAAACTCCAATCGGCTTCGATATTCTCGATCAACCATTGGCGGTCAGCGTTAATTGCCAAAATGTCTGCTACTTTGGAACACAGTCCCCATTTGGCTTTGATTGAGGGTTTGGCTGTCGGTAACCGGGATCGAATGATTTCAGCACAATGGGAAACGTTAAGACAAACCGGAACCAGCCATCTTTTAGCGATCTCTGGGTTACATATCGGATTGGCCGCGGCATTAGGCTTTTTTGCCATCAAAACCATCTGGCGGATGCGTAGCCAACAGTTACTAAAATTAAGTGATCGGCAAGCTGGTGCAATTGGCGGCCTGTTACTTGCCATTTTCTATGCCTTGTTAGCGGGTTTATCCATCCCAACGCAACGTGCTTTGGTAATGGTCACGGTAGTCATGCTCAGTATCTTTATTAAACGCCGCATAGAGCCCTTGCAGGTTTTAAGTCTGAGTTTGATATTGGTCCTGTTCATCGACCCATTTGCCGTGTTGGCCGTCGGTTTCTGGCTATCCTTTGCCGCCGTGTTAAGCATTCTGTATGTAGCACAATATCGTCAACCCGCACGAAAGTGGCTTTGGTTACATATTCATTTGTGGATAGCTGTCGCGTTAACGCCGTTGTTATTGTTGTTCTTTCGGGAAACGTCTTTAATTGCCCCACTGGCCAATTTAGTAGCTGTACCTGTGGTGAGTTTTTTGATTGTGCCATTGTTATTAGTGACGATGGCGCTATTAAGCATTGATATACCGCTAGCCGTCTGGTTGCTGGATTTTACTGAAAGGTTATTATCTATTTTATGGTGGTATCTGGATTTTCTGGCCAGGTCGCCCTTGTCAGTTTGGCAAACTCCAGTGTTTTCTGTTGGACTGCTGTGCTTGTCAGTAATTGGTATATTGATACTACTTGCCCCGCGTGGATGGCCACTGCGCTGGTTAGGTGCTGTATTACTACTGCCAATTTTCTTTTACAGTCCCAATCGACCTGGTCCTGCAGAAGTCTGGTTTACCTTACTTGATGTGGGACAGGGCCTGTCTGCTGTCATACAAACCCAACATCACACTTTGGTATTTGATACCGGTCCTGCTTTTGGCGAGTTTGATACCGGCTCAGCAGTTGTTGTTCCTTTTCTCCGTTATCACGGGGTTCAACAATTGGATATGTTGATGATAAGTCATGCTGACAATGACCATATCGGTGGTGCCGATGCGGTTTTAGCAGCTTATCCGACCAAGCAGATATTAAGCAGTGATCCGGATAAACTCACTGGCAGTAAGCCCTGCCTGCAGGGTCAATCGTGGCAATGGGATTACGTGCAGTTTGAAATTTTTCATCCCGCTGTTAACCAATCAGGCACGCGTAATGATTTATCCTGCGTACTTAAAATCACTAGTCCATACGGCAGTATCTTATTAACGGGTGACATTGAACGTCGGGCCGAAATCGAGTTGGTGCGAAAATATGCTCAGCAACTCAGTGCAGATATTATCGTTGCACCTCATCATGCAGTCGCAGCTCATCGTCTGCTGCTTTTATTGAACAGGTATCACCTAGCTTTGTTTTATTCGCCAGTGGCTTTCAAAACCGTTATAACTTTCCGGCTGCCGAAGTAGTTGCCCGTTACCATAAAATAGGTAGCCAAGCCCATCAAACCGGTACCCAAGGCGCATTACAGATAAAACTCGATCCACAGATGAATTTAATGCCTGCAAGCTGGCGCGAACAACAGCGCAGAATTTGGATGCGCAACGCTACTGAATAATCGCGTTTTCACGTATCATGACAACATTTCAATAACTGGGACGGATGGAGCATGCTGGAACTATTTAAAGCAGGTGGCTGGCTGATGTTACCGCTACTTGGCTGTTCAATAATTGCGATTGCGATTATTGCAGAGCGATTTTGGAGCCTACAACAACGTCGAATCGCACCACCTGAGTTAATTACCCAAATCTGGCAATGGTTACAGTTCAAACAAATCGACCAATATCGAATCAACTCGTTACAAAAAAATTCTCCTCTTGGCCAAATTCTCGCCGCCGGACTAATTAATCGCAATAGCTCCCGCGATATCACCAAAGAGAGTATTGAAGACACCGGTCGACATGTGACCCAACAACTTGAACGCAATCTTAATACCTTGGGAACCATTGCCGCCATATCACCTTTGATTGGTTTATTGGGAACGGTTATCGGCATGATCAAAGTGTTTGCGGTGATTACGCTGGAAGGTGTCGGTAATCCTGAAACACTGGCTGGCGGCATTTCAGAAGCATTACTTACCACGGCAGCGGGTTTGGTTGTGGCTATTCCCAGCGTCATTTTTTATCGCTACTTCCGCGGAAAAATTAATCAGCTGGTCGTCAGTATGGAAGAACAAGCCATGCAATTAATTGAAATGTTACATGGCGAACGTGAATTTGACCCCGATGAGGCTCGTGCGCAATGAAATTGCTGCCTCGTAACTCTGAGGAACCTGATGTCAATCTCACCCCGATGATTGATGTGGTGTTTTTGTTATTACTGTTTTTTATGGTGTCGACCAGTTTTATCCGCGAAAGCTCTTTAAAAGTCGATTTGCCCGAAGCCAGTGGCCAGGCATTAGTAGAACAGGAAGCGCCGATTGATATTATTATTCGGGCCAATGGTGAAGTGCTGGTCAACGACACCCCAATGGCCGAACTGACCCGTGATGCTTTGCGTGATTTACTCAAAGCCACGGCCGGTGACAATGACGATCCACATATTATTATCAGTGCAGATGCCAATGCTGAATACCAACATATCGTTACTGCCATGGATGCAGCCCAATTACTCGGCTTTACCCGTTTGACGCTAGCGACACGACAAAAAACAACTGAGACTCCATGAAACAAATAGCGACTGAGATGAGCGCTTTTCAGCTCTATAAGCGCCTGCTTACCTATGTCAAACCCTATTGGCTGGTATTTGCTGCTGTGATTCTGGCCATGCTGGTATATGCCGGTAGCGAAACCGCAATGGCTGCCCTGATGAAACCATTAATGGATGGCAGCTTTGTTGAGAAAGATCCTTTTATTATCAAATGGATCCCCATCGTGCTGATTGGCATTTTTCTGGTTCGAGGTGTCGCGAATTTCCTGACAACCTATGGATTAGGCTGGATCGCCCGTAATGTCATTATGACCTTGCGTACTGAGATGTTTGATCGTTTGCTGACCTTACCAGCCAGTTTTTACGACAAGAGTACCTCCGGTCAGTTAATGTCGAAATTACTCTACGACGTTGAGCAAGTGGCAGACGCAGCTACTGACGCCATACTGGTTTTGGTCAGGGATACATTGACTATCGTCGGTCTTCTGGCCTGGATGATTTATCTCAATGGCATGTTGTCATTAATTATCTTGCTGACCGTACCGTTTATAGGATTACTGGTTTATAAAATCAGTACCCGTTTCCGTCGTATCAGTAAAACCATTCAGAATTCCATGGGAGATGTGAGCCATACATCAAGTGAAGTCATTGAAGGTCATCGGGAAGTTAAAACCTTTGGCAGCCATCAATACGAAGCCAAACGGTTTGATAAGGTTAACCAACTCAATCGCCGCCAACGAATGAAAAAAATTGCGACCGAAGCAACCAGTCAGCCCATTATCGAACTGATTGCAGTGCTAGGTTTAGCTGTAGTGATTTATCTGGCGACCCTGCCGCAGGTTTTGAATCAAATTACTGTCGGTACCTTCATCTCATTTATCACCGCCATGTTCATGATTTTGACTCCGCTTAAACGGCTTACCAAACTCAACTCAAAACTGCAGGCTGGTATTGCTGCTGCAGACAGTGTGTTTACTATGCTGGATCAGCAACCTGAAGCAGATACCGGTGAGCGCGAACTTAAACAGGCTAAAGGCGATATTCGCTATCAGCAGGTGAGCTTTCAATACGACAATACTGCACGAAAAGTGTTGGACAATATCAGTTTTGAAATCAAGGCTGGTCAGACCATTGCTTTTGTTGGCCATTCTGGTAGTGGTAAAACGACCTTAGTCAGCCTGTTACCACGTTTTTATATGCCAACCAGCGGTCAGATTTTCATTGATGAAATAGATATTTGCAGCCTCAAACTACTTGACCTGCGAAATCAGATTTCGCTTGTCAATCAACAGGTTATTTTATTTAACGATACTATCGCCAATAATATTACCTATGGTCAGAAACAAGCCGTTGCGGAAGAACGTATTATCGAAGCGGCTAAACAGGCCCATGCCTGGGAGTTTATTCAACGGCTTCCAGAAGGATTACAAACGCAGGTGGGACAGAACGGTGTCTTACTATCAGGCGGACAACGCCAACGACTGGCGATAGCCCGAGCGTTACTACGTGATACACCGATTCTGATTCTGGATGAGGCTACCGCCTCTCTCGATTCTGAAGCTGAACGTCATATTCAGAAAGCTCTGGAAAATCTGATGCAAAGCCGGACAACATTAGTGATTGCTCATCGGCTTTCAACCATCGAAAAAGCCGATCTTATTGTTGTGATGCATGATGGCCATATTGTTGAGACCGGAACACATCAGCAATTGCTGGATAAAGGCCACCATTATGCTGAATTACATCGATTGCAGTTTCAGCAGCACTAATGAAATTGGATTGGCTGACCAATAGCTGGTATCGCCCCTCTCTGTTAACGTGGCTGTTATTGCCTTTAAGCTGGCTCTATCGATTAATTATCATGCTACGTCGCCAGGCATATCGAACTGGCATTTTTAAACAATTAGCCTTGCCAGTCCCAGTGATTGTGGTTGGCAATATCAGTGTCGGCGGCAGTGGCAAAACGCCTTTTGTTATCTGGCTGGCCCTGTTTTTACAAAAACAGGGTTGGCGACCGGGTATTATCAGTCGTGGTTATGGCGGTAAAGCTGATTATTATCCTTGTAGTGTTCATCATGACAGTCTGGCAGCACAGGTTGGGGATGAACCGCTGTTGATTCATAGACGGACTCAATGTCCGGTGGTAGTGGCTGCTGATCGGATTGCAGCCGGTCAACAACTATTAGCAGAAAATAACTGCAACATCATTATTACTGATGATGGTTTACAACATTACCGACTACAACGTGACCTGGAAATTGTCATTATTGACACTAAACGCGGTATTGGAAATAAGGCGTGTTTACCCGCTGGTCCTTTACGCGAACCGATCTCTCGCCTACAGACAGTCGACTTTATTATTCAACACGGTGTGCAAGATAACGCTGCACTTAACATGCAGCTGCAGATCCAGCAGGCCGTTCAATTACAGAATGAAACAACTCAAAAAGCGTTAAGCGAGTTCGTTAGCACACCCGTTCATGCTGTGGCAGGTATCGGTCATCCCCAACGTTTTTTTGATCAATTACAGCAGTTGGGATTAACCGTGATACCCCATGCATTTGCCGATCATCAACATTACACTGCCGCTGATTTCCAGTTCCCCGAGCCATACCCAATACTGATGACAGAAAAAGATGCGGTAAAATGTCAGCAATTTGCTAGCGAAAATATGTGGTATGTACCAGCTGAGGCCAAACTGAGTGCTTCGCTTGGCCCTGAAATCGACCAAAAACTAAGAGAACTCTAAATGGATAAAACGTTATTGGAAATACTCGCCTGCCCTGTTTGCAAAAGCAGTCTTATCTATGACAAACAATCACAGGAACTGGTTTGTAAAGCCTGTCGAGTTGCTTATCCGATTCGTGATGAAATCCCAGTAATGCTGATTGATGAGGCGCGAGAACTTTCTGCAGAAGAAATCGACTGATGCAATTTAAAATCATTATCCCAGCTCGCTTTGCTTCCACCCGACTGCCTGGCAAACCTTTACGAGAAATCGCTGGCAAGCCGATGATTCAACATGTTTATGAACGCGCTTTAGCCAGTGAAGCCAGTGAAGTGATTATTGCCACCGATGATCAGCGTATTGCCGAAGCCGCAAAGCGTTTTGGTGCGGATGTCTGCATGACCCGTGATGATCATATTTCCGGCACCGATCGTTTGGCCGAGGTGGCGCAAATAAGAGCATTCCATGGTGATGATTTAGTGGTCAATGTGCAGGGAGATGAGCCGTGTTTACCCGCTGTATTGATTAATCAAGTTGCAGCAGATCTGGCCCATCATCGTGAGGCAGCAATCACAACGTTATACAGCCCGTTAGAAGATGCTAAGCAGGTGTTTGATCCTAATATCGTTAAAGTGGTGGTGGATGCTAAAGGTTATGCGATGTATTTTAGTCGCGCCCCTATCCCCTGGCTACGCGAACAGTTTAATAACAAACAGGCTATTGATAAATTCACAATGCCGCATTTAAAACATGTTGGCATGTACGCTTATCGAGCGGATTTTTTACATCGTTATCACGAATTACCACCTGCGCCACCGGAACAATTTGAATCATTGGAACAGCTACGGGCGCTTTACCATGGAAACCGGATACATTTAACTGAAGCCCAGGTTGATCCTGGTCATGGTGTAGATACCGAACAGGATTTACTGGCCGTAGAGGCCTTGCTCTCTCAATAATTGATCGAGGCCAGCAGCGACAAGTTCGGTGTGTAATTCACCTTCACCATCAAAGACCGGTAACACATGGGTGACCGGCACCGGGCGATGCCCTTCTCCATATTGTGTCGGCTGAATATTGCTACCTTGATTGAGCTCTTGTAACACCAACTCACAACCGTCCAGCAACTCAATGATCTCACAGCGTTGATGGTGATATACGACTTGCTGCCCAATAAGGTTCAGCAAGTCGTCACAGCTAAATTTATGATTCCTTGGCATCTGCTTTAGGACTCTCTTCAGTTGGTTTTGGTTTTTCAACTGGCTTAGGTTTTTCAACCTTCTGAGTCTCATTATCAGCCGAAGCAGAATTTTTTTCTACCTCATTTGCTTCACGGTTTTCTTTATCTTTCGGTGGTGCACCGCGACGGCGACGATTATTAGTACTGGCACTGGTGCTGGTACGCGAACGACGTGGCGCAGATTTTTCCGGTATTTTATTTCCATCAATCTCCGGCTCTGTCGAAACTGGAATCGCATTACCGTTTATTTCAGGTTCCGGCGCAGGAATGGCATTACCATTCACTTCTGGCGGCGGTGTCGGAATAGCATTACCTCTTTCGACACGTTCCACTTTTTCAACTGTTTCATTAGCGGTGTTAACCGTGGTATCCGTCGCAGTTGCTACGTCACCTTCACCGCGTCCACGACGACGGCGACCACCACGACGCGAGCGTTTAGCATTCGGATTACGTGATTTTTCTTCGCCGTTAGCATCGACTGCAGGTTTATTTTCAGCTTCAACAACGTTAGCAGCAGCACTAGGTGCAGCCGCTTTAGCAGTAGTCAGCTCTTCACCTGCAACACCTTCCGGCCGACGTGGCCGGTTGTTATTGCGTCGATTACTATTGTTGCGTCCACGACTACGACGGTTCTGATTACGAGCTTCCCTCTCGGCATCGCTCTCTTTTTCTGCAGTGCGCGGCTTGGATGCTTCCACAGGCTCTTCCACAGGCGAACCAGTTAAAACTCCTAACAAACGTTTTAACAGACTTGGTTTACGTTCCGGTTGTACGGCTGCGGTCGGCTTGATAATTGGTGCTGGAGCAATAGGAGCTATTCCGGTAACTGCAGGCTGCTCCATCACGGGTTTTTCTTTCAATACTACTGCCGCTTCGATTTCAGGCGTGCTTATTAATTGATGGCTGCTGGTTTGTTTTTCATTGCCATCTTTGATGCGTTCGATATCGTAATGCGGTGTTTCCAAGTGTGGATTAGGAATCAGCAACAAACGCACACCATGACGTTTCTCAATCGCATCAATCTGTGCACGCTTTTCATTTAGCATGAAAGTCGCAACTGAGACTGGCAACTGCACGACCAATTGGCTGACATTATCTTTAGTGGCTTCTTCTTCAACCAGTCGTAACACCGCTAAACCTAAGGATTCAACCCCACGTACATGGCCTAAACCAGCACAACGTGGACAAACTTCCTGATGTGCATCACCTAGTGCCGGACGCAAACGTTGACGTGACATTTCTAACAAACCAAAGCGGGAAATACGGCCAATTTGCACCCGTGCCCGATCCGATTTCAAATGGTCACGCAGACGGTTTTCAACTTCACGTTGATTGCGCGTTGGGCCCATATCAATAAAGTCGATAACCACCAGACCACCCAAATCACGCAGGCGTAATTGACGGGCAATTTCTTCAGCCGCTTCGAGATTGGTGTTCAGTGCCGTTTCTTCGATATCACCGCCTTTATTAGCACGGGCCGAGTTAACGTCAATTGAAATCAACGCTTCAGTGGGGTCAATGACCAAAGCACCACCGGAAGGCAGGCGCACTTCATGACGGAAGGCACTCTCAATCTGGCTTTCCAGTTGGTAACGGGTAAATAACGGTACTTTGTCTTGGTATAACTTGAATTTATTCAATTCATGCGGCATAACCATGCGCATGAAGTCATAACCGGTTTGATAGACTTCTGGGGAATCGACCAGTATTTCACCAATATCCTTACGTAAATAATCACGTAAAGCACGGATGATGATGTTGCTTTCCTGATAAACCAGAAATGGCGCGCTGCGGTCTTTGGTAGCTAAATCAATCGCTGTCCACAACTGGACCAGATATTCCAGATCCCATTGCAGCTCTTCGGTTTGCTTGCCAACACCAGCGGTGCGGACGATCATGCCCATGCCTTCAGGGATTTCCAGCTCGCGTAAGGCTTCTTGCAATTCAGCGCGATCATCACCTTCAATGCGGCGTGAAATACCACCGGCACGTGGACTGTTTGGCATTAATACCAGATAACGACCCGCCAGGCTGATAAAGGTAGTCAGTGCTGCGCCTTTATTTCCACGCTCTTCTTTCTCAATCTGAACGACTAATTCCTGACCGACAGAAAGCACGTCCTGCACATTGATGCGGCCATTACCTTCGCCATCATCTTTGTGTTGTCTGAAATAGGTTTTGCTGATTTCTTTTAGTGGCAGAAAGCTTGGCGCTCAGAACCGTATTCAACAAAAACAGCCTCAAGACTGGGTTCTACGCGAGTGATTTTACCTTTGTAAATATTGCCTTTCTTTTGTTCTCTGGAAGGGGTGTCGATATCTAAATCGAACAAGCGTTGGCCATCGACCATCGCAACACGCAACTCTTCCTCGTGCGTTGCGTTAATTAAAATTCGTTTCATTCATAAACCTCAGTTAGAGGTTCACGCGTCGGTACAGTCAGTAAGCCGGGCGGCATCAGCCTGCCCAGAGCATCCAGAACGGCGTTTTAACAGCAATATAATCAACTAATCGGGCACTGCCAGCATCGAATTCTCAGATTACTGGTCATTAATACAATGTCATCACATTGTGGCTGCAATAGGGTTCTGCAACGCTACATAACGTTTGCGACTCTCTTTAGTCACAGTACGTTTGATTATTTACTTCGTCGCCCTGTCTTGTACATTTTTTGCTATTTGTTTTGCTGTAGCCAGACGTGGGAACCATTTATTCTCAAAAACAAGCTCCGTTTTAGGGAGCCCTGCATCACTGAACCCCTGTTCAGCGTATTCAAATTCGTTTCGTGTCCTTAGCCGCATCAACCCCATTCCTAGGGGGCGCGACGTTTGCTTAAGTCTGATTAATAGAAAGTCGGTATACTGACCTCATTTTACGTACAGACCAACGGCGAAATATATCAGTCTGCAACCACATCAGCAAGAAATAACCTAACAATAATTTATGGCGAATTCCTCACAAGCAACTCCAGCAGTTCAATTTATCGATATTCGGGCCGATCAGGCTGGGCAGCGGATCGATAATTTTTTGATTACATTGGAAAAAGGTGTTCCCAAAAGCCGGATTTATCGTGCTCTGCGCAAAGGTGAGGTTCGGGTCAATAAAGGTCGCATCAAACAGACCTACAGACTGCAGGCCGGTGACCAAGTGCGAATTCCCCCGCTTCGCGTCAGTGAAAAAGTCATCATCACAGATTTATCAGATTCGCTTACCGAGGCGCTTGAGCAGTCTATTCTAATGGAAGATGATGCTCTGCTGGTGATTAACAAGCCTTCCGGCCTTGCAGTCCATGCAGGCAGCCAAATCCAGCTAGGCGTTATTGAAGCCATGCGCATTATCCGCCCGGATAATCGCTTTGTAGAATTGGTACATCGTCTGGATCGGGATACGTCAGGATGTCTGGTGATAGCAAAAAGTCGCGAAGCACTGCTCAATCTACAAGAACAGATGAAAAATTCTGAAACTGATAAACGTTATCTAACGTTAACCAAGGGCCACTGGCCGGCTAATGAAAATATTGTTGATCTGGCATTGCAGAAGAATACCTTGAGCTCAGGTGAGCGCATGGTTGCACCGGATATTAACGGTAAAAAATCCAAAACCTTGTTTGAGGTAAAACAGAATTTTGTTGATTGTCAGCTGGTTGCCGCCAAACTTTATACCGGTAGAACGCACCAGATTCGGGTACACAGTGCCAGCCAGTCACATCCCGTTGCCGGTGACGAAAAATACGGTGATCGCGAATTTAATAAACGTCTGAAACAATTTGGCTTAAAACGTATGTTTTTGCATGCCTGGCAGCTTTCCATCAAACATCCAATCACTCATGAGCCAGTGACCTTTCATGCTGAATTACCTGATTCATTAAATGATGTTTTAAAAAAATTGGAAGCACAGTCATGAGTCACTATCAGCTGATCGTCTTTGATTGGGATGGCACACTGATGGATTCCACCAGTCATATTGTGTTTTGCATGCGTGAAGCAATCCACAAACTGCAATTATCGCCCTTAACCGATACGGCGATCAGACAGATTATTGGTTTAGGACTCTCTGAAGCTGTTCGTACACTTTATCCTCATAGTACCGATGCAGATATTCAAAGGCTGGCAATGGCTTATCGCGATATCTGGCTGGATCATCCACATGAATCACCGATGTTTGATAATGCCGTTGAGTTATTGCATAAACTGGCAAATCAGAATATTTTCCTCGGCGTGGCAACCGGTAAGGGCCGGCGAGGTCTGGATAAAGTGCTAGCGGAAACCGGTTTGGCTGATTTATTTACAGCAACACGTTGTGCGGATGAATGTCATTCCAAACCACATCCGCAAATGCTGGAACAATTAATCGAATTCTGCGGTGTAAAAGCTGAAGATACGATTATGATTGGTGACACCGAATTTGATTTGCTGATGGCTCACAATGCAAAGGCGAAAAGTGTTGCTATCACTCACGGTGCACATGCATTGGACAGGCTTGAAGCATGCGATCCGCTGCATATCGTTAATGACTTGTTTGCATTGGATGATTGGTTGCATGGTAACAACGTGCGCTTTTGATTATGATGTGACCCACTCACTTTATTGTTCAGGATGAAACACAATGGCAACTTTTGGCGACTTCCCACCGGAACATACGCAACCACCGCAAAATGATGCAGCGCAAAATGACAAATGGGAACGCAAACTTTTACAAGATCTCGCATTTGCTGCCATTAAAGAACAACGTGCATCACGCCGTTGGGGTTATCTATTTAAATTTTTAATCCTGCTTTATCTGGTTGCCGTATTTTTAGTTACCAGACCATTCGGCGGTTCCTCATTACCATCAGGACCCCATACCGCTTTAGTTGAAGTAAGCGGCGTGATCGCGCCAAACACTGAAGCTAGTGCAGATCGTATTGTGACCGGTATTCGCGATGCATTTGAAAATCCACAGGCCCAAGGCTTGATCATTCGAATGAACACCCCAGGTGGCAGCCCGGTTCAATCAGGTGTTATCAATGATGAAATAACACGCCTGCGTGCCACTCGTCCTGACTTCCGGGTCTATGCCGTTATTCAGGATGTATGTGCATCCGGTGGCTATTACATCGCAGTAGCTGCTGATGAAATTTATGCAGATAAAGCCAGTATTGTCGGTTCGATTGGCGTACGTATGGATAGTTTTGGCTTCACTGAAGCAATGGATAAACTAGGAGTAGAACGACGTTCATTGACTGCTGGCGAAAATAAAGCTTTTCTGGATCCCTTTATGCCGTTACAACAGGATGATGTGGAGCATGCACACAAAATGCTTGATAACATTCATCAGCAATTCATTGATGTGGTCAAAACAGGTCGTGGTGATCGCTTGAAAAATAATGATGAGATTTTCTCTGGCCTGTTCTGGTCAGGTGAACAGGCACTTGAGCTCGGCTTGGTTGATGGACTTGCGAATAGCAGCACAGTTGCCAGAGACATTGTTGGTGCAGAAGACATTGTCGATTACACGCCTCGCCCAAGCTATCTGGATCGATTTGCCGGCAGTCTCGGCGTCAAAATCAGCGAAACATTAATCAGCAGTCAATATTGGAATCTGCGCTAATGACAACCGGGCATCATGATGAACTTGCAGCAAAGGCGCTGGCTGAACGTCAGGAATTGTTCCGCTATGCTGATTTGAACCACCCATTGATTGCCTTGTTATTTAATGAAGCATCGCTGGAAAAATTAACACCCGATGAACCGGATGCAGCATGGCTTTAACAGCGCAATCACTGGTTAATAAATCACTCGAATTGGTCTCACCGCCCAGTACCTATGCGCGGCTGGATGAATTGATTAATGATCCAGATAGTGCAATTGACGATATCAGTAAAATCATTAATACCGATCCCGCGCTGACAACACGCTTATTGAAGATCGTTAATAGTCCGTTTTACGGTTTTCCTTCTCAAATCAACACTATTTCCAGAGCTATTACCGTTATCGGGATCCGTGAACTGACCCATTTGGTATTGGCAACCTCTGTAGTCAATGCATTCACTGGCATTCCAAAAACACTGATCGAGATGAACACCTTCTGGCGACACAGTCTGGCTTGCGCTATCTGCGCCAAATTGTTGGCTGAAGCCGCCGGTCATAAACAAAGTGAGCAATATCTGATTGGCGGGCTGTTGCACAATATCGGCAGTCTGGTGCTGTATCAGTCAATGCCTGAGCTTGCCGCTGAATCGATTAAAAGTGCCCGTTTCGGCCATGAGGTTTTACATTTAGCTGAAAAAAGGGTGATCGGTTTTGATCATACCGAAGTCGGTGAAGCCTTAATTCAGGCATGGCGTTTACCCGAATCGTTAGGATTTGTTGCCAGACATCATCATCAGCCTGTGGCTTCAGGTTACGCAGTAGAAGTCTGCATCGTGCACGTGGCCGATGTGATGGTAAGCGCAGTTCCTTTCGGCCATAGTGGGGATATGCATGTACCGCCATTAGATCCCGTCGCTTGGGAAAGATTAGGCTTGTCCCCAGAGATAATTCCACCGTTATTGCGTAAAGTTGCCATACAATTAGAGCATTTGGCAGCAAACTTATTATAAGAATCTAACTTTAAACGAACAGCAAACTAGTAAGAGGCAAACATGAGAACAGTATTACTTGGCGCGCCGGGTTCCGGTAAAGGCACTCAGGGTGTTTTTCTATCGAAAAAATTCGATATCCCGCAAATTTCCACTGGCGATTTGTTACGTGCCGCCGTCACCGCAGGTTCTGATCTGGGTAAACAGGCTAAATCCGCGATGGATGCTGGCGCCCTGGTATCTGATGAAATCGTGATTGGCCTTATTCGTGAACGTTTAACCCATGATGATGCCAAGAATGGTTATATCCTCGATGGCTTCCCACGTAATATTGCTCAAGCGGAAGCATTGGATCAGATGCTTGTTGATCTGGGACAACCGTTACAAGGTGTTGTGTTGCTGGATGTACCATTCAATGAATTGATGCAACGTTTAACCGGACGTCGTACCTGTAAAGATTGTGGTGCTATCTTTAACGTGCATTTATCACCACCGGCTGAAGAAGGTGTCTGTGATAACTGTGGCGGCGAGTTATTCCAGCGTCAGGATGATAACGAAGCCACCATCGAAAATCGTTTGAAAGTATACGAAGAACAAACCGCGCCACTGGTGGGTTTTTATCAGCAGCAAAACAAACTACACACCATTAAAGGTACCGGTGATATTGATGCGATTACTGATGCAGTCGGTGCTATTTTCGACGACATCTGATTTGATTAACTGATGGCAGCTATTCTGGCCACCGGCATTGCCACACTGGATATTATCAATGAAGTTGCCAGTTTTCCGGCAGAAGACGATGAAGTTCGTGCAATAACACAGCGCATCAGCCGTGGTGGTAATGCCAGCAACACACTTTGTGTACTAAGTCAGCTGGGCCATCAAAGTTTTTTGGCGGCAACCTTGATTGATGAGGCTGATGTTCAGCTTATCGAAGCCGATCTAAATCACTATCAGATCAATACCCAATTTTGCCCTCGCCTCAACGAGGGCAAAATGCCAACTTCCTATATCACACTGAACCGCCAGAATGGCAGTCGAACCATTGTGCATCACCGTGATTGCCCGGAATTATCTTTTGACGCATTCCGACAAATCGATTTAACTCAGTTCGACTGGTTACATTTTGAAGGCCGCAACATTACAGAGCTAGCAAAAATACTCGAACATTGTCGGCAAAATTCACCAAATGTGCCGATATCCCTTGAAATTGAAAAACCTCGTGACAGCATCGAAAGTTTATTCGACATGGCAGACTGGCTGTTTTTCTCCAGAGCATATGCAGAAGCAAAAGGTTTTCGTCTTTCTGAGGATTTGTTTGATGCTGTTTGTCATGCACATTCAGCAACCTGCACCTGGGGTGCAGAGGGAGCGTATGGCTGGCACAATGCACAGATGATTTTTTGCCCCGCGACCAAAATTCCAAAGGCAGTCGACAGTCTGGGAGCTGGTGACACCTTTAATGCCGGCATGATCCATAGTCTGTTGGCAAAAAAGTCGCTTAATGACAGTCTGCAATTTGCCAGTCAGTTGGCTGCCCGCAAATGCCAACAATATGGTTTTGAGAATCTTGTTAAATCATTATGAAAAAATTTGTATGTCATATCAAAGACCTGAAAGACCATCAAAGCTATGGATTTCAAATCCCATTAGAAGAAGGTGAACTGGATATTGTCGTGCTTCGCCAAGGCAAGCAAATCCGCGCCTATCTAAATCATTGCCCGCATTTAGGCATTCCATTGAACTGGCAGCCGGACAAGTTTTTATCGCTGGAAGAAACCCATATTCAATGTTCAACTCATGGCGCATTATTTACCTTGGAAGAAGGCTATTGTATTTCCGGTCCCTGCCGTGGACAAAGCCTGACCGCCTTACAAACAGAAATTAATGATGGTGAGCTGTATCTGGTCTCACAACAATAAGATCCGCACCGCTTCACGCAACTGCTGAAGCAGATCCTGCTTACCTTTTAAATTAAGTTGCCGGCAGACTGCCGCTATCGGTTGCTGCTGCAATACAAACCGTAAACAAATCAATTGCATTAAGGTTGGTAGTGATAAAAATCGCTGCTGTGCCACGCAATTCAACACAAATGTCCGAATGGCAACCTGGCAGGCATCGTAATGGCGCTTCTGGAAAGCATAAGCGGTAATCTCTTCTTCATCTATCGCACTGAGTGGCAATTCGGATTCCGGCAGCATTTGGGTCAACAACGGGATCAGCCCGCTTTCCAGATGGCATAGTTGGCTATGTAACAATTCCGGCCACTGCTGAATGAGTCGTTGCTGGGTTTGCTCCACCAGTCCTTCACCAACCTTACTAATTGGCTTTGCCAGAATTACCGCATGCCGCCCGCTGACATGATCACTGTGTGCCCCCACTCGCAGTAATCGATAATCGCTGTTTTGCCAGAACCTTAACAAAGCTTCACTGGCAGCAAAACTGCAGCCTAATATGTCGGTGTTTTCCGGTAAATGACTGGTCACGGCGCTTAATAAATACTTGCCGATCCCGCGATTCTGCAACGCCGGATGGACAGCAATCCTTACAATTCTTTGATAATGATATTCACCGGCAATACTGATCCCCGAATGAGCCAGCAGAGTTTGTGGTAACAGATGACCATGTAATCGGCGTTCACCGGCAAACACTGCTGCAGCTAATCGTGGGTTAATCGGACCTTCTTTAACCAGCCAGACACTGGCGACCAGTTGCTGCTGATTAAACACACCCAACAGCCACATATCTTCACGATCCAGCAGCATTTGCAAATCGGATGGTCGAGTCCGGTAGTGTGCAGTCACCATCAAGCCAAAACATTGCCTTAATAAGGCTTCATCCTGTAATAATTCTGTTGCAGTCAGTTTTTTAACCTGCAGCCGTTGTATCCCAAGATCGACGATCAATTCTTCAGCAACCGGCTCAGCATCCAGTAAACATAGTTCAAAGCTGAATTGCTCCAAAACATCGCCGAGATTCCAGCGTACCGGCTCGATTAATTCAATCTGCCTCCACCCCGGTGCTTGTTGTTCAAGAATTTGCTGGAACTGCAATTTAAACCCACGACCACTGCCCTCGTACCCATGCAGAGTCGTTGCAAAAATGATACGCGAATAACGTTGTAACATTAGTGTCAACATCGGCAAAGTTAATGCTGCCGCTTCATCAACCAGTAAAACATCCGCTTCCAGTTCATTTTCCAGCAATGCATCTGGTGCAACAAACTGAATCTCGCCATCATTCCAAAATAACTGTCCATGACCTAATTGAGCGTCAGCCAATTGTTTGGCAGCGTGTGTAAACAAGGTGTCGACGCTGGCATAACTTGGCGCCGTAACCACGATTTTCTGTTTACCCTGTTTGAGCAATTCAGCAGCAGCCACGCCCAACAAAGCTGTTTTGCCACGACCTCTGTCAGAAGTAATAACTAAAGGTCGACGCCGGTGACCAAATGCCGTTTTATGTAACAGGCTTAAGGCATTTTGTTGATCAACTGTGAGCTTAAACGCACTGGTTGTCGTGTGTTTTTCTGGTCGAAAATCACTGGGTAAAATCTGACCCGGCAGCCAATGGTGGAATTCAGCGAAATCCATCAGATAGCGTTCGATAATCATTGAAAATCGTTGATACCAGTTAGATCCAGGATTGGTTTCTGGCAGCAAAATGACCAGAATGCCACCAGCACGAATGGTGCCGATAATGGCTGCAAAGCTATCTGCGTTGAACTCCTGCAATGCATCAAAAACAACCACATCAAATTCCCGGCCGAGAAATTGGCGGGCTTGTTTTTGGCTATATTTACCGGCAGTAGCCTGAGACGAATCAGTCAGCCAGATATGCTCTGTTGTTTGCCAGACGGCCAATAAGGCTTCAACAGTTTGATGACAAAGTTGCAAATCACCTTTTACCAACAAGCAGCGGCGTAATGGCAAGCTCAATGTCATCAACTTCTGAAGTTTAATAATGCGGTGGTGGCGGTTCGTCCGCCTGCTGAACTAATTGGTCGGCTTGCAGCGCTTCAACCTGGCCAAGCAGTTTTTCCATACGCCGTTCCAGACGGTCAATCTGCTGTTGCTGATCGGTCACCACTTGATTCAGTTGTTCAATAACGCCATCCTGAAATGCCATGCGGGTTTGTAAATCTACGATATCTTCATGCATAGCAAACTCCCCCTTTTGTTATAGATAGTTGACTACAAATTGCATCAAACATGACGGTCTGCGTGACATCAATCATCGCCATCATAGGATAATGCTGGCGCCAACCAACGCTCGGCGTAATCAAGCGTCCAGTTTTTCCGTTTTGCATAATCCTTGACCTGATCTTCACTGATTTTGCCGAGGCCAAAATAACGTGATTCCGGATGAGCAAAATAGAAACCGCTGACTGCTGCAGTCGGCAACATGGCAAAGCTTTCTGTCAACGTCATGCCGATACGTTTTTCAACGTCCAGCAAATCCCATAACAGACCTTTTTCGGTATGATCCGGACAAGCCGGATAACCCGGCGCTGGACGAATACCCTGATATTTCTCATCAATCAGATCTTCGTTATCCAGCTGTTCGTCTTTTTTGTAACCCCAGAATTCCTTACGCACCCTTTCATGCATACGTTCGGCAAACGCTTCCGCCAAACGATCAGCCAGTGCTTTGAGCATAATGCTGTGATAATCATCATGATCGGCTTCAAAACGTTCGATATGCTCATCAATGCCGATTCCTGCGGTGACCGCAAATGCACCGATATAGTCTTCGACGCCAGTTTCTTTCGGTGCCAGAAAATCAGCCAAAGCTGCATTTGGCCGGCCAGGTGGTTTCTCGGCTTGCTGACGCAGCGAATGTAATTTCATCAATACCTGCTGACGGCTGTCATCGGTATAAATTTCGATATCATCATCACCGACACTGTTGGCCGGGAATAAACCAATTACTGCACGTGCTTTAAGCCATTTTTCATCAACGATCTGTTTGAGCATTTTTTTCGCATCTTCAAATAAATGCGTAGCATGCTCACCGACAATTTCGTCAGTCAGGATACGGGGATATCTGCCTGCTAATTCCCATGACTGGAAAAATGGCGTCCAGTCGATGCGATCCACTAATTCCTGCAATGGATAATCATCAAACACCTGAATACCGGTCTGTGCAGGTTTTACCGCTTGGTATGTCGGCCAGTCGATTTTGGTTTTATTCGCACGTGCCTGTTTCAAAGTCAGTAAACGTCGAGTGGATTTACGGCCTTTATGCTGTTCACGTTTGGTCTGATAATCGGTTTTGATTTTGCCAACAAAGTCGTCACGAGTGATTTTACTGACCAGATTCTGTGCCACGCCGACCGCACGTGACGCATCTTTAACGTAAATCACCGGGCCATGATAATTCGGGTCAATTTTGACTGCGGTATGGATAAGTGAAGTCGTTGCACCGCCAATCATCAACGGAATTTCAAAGCCAAGTCGTTCCATTTCCTTGGCCATATGCGCCATTTCTTCCAGAGAAGGCGTAATCAATCCAGACAAGCCGATAATATCGACATTGTGCTCACGTGCGGCATCCAAAATCTTCTGTGCCGGTACCATCACGCCCAGATCAATGATTTCAAAGTTATTACATTGCAATACCACGCCGACAATGTTCTTGCCGATATCGTGAACATCGCCTTTTACCGTCGCCATCAAGATCTTACCGTTACTACTACTGACGGTGCTGTCGTCTTTTTCCAGTTCGATGAATGGCATCAGATAGGCAACGGCTTTTTTCATTACCCGAGCGGACTTAACCACCTGTGGCAAAAACATTTTGCCTTCACCAAATAAATCACCGACCACATTCATGCCGTCCATCAACGGGCCTTCGATGACCTCCAATGGTTTGGCATATTCCTGACGCGCCAGCTCAGTATCTTCTTCAACAAAATCTGCGATACCTTTGACTAACGCATATTCCAGCCGTTTAACTACCGGCAGACTGCGCCATTCCAGATCTTCTTTTTTCTCGACACTGCCATCGCCTTTATATTTATCAGCGATTTCCAGCAAACGATCAGTGGCATCATTGCGGCGGTTTAAGATAACGTCTTCGACCCGCTCACGTAGTTCTTCCGGTAAATCATCATAAATCGCCAGCTGTCCGGCATTAACGATACCCATATCCATACCGGCTTTGATGGTGTGGTAGAGAAACACTGCATGAATCGCTTCACGTACCGGATTATTACCACGGAACGAAAACGACACGTTGGAGACGCCACCGCTGATCATCGCATGTGGCAGGCTTTGCTTGATATCGCGGGTGGCCTCAATAAAGTCGACGGCATAATTGTTATGCTCATCAATACCGGTCGCCACGGCAAAAATATTCGGATCGAAAATAATATCTTCCGGCGGGAAATGTACTTTTTCGGTGAGGATCTCATAACTGCGGGTACAGATTTCGCGTTTACGTTCACGGGTATCGGCCTGACCATCTTCATCGAACGCCATGACGATAACGGCCGCGCCATAACGGCGTACCAGTTTGGCCTGTTCGATGAATTTTTCCTCACCTTCCTTGAGACTGATCGAGTTGACGATGCCTTTGCCCTGAATACATTTGAGGCCAGCTTCGATGATTTCCCATTTGGAGGAGTCAATCATGATCGGCACGCGGCTGATATCGGGTTCGGCAGCGACCAGATTGAGGAAGGTCACCATTGCGTCCTGCGAATCCAGCATGCCTTCATCCATATTAATATCGATGATTTGCGCGCCGTTTTCGACCTGCTGTCTGGCAACCTCTAAAGCTGTATCGTAATCGCCTTCCTTGATCAGTTTGGCAAAGCGGATTGAACCGGTGACATTAGTACGTTCACCAATATTCACAAACAGACTTTCTGGTGTAATGGTCAGCGGTTCCAGACCACTTAAACGGCAATAATGTTTATTTTCAACGCGCTGGCGTGGTTTGACACCTTCGACGGCTTCAGCAATTGCTTTGATATGTGCCGGCGTGGTGCCACAGCAACCACCGATAATATTCAGAAAACCGGATTCGGCCCATTCCTTGATCTGAACCGCCATCACTTCCGGTGATTCATCATATTCGCCAAACTCATTTGGCAGTCCGGCATTGGGATGCGCACTGACATAACTGGTGGAAATATTTGACAGCTCTTCAACATACTGACGCAGTTGATCGGCACCTAAAGCACAGTTCAAACCAATGGAGATCGGCTGTACATGTGACAGCGAATTCCAGAAAGCCTCTGCAGTTTGGCCAGAAAGTGTGCGGCCACTGGCATCAGTAATGGTGCCAGAAATCATCACCGGCAAATGCACATCGTGTTGTTCAAAATACTGCTCGATCGCAAATACAGCGGCTTTGGCATTCAAGGTATCAAATACCGTTTCTACCAACAGTAAATCACTACCACCGTCGACCAAACCGCGAATGGCTTCCAGATAGGCCTCAACTAACTGGTCGAAACTTACATTACGGAAACCAGGATTGTTTACATCAGGAGAGATACTGGCGGTACGATTGGTAGGACCTAATACGCCGGTAACAAAGCGCGGTTTGTCAGGATTGCTGGCAGTAAATTCATCAGCGACTTCTCGCGCCAGTTGCGCCGAGACTTTGTTCAATTCATAAACCAGATCTTCCATCTGGTAGTCTGCCATTGCAATCGAAGTACCATTAAAGGTATTGGTTTCGACTATATCGGCACCGGCTTCAAAATAAGCCCGATGAATATCCCGAATGATCTGCGGCTGAGTCAGCGACAGTAAATCGTTGTTACCTTTAACATCACAAGGATGATTGGCAAAACGTTCACCGCGGAAATCCGCTTCACTCAATTTGTAACTTTGCAGCATGGTGCCCATGCCGCCATCGAGGATCAGGATCTTTTGTTCAAGCAGGCTGCGGATTTGATGAGAAGCTGTGGTCAAAACGGTTTTCCTGTCAGGCAGTTAGAGTATGGAAAAAACGCTTGATTATAACAGAAACTCTTTGGTATTCGGCCACGCCAACTGCTTTTACCAGGAAGATTAAACAACTGAACATGAGCAGTACTTGTAGTCGTTCACAACCTATTTTTAGTTAAGTTTTAATGAAAAAAAAGGAAGCTGATGCTTCCCCTTTGGATTTTGTCGCAGTTTCAGAAATTGCTTTAAACGTGTGATAGTTGATATATCCAACGAGAAAGCATTTCCAATTGCCGGCTGTCTTCTTCTAGCGCCTGGTTAAATTCATCAGCTAAATCCTGCAATCCCATATTGGTAAACAGTTCATGCAGGGTGTGCCATTCGGCATTATCGTTGGTAGCAAAAATCTGCACCGATTCCAGACATTGCAAAATACTGGTGTTTTTCTGACTGAAGACTTTAGGTATTTGCAAAGTTGCAAGCAGCGTGGAGTCCATATCTGGAATCCAGTCATCTGAATCAAAACCTAATGTTTCAATCGCTTTTTTAAGCAATAAACTGTGCTCGACTTCTTCATCACGAAATTGCCTTAACAGATCCAATGAAACAACTTTCTTTTTGCCTTTTTGTGCAGCGAGGCATTTAAAAATAAGCGCTTCATAAAGCCTGACACTGGCGCGTTCAAAAGCGAGTCGCTGGCCCAATTTGTGTAATAACAATTCGGTATTGTGCTGATGGACTTCGGTAATGGTACCAACCGTCCCATCAGGAACAGCTTTACTCAATGCCTTGAAATCCATTTCATCAATAATAAATTCAGGATGAAGTTGGCTTTTTACACGTTTTTTTTCAGAAGTGTCGGCGGTGGTTAAATGGTCACTGGCGACAGTTTTAGGAAACCGGTTTTGCTGGCTCGGAATAGACTGACTATCTAACTTTCTGGCATGTGGCATGGCAACGTCCTTTATCTATTTGAACTTGCTTAAGCGTTTTTAAATCAAAGCGGCGTCATGAATGTCGACTTTTTAACGCCGCAGGCTCATCCAAATTGAGCAGTGAAATTATCGTTGATAAATGTTTCATACTGATTTCAACGATAAGGTGTGGTGGTGTCATCCGGATATGTCGCATCGGGGTAAGTTGTATCAGGCACAACTGGCGTATTCCCCGCTGGAGCTCCGGTATTGGGTAAAGCAGGATCGGTAGTTTGCGGGGTTTGCGGATTAACCCGAGTTGGAGGTGGTGGTGGCTCAGGTGTCATAACTGATCGTGAAGGAGGAGTTGCAGGCAGAGGTTGTGTTGTTTGTGGAGTAATTGGAGTGTTGGATTGATTCTGTCTAATCTCACTATCAATCCGGTTATCGATTGGCTGGCCGACTTGATTGCTCTGCTGTTGATTTATCGTTGATCGGTGGTCCTGAGGCTGATTCAAATCCTCAGCCAAGACCGGTGTAGCAAAGTAAATGGCCGAAACCGCTGCTGAAACAAATAACTTTTTAAACATTTCTTTAATCCTTTATGGAAAGGTAACTAGCAAAATGACAGTTCTATATAACCTAATGTTTCAATCAAAATTCTATTTCTACACATCTTTTAATTAGTGTTGCTCAATGGCTGACTCAATCCAGACTCTATGATGACGTACGTCACCCAAAGCTTGCTTTAACATAAGTTGAATATAGCCTGGAAATATTTCTTCATTCGCACTTTCATAAAGTTTGTTGGTTAAGCTCTCGTTTAACAACATGGCGTGCAGAATGGCTTTGTCTCCACCAATTCCAGCAATAACAACCGGGCCTTTGGTCAGAAACTGTTTGTAATTTGCCCCTTCCGGTGGTGTGCCACCTTCTTGAATAATGGCATCACATAATTGCATTAAATGACGTTCATGTTCTCCGAGGAACTCGGTCATCTTTGCTCGATAATCAAGATTCTCAAGACGTTCTATTGCTGCTTCATAGGTCTCAATGGCATTGAATTCCAATGCCACTAAGTCCCCTAACTTGGAAATTACGTTTTCCGAATTCATCACATCAATATTTCTAAAATCGTTGTCGTTCATTGTGTCCATCATATGCTTATCGCTTTTATGGGTGCTGTTGTTTTATATAAATAGTCACGCTGTTTATATTTAACGTTGACCAGACTGACTAGCAATGTGGCAAGCTCTATGCCAGACAGCAGTTTTTAAGATGCAGCAAAGCTATAGCATCACTTTAAGCAAAAGGCAGTGAGGCATCCCCCCCAGAAAAAACGCTATTTTCTATATAAAAAATTCCTATGATCGGTAATTTTTACTCGGCCAATATCTTATTAGTGTTTTTAGCGAACTAACTTCCTCACGATAGCCACGGTTTCACTCACTTCTAATGGACGGAATAGCTTTTGCATCGTTGATAGCAGCAATTCTGATTGTTCACCGTAAAGGGGTTAACAAGTGACACAAACATCTGCGAATAGATCCTCCGATCCGAGAAATCGTTACCCTCGTCCAGAGTTTGAGACCCAGCCGCATAAACTGCCCGGGGAAGAAAACAAAATGCAGCCGAGAGCTGATCATGGTGAAAATAGTTATCAAGGCCACGATAGACTTGCCGGACAAGTAGCTTTAATTACTGGAGGTGACAGTGGTATCGGCATGGCCGTGGCACTCGCTTATGCTCGAGAAGGTGCCGATATTGTGTTTACTTATCTCAGTGAAGAAAAGGATGCCCATGAAACAGAGCGTTTGGTCAAAGAAGCTGGCAGAAAAGTCATTTCAATAAGAATGGATCAATCGAACAATCGTGCAGCTTGTGATAGTGCTGTTGATTTGTGTATTGAAGAGTTTGGCCGACTGGATATTCTGGTCAATAACGCCGCGTTTCAACAAACTTATGAATCAATTCAGGACATCCCGGATGATGAAATCAGCTATGCGTTTCAAACCAATATCGAAGCCTTTTTTCATTTTTCCCGAGCTGCGTTAAAACATATTCCGCCAGGCGGCTCGATCATTAATACCACTTCCATCCAGGCTTTTGAGCCAAGCAGCAATCTTGCACCGTATGCTGCCACTAAGGCAGCCATTGCTAATTTCACTATTTCACTGGCATCTGAAGCGATAAATCAGGGAGTACGAGTAAATGGTGTAGCGCCAGGACCGGTGTGGACGCCCTTAATACCGACTACTATGCCAGATGAAAAAGTAAAAAACTTTGGTGCCAACACCTTATTTGGTCGTCCAGCCCAACCAGCTGAACTGGCTCCGGTTTATGTCTTTTTAGCCTCAGCGGATGCCAGTTATGTGACTGGTGAAATTTACGGTGTCACAGGAGGCCGAATGCAGATGTAAAATGCTGGGCCCCCACCATTCAAACTTTGAATGAGCCCAACTGATACTTCAAACTGTTGGCTGCTTCATCCAGTTGGTTACCCACCTGATTCAGCTGGCGAGCGCCCTCGGTGGTATGTTCGACCAGTTGCGAAATCTTATTAAGATTCATGCTGACATCCTCACATACTGCGCTTTGTTCTTCGGTCGCCGAAGCAATCTGGAATGTCATTTCCGTAACTTCAATGATTGCTTGTTGAATATCTTGCAATGCCGTCTCCGCTGCGCGGGCCAGATCAACGGTTTCCGTTACTTGCTGCCCGCTTTGCTGCATTTTTGCCGCGGCCTGACGACTGCCTTTTTGCAACACGCTTAGTTTGTCTTTGATATCCACCGTGGCCACCTGAGTTCTGCTAGCTAGCGCTCGCACTTCATCTGCGACCACAGCAAAACCTCGGCCTTTTTCCCCGGCTCGGGCAGCTTCAATTGCAGCATTGAGTGCCAGCAGGTTGGTTTGTTCAGCAATGCCTTGAATCACTGACAATATGCTGACAATCGCCTCACTATTTTTCTCCAGTTCTAACATGGCAGTTTGGGATTCCTGCACACTGTTACTGACCTCGTGAATGGACTCTGAAGTACGTTTTACCAGCCCTGCACCAGATTGAGATGACTCATTGGCTTTGCTGACAAATTGTGATGTGCGATCAGCATTTCCGGCAATTTGTTGAGCGGAAGCCGCCATTTCAGTTACCGCAGAAACCATTTCTTCGAGCAACTGTTGTTGCTGATCCATCTCTACTCGTGTCTGTTCACTGATTTGACGACCTTCAGCAGATAACTTACTGACATTTTCACCCAATGGGATTAACTGCTGAATCAACTTGCGGAGTTTGCCAATAAAGATATTCAGGAAACCCGATAATTTACCGGTCTCATCCTGACGTTGAATATCAAGTTTCTGGGTCAGGTCACCTTCTCCTTCAGCAATTGACGCAACCAAAGTGGTCATATCTGATAGTGGCTGGATACTACTGCGGGCCACCAGCCACACCACACCCACGCCAATCAGAGCCAAAATCAGACCTAGCAAGCTAGTACTGCTGATAAAGGTAGTTTGAGCACGATCAAGAAATTGTTCCTGTTCGGCTACGGCTGCTAATACTTTGGCTTCTGGAACCGCAAGATAAGTCACCCAGGCCTGCTCACTTCCCGGCATTTTAAATGGACTGAGCACAACAAATTGTCCTTGTTGTTGCAAAATCTGGCTTTGTCCAGCTTCACTAACAGCGAGTAATGCTTCTCTGAGCTCACTATTTAATGCATTAAGGTTCTGACCAATTAGCTCAGGCTGCTGGCTATGTCCGACAATTACTCCACGTGGACTAACTAACAAAGTTTGGCCAACTCCCTGATACAGCTGGGCAGCAACATCAATAATCACTGATTGTAAAAATGCGGCCGAAATATCAATGCCCGTATTACCAATAAAGCGGCCTTTATCCATTACTGGCGCAACCAGAGTGGTCAATAACACTTGCTCACCACCAACAGGATAAAGATAAGGATCAATGACACAACTGCTTTTACTGTCTTTGGAACAAAGATAATACTCACCGGCTCTTACGCCATTTTCGTCCATGGTAGCGTCTTCAAGACCTTCCAGATTTTCCACAACAAAGCCATTATTATCGGAACGCACGACATAGGGCATAAAGCGACCTCGGGCATCACTGCCCAAGCTGTCACGATAAAGGAAATCACTTCCGTCCATTTCGTTTGGCTCAAAAGCAACATAAACACCTAGGAAATCATCGTTAAGCATCAAAGTCTGTTCCAGCATTTTGAGTGCAAAACCGCGCTTTTCAGTGATGTTCGTATCCGCTACAACAGCCCGCATAACTGCAGCATTCGCCTGAGCTGTATGCAAAGCTCTTTCGAGGGGGATTCGTAATTGCGCCGCAGTATCCTGGGCCAATAATTGTAAATAATCTTGTGCTTGCTGCTCAGTGATCTCGCGGCTTTGCTCAGCAAGATTCTGTTTAATCGTACCAAATTGCCAGACACTAATCAGTGCAGTGACTACCACGACGGTCAATAGACTCAGTCCGGCCCAAATACTAAAACGCTGTTGAATGGAAAGGTGCATCTATAACTCCGATATGAGGGAACTGGTACAGACGGTATACCACTTAATTTGCAGTCTGATTGCAGACCGTATCAATCTCATTCAGTGAACGGCAGAAATAATGCCCACGATGGCAATGTATTTCGATTTTAGCCCTGGTCTGGTGATTGAGTCTCAATTTAGCCGCTTCGCTGTTAGGCTTGAGATAAGCCTGAAGGATTTGTCATTGCGACAAACCGCACTGACTTTGCCAGATTATTTATGTATGTGCAATTGAGTTGTCAGTAATCTGCCTAGCAGTTCGCATAAACTAATTTGCTGCTGTGTTCGATAAGTTGAAAAGGCCGTTTTCTTCTATGTTCACAAAAGGCACTAACCTTCCCATATCGAGTTTTGCCTTGAAGCTGTACTCAAGACTTTTGTTCTGACCAGCTAATAATCGGTTGATTAATCGAGCGCTACCCAGTAAATCCGGGCTGGCCTCGATAGTGAAATCAGCCATACCATATCCCGGAATTCTGGGTAAATCTGACGTTGCACCGCTTAATACGTTGTTATTTTCTACCGCGATGGAATAACTCATGCCCTTTAACGGCAAAGCATTACGATTGGGATTAATGATCTGCAAACCGATAATAAATCTTGGTGCCAGACCATTGGATTCCGGCGCTAAAGAAAAAGAAGTGATATTAACCTGCGGTTTTTCATAGCTGGGTGACCAGCTGGCACAGGCTGATATTAAAGCCATCAGCACTACTAGAAGCAGTTTTTTGCAAAATTCATGACATTCCTAATACGCTAAATGGAAATCAGTCTAGCTGATACGGCTGAGTAATATATTAATCCGTGTTTAACCATTGAGCGTTCTTCGATATCAGTAACTGAATCGCCAGCGGCAAACAGGCACGCTGGCGATCGGGATTCTCAGGCTGCCTGAAGTATTAACCGGTTTACGCCATTGATTAATGCTTTGATTGCAGCAGTAGTAATATTTTCATCCTGCCCCACCCCAAATATCGGCTGACTTTCACCGATTTTAATTTCCACATAACACACCGCTGCCACATCAGACCCAGCTCCCAAACCATGTTCGTGGTAATCCACTACCGTAATAGTTTGTCCAGTGTGTTGTGCCAAGGCTTTGGCTGCGGCATCAATCGGCCCATTGCCCTGTCCGCTCAAAGAGATCTGCTGCCCCTCAAAGATACTGTTGATATGCGCTTCGACAGCATGCTCTTCACCACTGATCTTGCTGCTGTGGAACTGATAAGGCGAATTCACCTGTAAATATTCCTGATCAAACAAGCTGAAGATATCGGCGCTATTCACTTCTTTGCCGCTGGCATCACTGACTTTCTGTACTGTTTTACTGAATTCAATCTGCAAACGACGTGGTAACTCAAAACCGGCACGCTGTTGTAACAAAAAGCTCACCCCGCCCTTGCCAGATTGGCTGTTTACCCGCACCACCGCATCATAACTGCGATTTAAATCTGCCGGATCAATTGGCAAGTAAGGTACTTCCCATAAGCCCTCGGGATCTTGTTTGGAAAAACCTTTTTTAATCGCATCCTGATGGGATCCGGAAAACGCGGTAAACACCAATTCACCAGCATAGGGATGACGTGGATGAACTGGTAACTGTGTGCATTCTTCTGCCAATTGGCGGATCTGATCAATCTGGCTGAAATCCAGACCAGGGTTGATACCCTGCGAATATAAATTCAATGCCAATGTCACCAAATCAACATTACCGGTACGTTCACCATTACCAAACAAACATCCCTCTACCCGATCAGCACCGGCCATCACTGCCAATTCCGCTGCTGCGACTGCAGTGCCACGATCATTATGTGGATGCACACTCAAAATAATGCTGTCTCGATTGTTTAAGTTGCGATGCATCCATTCGATTTGATCAGCATAAGTATTAGGCGTCGACATCTCCACCGTGGCTGGCAAATTGAAAATCATCTTGCGTTGTGGTGTTGGCTGCCAGATGGCGGACACTGCATCACAAACCTCTTTGGCAAATTCCACTTCAGTGCTGGAAAACACTTCAGGAGAATATTGATAAACCCATTCGGTTTCCGGATGTTGTTCAGTTAACGCTTTGACCCAGCGTGTGCCTTGTTCAGCAATTTCTTTAACACCGGCTTTATCGGTGTTGTAAACGATTTTGCGAAACGCTGGAGCAATCGGATTGTACATATGCAAAATGGCACGACGAGCACCTTTCAGTGACTCAACAGTACGTTCAATCAAATCCTGACGGGCCTGAGTTAATACTTCAATCGTTACATCATCCGGGATCACATTTTCTTCGATCAACCGGCGTACCAAATTAAAGTCGGTTTCTGAGGCTGACGGAAATCCCACTTCAATTTCCTTAAAGCCCATTTCCACCAAAGCTTTGAAATAACGCATTTTGGTTTCGACCGACATCGGATCAATCAACGCCTGATTGCCATCACGCAGATCGGTGCTCATCCAGATTGGCGGCTTTTCAATCACCTGATTCGGCCATTGGCGATCCGGCAATTGAATAGGCTCAAAGCGGCGATACTTTTGAGCGGGATTGGCAATCATCTTCTAACTCCTGAGTCTGGATAAGCAAAATAGAGTTGCCTGATGACGTGTATTTAAGAACGCTTCCGGTAGGTTTATTTAACATGGATTGGAGGATAACCAATCATTTTTCAGTTTCCGCCATTCACTTGTGGTGAACTTGAGATCACTGCGTTAAACAAAGCTTGTGGCTCATAACGCTACCGGTTCAGGCATGTGAAATAGTATAGAGAGTCAGCTGCAGAATTAAATTGCTAAAGTTGCCTAAAATCACCTCAATAACAAATATAATTGCTGATAAATTAATTTTTAAAGCATAAAATGCTTTTAATATAAATTATTGGAGTAAATAATGACTGAAAAACTGGATCGTTATGACCAGATGATTCTCGATATCCTGCAAAAGCAGGGACGAATTTCCAATCAGGAATTGGCTGAAGCCATTAACCTCTCGCCTTCTCCAACACTGAGACGCGTCAAACAAATGGAAGAAAACGGTTTGATTGATGGTTATGTGGCGTTATTGAATGCTCGCAAACTCGGTTTGACGCTGATGGCCTTTATCGGTATCAGTATGGATAAACACACGCCGGAACGTTTTAGTGGCCTGGAAGAAAAACTCGCCAGCTATCCGGAAGTGTTGGAGTGTCATTTAATTACCGGACAGACAGCCGATTATTTATTGAAAGTGATTGTTAAGGATATGGATGCCTATCAACAGTTTCTGTTGCAGAAACTCACCCGCATTGAAGGCGTGACCGGTGTGCATACCTCGTTTGTGATGAAGTCACCGATTAAATCGACGGCGTTACCGCTAATTTAACCGCTTTGGTAAGCGTTATGTTTTCAGGATTTTTCTAAATGCTCACGAATAGACTGTAATTCCTGTCTATGTGCATCGGTCGCTTGAGGATAAGCCAATGGTAAATCGCTCAGTGTTTTTAAGAATATCTCCGAAATAATCAGCCGGGCATTCTGTTTATCATCGGCTGGCACGATGAACCAAGGCGCTTCTTTGCTTGTTGAAGCATTGATACAGTCTTCATAGGCTTTGGCGTAATCATCCCAGTATTCACGTTGTTCGATATCAGCGGTAGTGAGTTTCCAGTTTTTATCCGGATCATCAATTCGCTGCATAAAACGTCTGGCCTGCTCATCTTTGGACTGATGCAAAAAGAACTTAATAATTCGGGTACCATTACGATGCAAATGTGCTTCATGCTCAACGATTGAACCATAGCGCTCACGCCAAAAGGCTTGCTTGGGTGGTAACTTTTCCGCTAAGCGTTGATTTACCAGAAACTCAGGATGCACTTTTACAATCAGCACTTCTTCATAATAAGAGCGATTAAAAATTCCGATGCGGCCTCGTTCAGGCAGACAACGTGCTGTTCGCCACAAAAAATCATGATCCAGCTCATTGTCACTGGGCTGTTTAAAACTGAATACCTGAAACCCCTGCGGATTAATACCGGACATCACATGTCTTATCGCCCCATCCTTGCCAGCAGCATCCATGCCCTGAAAAATCAGTAACACTGAAAAACGATTATCAGCGTAAAGCTTATGTTGCAAGTCACTTAATGCCTCGACATTTTTTTGCAGCAATTTTTGGTAGTTTTTCTTTGAGCTGTATAACGGGTCAACTGTAGTAGGCCATTTTTTCAGTTTCACCTTACTATCTGGCAATGCCTGAAAATCGCTGATATTAAGCTTCATTTTTATAGCCTTTGAAGGTTTAGACTGACATTTTTACCTGAAATATTTGCTTATTAAACGCTTGAAAATCTCAAAGAACAAATTTCAAATACTCTAATATTCCGATCTAGAGAAATCTTTCTCAGGGAAGTCTTTATTGACTTGCCACAGCCCATCAGCAAAATAACATTGCGAATCCTGCCAGTTTTTTAATACGCTAAAGCCGGTCTGCTCGGCTAGATGCTGCATATCGGATAACAGGTATTTATGAGAAAGCTCAAGGTGGATCGCTTCATGGGCATTAAATTCAAAGGTTTTTTCCAATGCGCCGATATGCACTTCCTGATGCTCAAGGGATACCAGATAACTTTCCATCGCCCCATGCCGCGGATTGTACATTCCATGATGGGTAAATCGTTGGATATCAAACTCACCATCCAGCTCGGTGTTTATCCGTGTCAGCACATTTAAATTGAAATCCCGAGTAATGCCATGTTTATCGTTATAAGCTCGGGTTAATACTTCAATATCTTTTTTCAGATCAAAGCCCATCAATAATAAATCATTGTGATTCAAACACTTCCAGATACTGTGTAAAAACCGTTTGGCGCTTGGAAAATCAAAATTTCCGATATTTGATCCCAACAACAGCACCAGTTTTCGGCGGTCAGAAGTATTTTCCAGATGACGGATACTGGCGAAATAATCACCGACAATGCCATGCGTGGTCAGCGACGGATGGGATTGCTTCAAGGAATCATCCAGATCGGCCATGGCGCTTTCCGAAATATCAATCGGAATGTATGAAAATTGATCAGTAAGTTTTAACAGCTGGCTAAGCAAAACCTTGGTTTTACGCCCGTCCCCAGCTCCCAGCTCGACTATTTCAAAAGGCTTGCCCTGCATAAATTCAGCAATCTCACCGCCAACCTTGTTGAGGATCTCAAACTCACACCGAGTTGGATAATATTCTTCCAACTCGGTGATCTGTTCAAAGAGCCGACTACCTGTAGCGTCATAGAAATATTTACTCGGCAGAAATTTCGATGGCGCGGAAAAGCCCATTAATACATCAAAGGCAAACTGCTCTTTCAGGACGTCTTGCGTTTGATGTCGTAACGAATCTAAAACCAGATAACTCATTAAAGATCCTTTGCTAACCTAATACCAGTGAATGCCCAACGATCTGAAGGACGGTAAAAATTACGATAACTAGCGCGTAGATGATTTTTGGGTGTCGCCACACAACCACCCTTCAAAACATATTGGTTGGCCATGAACTTGCCATTGTATTCACCTAACGCTGTATTGATTGTTTTATAACCGGGATAAGGCGAATAGGCACTGCTGGTCCATTGCCAGAGTAACCCGGTATCAAATTCATCACAGGCCCGATCAGGGGCTGGATATACCATTTCACTGGGGTCCCAAAAAGCTTTTTCATATTTAAAGAGCTCTTTATCACGAGAGCTATATGCCTCAAGCTCAAACTCAGTGGGTAACCTTGCTCCCATCCATCTCGCGTAGGCATCTGCTTCATACAAACTGATATGGCTGACGGGTAAATTTGTATTTAATGGGCCTAAACCACAGAGATGGTATTCATCCCAATTTTGATTTTTTTACGCCAGTACAAGGGATGGGTGATTTGTTTTTCCTGTATCCAGTCCCATCCATCACTAAGCCATAGCTCAGGTCGTCTATATCCGCCATCAGTCATAAAATCGAGATATTCACCATTGTTAATAAGCCGATCAGATAATTGAAAACCGCTAATCCAGCGGCGATGGCGTGGTCGTTCATTGTCGAAAGAGAAATCATCTATCCGTGCACCGAACAACGAAATATTTTCTGTCGATTCCAGCCAACCTAATGCTCTTGCTGGCAGTAAGAACTTATCGGTATCAGCTATTTGTTGATAAGCATCCGGCCAAGGATGATTTCCAAGAATGAATTTAATATCCATCAACAACAATTCTTGATGTTGCTGTTCATGCTGAATACCAGTGGCAATAACCTCTAATTGTTTCAGAGAGAGCGAGTTTGACTCAAAAAGCTCAATAACCGCCTCAGTTATACCTTGACGATAGCTCATGATTTCCTTCACCGAAGGACGAGACAATTGCCCCCGGTTGGTCTGCAACCAATGTGCTCCCTGACTCTTGTAGTAGGAATTGAATAAATAATGGTATTGCGAGGATTTTTTGGTTTGAGCAATATTGAGCGGCTCTAAAATAAAACAATCAAAAAACCATGATGTATGGGCCAAATGCCATTTGGGTGGGCTGACAAAGCTGGCGGGTTGAACCACGAAATCTTCAGTGAGCAAATTGGCACAAATCTGTTCCGTTTGTTGGCGGACATCTGCAAATACCTGCTGAAGAGATCTGTCGATTTCCTGGTCAATTTGTCCGTTAAAATTCTGCTCTGTTACTCCATTTTTTTTTGTCATTGATTCAACTCCATATTGGGTTTTATCAACCACCTGACCTTTAAAATGTCGCGATTAGCTGGTTAAATTGAGAACTGAAGTCCTCAACTGCAAACACATTGCTTGCTGGGTTGAGATGACCACCATTTACTTGAGATAGCGGAGTCGTGAACGACCCCGCACACCTTTTTCCAGATAACTACAACAAGATGGCCAACAGAATAATGATTGGAATTGGCACACCTAAAAACCATAAAAGAATAGATCGCATAATATTTCTCCTTAAAAGATGCTTAATGTCATCAATGGATTAATGAATAACTGAATCACGTTGACGACCGCCAACCGTAGCCATAAAGCTGGCGATATATGCACCAATCAATAAAGCGATAAACAACCATAACGAGGCAAAAGTAGCACTGGTCAATGCAGCATCAGCCGCTTCACGAGCAGCAAGTTCAGCGTCAGCGGCTGCTTGTTGAGCTCGGGCAATCACTTCATCAATACGTTGCTCTGCTTCAGCTTCATTCAGCTCGGTGTAGTTTGCTACCAAGCCGACAACATATTGTTTGTCGTCTTCGTTCAGCTCACCATCACGCAATGCCTGCACCACAATTGTGGAGAGTTCATCACGAACATCCCTATCAGCACGTTGTTCAATTTCTGCACCTGGGGCTGTACGTAAAAGCGCATTGGTAACGTAATCCGATGACTCGGATACGGCATCACTGATCATTGGTGCGGCCGAAGTTGCACCACCGGCTAAAGAAGCTCCTGCTTTGGCCGAGCCACTGATGACTGCACCAATACTTGAGAGTATTAATGTTGCGACCAGAAGCGTGGCTACTGCCCAGCTGATAAGGCCATGGGCCGTGTCACGGAAATAAATTTCATCAATATTGATATCCGTCCAGCGAGTTCTAAGACGACCGGCCATATAACCACCGAGTCCTGCTGAAACGATTTGGGTGAAGGTTAACCAGATAACGGTTGACCAACCAATGGCTTCCATACTCACACCTTCATTCTGCCAAGGTGAAATAACGGAAAAACCTAATCCAAAACCGAGGATTAACATTATCAATGTCATGGCTGCGGCGCTAACCGCCCCGGCAAAAATCGCTGCCCATGACACACTACTGTTGTTGCTTGCTGAGAGAGTTTCCATATCGCTTTCCTTTTAATTTGCTTTCAAATCCGGATTTGCTTTTTCTGAGGAAAATCACCTAGGCAGTTATGCCCAGAAATTAACTTTTTAAACGCCTGAAATGCCATTCAGACAATTGAATAAAACAGAATTACAACGAATACTTTTCGACATTTGTGAGCTGAGGAAAAGTATCGTAGTGTCAGTGCTGAAAGAGTTTTCAAAGACACTACGAAGTTCAAGGTAGCAACCAAAGCAGTCGGCTGATATTACATAGGTTAAAGTTCACGAAAAATAATCATCTCGCGACGTTTCGGTGATCATTACTATGCAGATAATGGTCAGGAATGACTCAGCAACAGATGGCTGAACAGGGCCAGACAAAAACCGAACACCGCTCCCAAAGGTGGAGCCCAGTGTCTGGCGAGTTTTGACTGAGGGGCAATGTCCTGAAACACCAGATACAGAATGCCACCCGAGGCAAACAGCATAATCGCCCCGAGTATGCCGGGGTGTTCAGATAAAAAGAAATAGCCCGCCACTCCGGCTATCGGACCAAGCGCAACAAACAATGTCATCTTGCTAAGCACATTACTGTGCCTGTTGTGCTGTTTTAGCTCGCGATAGGCGTTAAAACCCTCGGGTAGATTCTGTAATCCTATCAGCAATGCCAGTAAAGGTCCTGAAGCCGGGTTCAGTGCCATCAAACCGCCTAAGGCGATAGCTTCCGGCACATAATCCAATATCATGCCCATGAGCTGGGGAGATTCATTTTTGTGCAAACCGAGCAATCGTTCTATGTAGAAAAAAGCCAGGCCACCAGCGACAATAAACAAAATATTCCAAACAGAATCCCCCATATTCTCCAGGCCTTCGGGAACCAGCACCAGCATTACCGCACCCAGCAAAATGCCGCCCCCCAAAGCGATAATGAAGTGCCTTAATTCTTTTTCCAGCCATTGTGAATGTACCCGCTCAAAGCTGGCCACAAAACCACCGACAGGGATGCAGATACCGGCGGCCATTGTGAGTAATACAATCTGCAGAACGGTTGTGTTGTCCATTGTTTGCCTTCACCACTTGCTGAGAATGCTGTTTATTAATACTTTCGATATTAGCCAGATTTGCTACACCATACCAAGCCGGCTTTGAATATTTAAATCATTAATTAATCAGCACTTTTATCACATACACATGTCAATCATTGAAACTCATCACCCCAAAAGCATGGAGAACAAAGATGACAACACTTAAACAGGCAGCTCAATTTCATCGCTTTATGGCCTATTTTCTGACGACACTAACAGGGCTTATTATCAGTAGCTTGGTTATGGCTGATTCACCCAATGATAAAAATATCGTAAATGAAGCTGACAGGGTTTCTCTGGATTTCTACGAGTGGAATGTTGAATGGCAGAATACCCGGCCTCGAGATCCCTATGTCAGCCCGGATGGCAGTGTGTGGTTTGTTGGTCAGGTTGGTGATTATGTCGCCAGATTAGATCCAGTCTCAGGCGAAATGCAACGCTACGAAATTCCCAAAGCAGGCCCACATACAGTCATTGTCGATAATCAGGGTTATCCTTGGTATGCCGGCAATAAAGATAAACATATCGGTCGATTGGATCCTGCCAGCGGTGAGGTGACTCGTTATGAGATGCCGGAAGGTGTCAACGATCCACATACGATGGACTGGACCTCCGACGGCAATATCTGGTTTACCGTTCAGCGCTCAGGCAAAGCTGGTTTTATCGGTACCTTAAACACTGAATCGGGTGAGGTCGACATCATTGAAGTGCCCGGTAACAATATGCGTCCTTACGGGCTGGTGATGGATAAACAAGATCGTCCATGGATTGCCTTTATGGGCAGTAATGCCATTGGCACCGTAGATCCACAAACCATGCAACTGGAAATCATTAACACTCCCAATGAAGAGAGCATTATTCGTCGAATCGGTTTAACGTCGGACGGACGTGTCTGGTGGGTGGATGCCGATGTTGGTTATGTCGGTGTCTACAATCCGCGGGATAAATCCATGCAGCAATGGCAGACACCCGGTGGTGAATCAGCAGGCTTATATGCGATGACCGTCGATAATCAGGATCGTATCTGGTATGTCGAAACCGGTTTACAACCCAACAGGTTTATCGGTTTTGATAGCAAAACTGAACAATTTATTGCGATTGATGAGGTGCCTTCAGGCGGGCAAACGGTAAGACATATGGTGTTTGATAAAGAAAGCAATGCCATTTGGTTCGGCACCGATGCACATACTATTGGTCGAGCGGTAGTGCCGGATTGACTGACACTGTCAGAGATAAGGGTCGTTCAAAACGGTATTAAAATAAATTACTGATTATTAGCGACGCAGTTAAACCGGTAAGAATAAACGACAGCAGTGCGAGTAATCCGTCTTTGGCAATCAAGGCCAGACCAAATGCCACTAAGGCAAGACCTCCGGCGTTGGCACTGAACGGGACGACCTCCATAAACGGCAGCATCAACGCAATCAGAATACAGACGACTGCAATAATATATTTGGCTGTGCCGTTTACAAAAACCAGTAAACGCGGACGAATAAGTTTATCGATATAACCTGCCGGTTTTCGTAACCATTTGACGGCAGTAGCCAGCTTTTCGCTGGAAATAGCCCGTTGCAACAGCCAATGGGGTAACCAGAAATGTTCCTGTCCGATTAAAAGCTGAACGGCAATTAAAAAAACAAACATGCCCATAATGCTCGGCCCCCCCGGAATATCACCAATTACCGGAGCTAATATAACCAAGCCCGCCACCAGCAACATGGGGCCAAAAGAACGGCGACCAATCATATCCATAATCAAATCGATGGAAACCTTTTCGCCGTTTTTTTACTCGGCAGCCTCACCTATGCAATCGAATAATTGTTCGAGATCACTTACCTTTTGTTCCTTACCCATTTAGCTAGAGCCTGTCATCAGGGAAAAAGATGTTTCGGCACCCACCATAGAAATATCAACATACCAAGCAACTCGACTAATGATTGAAATACGATGACTACCGCTGCCAACTCATACCCGACGGGCAAAGCTAACGCCAGCGGCAACATCACAAATGAATTTCTGCTGCCGAAACTGAATGCTAATACCCTACCCTGTGTTGATGACAGTTGTAATAACCTGGATAAAAGCTTGGCAATTAAAGCTGCAATGGCTAAGAACAATATAAAAATGAGTAGCAGGTTCGCCAATAAACTCACTGAGCCCCTGACGACATTCACCTGAGTTGCTGAAATGATAAACAGCACTGTTGCCAGTAATATCACCGGAAACCAAGCTAATTTATGGATGATTTTTTCACCGAGAGCATGACTGTCGGCCCACTTCTGTGTGAACCATGCCAGCAATAAAGGAAAAATAATCAATCCGACGAAAGCCCATAACATATTCCGATGCGCCAAACTGATTGTTATCTCATGGCCTAAAAACAACCATAAATAAAACGGCAACAAAATAATTTGTAACAACAAACTGATGGGAGAAAACGCTATTGCAAGATTGGAGTCACCGCGCCCCAGTTGTGTGAACGTGATAAACCAGTCGGTACACGGAACTAATAACACCAATAAAATTCCTAAACGCACCGCAGGATTATCTGGGGCAACCAACATCAGTCCCGCCACAATAAGAGGAATGAATACAAAATTTCCCGTTATCGCTGCCAATAGAAATTTTGGTTGGTAGAACGCTTGCTGCAAATGAATTAATGGCACCTGAGTAAACGTTGCATAAAGCAAAAGCCCAAGCAACGGCCACAACATAACTCCCAACAAACTACTGGTTTGCGGTGCATTAATACCCAAAATTACGCCTAACGATATTGCCAGCAGATAAATAAACAGCTGATTTTTTTCCAAGGTTAAGCGGGTCAACGTATTAATCCTTCCTGAACAAACTGAAATTTATGTGTGTCACAATCGTGCCAAAGGCTTTTCAAGCCGATTAACTAAAGTTAACGCACTTAAACACATTATGATTTAAAAGTTACTTGGCAGTAGATAACCCTAATGAATTTTCGTATGGAGCCAACTTATGCAAACCACTTTCAATAAAGCACTTCTCGCCACTCTGTTTTCTCTGTGTTTTCTGAGTCCGACATTTGCCGGAGATGATGTCGAAGGCAAACAAATTGAAATCGACAGTGAACAGGGAAAGAAAACGGTGACCATAGAAGAGTCTCAAACAGGTGATCAGTCTGGAGCCGGCACAGCGGTTACCGATCATACCGTTGATGATGATAAAACCACCGACGAAGATGACAATACCGATAAGCCTAAATATCAGGAGTAAATGTTTAAGTCGTCAGACTATTTAACTAACTCAGGCCAGCCGGCATTGTTCTCTAAAAATTCCAACAGATTTTTAGGCCGGTAATCTTTATCGTTATCCCAACGTTGTTTCACCGATTGGTGAATCAGGATATCGCCTTTGTTGTGATCAATAGGCCGGTATAAAGGACTTTTCGAACGGTAAATATGTTTGCGAGAATTATGCAAAGTCGCATCATATCGACAATTTAAACTAGTTTTAAGATGGGGTTCCAGCACCACTCCGGCTTGTGCAGCTTGTTGCATCATCCATTGCAGAGGGATGTCGGATAACAAACCACCGGTTTGTTTATCCGGCGCATAACTGCCACCGATATTGCTGTGCACGCCAGCGAACCAGACCTGTTTAAGATCCAGCTTTTCACGAGGGTCCCAAATAGTCGGTTCAAAATCCGAACGCACCTCATCTATTGCCATTGCATGACGAGCTATATCGACATTGGGGCCAATCTTGGTATCGTAAAATTCGTCTTTTTTATCGAGTAAACCTAGAAACGAAATGGGAATGCCTAATGCTCCAACGGTATCCCATACACCTACAAATTTAATATTCCGACTTTTATGTGAATGCACATCCCGAAAGGCAATGGATTTTTCGCCATCTGGTGCATAGCTGTAGCCGGGTTTTTTATAGTGTTCGAACGCCTCTTCAATCAGTCTGGCATCGGGCCGTTTGAGAATGCCGCAGTTGTAAATCAAACCACTTAAACTGCGAACAGTGTAGGCGCCACGGCTAAAGCCAAACAAAAAGATCTCATCACCCGGCTGATAGTTCTGAACGATATAACGGTAATCGTCCATGATGTTTTTGTTTAGACCTTTACCAGTCGCACCACCCAGCACCTGTTCATAATAAGAGCCAATACCCCAATCGTAGAAGACTTGCTGAGTGATGCCGTCAGAGCCTCGTGGATCGATTGCTCGTGCCATTCGTAGAACATTGGTTGGGAAATCTTTGGCCAGGTCTTTTTCCGGTCGATTCCAGGTACCGTCTGCACAAACCACTATCCGCTTTGTCATCAGCGCACTCCGTAGGTCGTTTTACCAAGCAGAAAAGCGTTAGGTTAAACAGTTTCATCACGCTAACTGCGCATGCCACCATTTGCGACATTAAACCTGAACCACTTTTAAATCAAAATCTTAAACACCAACCTGACAGAACCTTTGTTAGGCTTTTTCTTCTTCCTCTTCTGCTTCTTCCTCAGTACTTTTTCCTTTACCCGAAAAATCTTCGGTGAACACCTCAGAGAGAATCAGTTGTTCAATATAACTGCGTTGAGAAGCCCGTACCGGAAAACGCACCACCAGATGAATTTCAGCGGCGGTTGGAACCTGAATGGTGACACGGGGATCAACTGAACTGGCATCCAAACCTCTTTCATCACTGAGTCTTTGCATGTACAGCCGGGCGTTTTCCAGATAGGGCTGACAATGTTTGGCTGCCGCTGCAAGCAAGGCTTGTTGAGCTGCCTGCCATTTATCAGTACGTTTAAAAGGCACGGTGAACACATGCAAAACATATTGCCGGGTATAGCTTTCATTAATAACCGGTTCTGAGACAAATAAAGCATTGGGAATCACTGCCATACGACCGGTTCGTTGATGCGTCAGTTTGCCAGGCCCTACTTCCAGAATAGTGGTCGCCAGTAAGGTCTGATCAATAACATCACCCCGAAAATCCCTGATTTGAATTCGGTCACCGATATCAAAAGAACCAGCACCGGTTTTCAGCAATGAACCCGTTACACACAAAATCAGTTCTTTAGTAGCGACCACAAACGCTACAGCAATAGCCACAACTGATAAGGCTAAAGTTCTAAGCTCTTCACCCCAGATTAAAATGAGCCCAAGTATGAACAACAGAATAATGCCGTTACGGGTCTGTACCAGCCATTTACGACGTAATTCGGTGGCATCAACAGTGCGACGAATGAACCGAGAAGCTAATGAATTCAATACCAATACCACTATCAGCAGGATAAAAGTACTGCCAAATAAACTGATGATCGGCAGAAAAAACGCCCAGGTTTCCTGTGAAAGTCCAAGTTTTTCGTTCATTTAAACAGCCTGTTTTCTTAAAAGATTTGCCAATTAGTCTGCAATATTACACCCAATCATAAGTCATCACGCTTATGCCACATAACAGAATGCTGATCACGAATTAAAGCCCGGAATGTCTTTATCAAAGCTTATCTTTCCAACAAAATTCGTCTGAAACAAATCCGTGATTGGAATTATTTATATCCGATTCAATGACCTATTTGATTTACTCTAATAAAACCCGTCAGCACCCTTTGCAGACGCCGGTTCTTCGATCATAATCAGTCACAGGCACGTCAATCCAACAAGAGGATCTACTCCGAATGATTAAACGACCCGACGCGACAAAACGTCTGTTTGTGCTTGATACCAATGTGCTGATGCACGACCCCACCGCTCTCTTCCGCTTTGATGAACACGATATTTTCCTGCCAATGGTGGTTCTGGAAGAACTCGATAGAGGTAAAAAAGGTTTATCCGAGGTATCCCGTAATGTGCGCCAGGTCAGTCGTTTTCTCGATGATTTGTTAGAACAAGCTGCTGATAACGATGCGATTAATTCAGGTATTCCGCTGCCAAGTGTTATCAATAGTGATGTGCCTCAAGCCAGTGGTCGTTTATTTTTCCAAACCCGGCAAATGGCCGGTGAATTACCCAAAGAATTACCCGGCCAACTGGCTGATAATGCCATTCTGGCAGTTGCTATCAATCTGCAACAAGCTCAAATTGATACCAATGTTATTCTGGTTTCCAAAGATATTAATCTGCGTATTAAAGCCACGGTTTTAGGTATCTGCGCCGAAGATTATTACAACGATAAAGTTCTGGATGATGTGGATCTGCTATATCGCGGTTCCAGTGAACTGAAAGCCGATTTCTGGGAAGACCTGAACCGCCTAGAATCATGGACCGAAGATGGCCGTACCTTCTATCAGGTAGAAGGTGAGGTGGTCAAAGACTGGTATCCGAATCAGTTGATTTATTCGCCCGGTGAAGAACGTGCGATTGAAGCTGTGGTGCGTAATAGCAATGACACCACTGCGGATATTGAATTAATTCATGATTATCGGCGTGAAAATCATTCCGTCTGGGGCATAACCGCGCGTAATCGCGAACAGAATTTCGCATTGAACCTGTTAATGGATCCAGAAATCGATTTTGTCACTTTGCTGGGTCAGGCCGGCACCGGTAAAACATTGCTGACATTGGCTGCTGCATTAACCCAATGTATTGAACATAAACGTTATGGTGAAATCATCATGACCCGTGTCACGGTTCCGGTGGGTGAAGATATCGGTTTCCTGCCGGGCACCGAAGAAGAAAAAATGACGCCGTGGATGGGCGCATTAATGGATAACCTGGAAGTGCTCAACAAAACTGATGGCGGGGATTGGGGCCGGCAGGCGACCAATGACTTACTGCAGCGCTGGATCAAAATTCGCTCATTGAATTTTATGCGCGGCCGTACCTTCCTCAATCGTTTCATTATTATTGATGAAGCGCAGAACCTGACCTCGAAACAGATGAAAACACTGATTACCCGTGCAGGTCCGGGTACTAAGATTGTCTGTCTGGGTAATATCTCGCAGATCGATACACCGTATTTGAGTGAGACCACGTCGGGTCTGACTTACGTGGTCGATCATTTTAAAAACTGGCCGCATAGTGGTCATATCACCTTGATGCGCGGTGAACGTTCACGTCTGGCTGACTTTGCTTCAGAAAACTTGTAATCTGTTTCAGCATTAAAACGAGCGTCACGCAGAGTTTTCTTTGCGTGACGCTTATGTTTTGGGCTATATAGGCACTACACCCCGACCATTTTAATGATTCAATGACAGAATCATGATCAGACAGGATGACAAAAGATGAGTGACTCAACCCTTTCAGGTGCCGATCGCCGGGCCTTTTTTCGGATAAATGATCGTCTGGTCATGTCTGTTATTCCGCTCAGCACAGAAGAGGCTGAGCAAATCGGGGAGGCGATTATTGATGCAACTCCTGAAACGGGCCAATTAACCCAACAAATGACGTCCATTCAAAAAAGCTTTAACCACTTGGTCGATCAAATTGGTCATACCGATAGAGACGTTGCCAGGGCATTGAGAATGCTGGATGAAAAAGTCAGCTTGCTGGCACAGAATGTTCAGTTATTACATACCCCACTCAACCCCGAATCGGCAACTGAGGTTAATCTTAGTGCTGGTGGTATAGCCTTGATGACAGAAAGTGCTTTTCCAGCTCGTTCTGCCATGGAGATCAGAATGCAGTTGTTGCCTGGCGGTCTGCATATCCGTGCGATTGCCAAGGTGATTGCCTGCGACCAGTTAATGCAAAGCATTCAGGGTAGAAGCTTCTATTTACGTATGGCGTTTACCCATATGAGTGAAACCGATCGTAATATTCTGGTGAAACACACGTTAAATCGTCAGGCTGAAGAGCTACGCAATAGCAAACAAATTTAACCAAAACTTCTTGCTGACTTTTATCGAACGTACAGCTTTTCATACTGTCTCTTTTTATATAACAAAAGAGATCGTTTTTTATGACGACCACACTACCCATCTTATATAGTTTTCGCCGTTGCCCTTACGCAATGCGTGCTCGTCTGGCCATTGCCATTACAGGTTGTCAGGTTGAAATACGTGAAGTAGTGCTGAAAGACAAACCAGCTAAATTACGGGAAATTTCACCTAAAGCCACTGTGCCGGTTCTGTTGCAAAATACCAATAGTGTGCTGGAAGAAAGTCTGGATATCATGCTGTGGGCAGCAGAATCTCATGCCATCTGGCAATCGCTGGATGATGATCAGCGCAATGAATCTTTTATGCTGATTCAGGAAAATGACGTCAGCTTCAAACAAGCTTTGGATCGTTATAAATACGCCGATCGGTATCCGGAACATTCACAGCAGTTTTACCGTGAACAAGGTGAACAGTTTTTAGCCACACTGGAACAGCGGCTGACTCATCGCAAAGGCTTAGTGGCAGATTCAATGACCTTGGTAGACTATGCGATATTGCCATTTATCAGACAATTTGCTCTGGTCGATTGGGATTGGTTCAGTCAGACGGATTATCCAAACCTGCATCACTGGCTAAATGAATTTCTACAGTCAGGTTTGTTCAAACGCATTATGCTCAAATACCCACCTTGGCAGGATGGTGATGCGGCGACCTATTTTCCAGCTATTGTCGCTTTATAAACATTACAGCTTCAGATAAAAACTGGCATCTTCATCAGCTGCCAGTTTGGGTACAATCCCCATACATGGCGCGGCAATTCGCTTTGTAAGACTTTGAATGATTGCTGTGGATTGTGGATCCTGCAAAAAGTCATTGGCCACCCAGCCTTCCAATTTCAAGCCAGAAGCTGCAATGGCCTGCACCGTCAGCAAAGCATGATTAATACAGCCCAGTTTGATGGCAACCACTAACACCACCGGTATTTGTAATGCTTTAGCCAGATCGGCAATGGTTTGCTGATCATTCAGCGGCACCAACCAACCACCAGCCCCTTCTACTACAATGGCATCCGCCTGTAATTTCATAGCAGCGAAGTTCGTTTCAATGACATCCAGAGAAATGCTTTGACCGATTTGCTCTGCTGCAAGATGTGGCGCAATCGCCGGTTCAAAGGCGTAAGGATTGATCTGTGAATAGGGTAATTTGACATCAGCCTGTTGGCTTAAGGCTAGGGCATCCTCATTTTGCAACTGACCATCCTGCCATTCACAACCACTGGCTACCGGTTTCATTGCCGCGACTCTTAGGCCCTTCTGTTGTAAGACCTTTATAAGTCCAACACTGATACGGGTTTTACCGACTTCAGTATCGGTACCGGTAACAAATACATGCGTGGTCATCAGAGCTTGCTTCTCAACTTTTCGAGGCTGACTGGCACACATCCCTCTTCGGTCATTTGCAAAGAATTTTCACCGGCCCAGGCATGGCCATAAATCACTTCATAAGTGGCCGGAAGTTGGCCATTGACCCGGAATTGTTCACTGGCGGCTTTGACTTTGTTTAACGTATTTTTGCCGGTCAAACCACGGCGCCGTCCCTGATTGACATTGCGCGCCCCCAACTGCTGCAAATCGCGCATCATGCCGATAATATCGTTATACAAAAGACTATGCCGATCACTGTCCAGTACTGGATCACTGAGTCCAGCAGCAAACATCGCTTCTGCCACGTCATGCATATCCAGAAACACATTAATATGCGGGTAGCTGTCTACTGCTGCCCAACTTTGACGCAGTTCTTGCAGAGTGTCAGGGCCAAGCGTGCTGAACATTAACAAACCACCGGGACGCAACACACGTTGTATCTCGGCAAACGCAGCGGTTAAATCACACCACTGCAAGGCTAGATTGGCATAAACCAGATCCACACTGTTATCGGCTAACGGTAATTGCTCGGCATCACCGGCAATAAAAATAGGGGTCTGCTGACCAGGTAACCAGCGCCGCAACCCAAGATCTTGACGATAACGCTGTCTCGCCTGTTTAAGCATAGCCGGTGCAATATCTAATGCTACTTGCTGGGCCGCCGGATAACGCTGTTGCAGCAAATGCAGATTACGTCCGGTACCGGTACCCAAATCCAGAATCTGCTGTGGAGTGATTTTGACCAGATCCAGACGCTCCAGCATTTCATCGGCAGTATCTCGCTGCAATATCGCCACATCATCATAACTGTTGGCAGCATTACCAAAGGCCCGCGCCACCCGGCTTTTTTCCGGTCGCAGAGTTTGCTCAGTCATGCAAAAACCCACTGATTTTATCGGCACACAACTGTGGTCGGGAGATAAACGGTGCGTGCCCTGCTCCGGCAATACGATCAATTGAAATAGTACTGTTTAGACTCGATAAATTTTCCGCCAGCGTTATCGGTACCAACTGATCGCGCTCACCGAAAATACATTTCACCGGTAACGTTAATTGTGCCAACTGTGTACGTAAATCCAGTGTTTCCAGCAAATCCAATCCGGCCTGTAGTGCTTCTGGGTGGGCGACATTATCGGCGGTTTGCTCTGCCAGCAGCTGAATTGTATCACGCTACCTTCCGCGCCACGCGCCTGTAACATAACAAAACGTTTCAGGGTTTCCCGTTGATTATGATCGAGCTGACCGGCAAACACTGCAAAAACTGCTGCATCCATTGCACAATGCCAATCATCTGAGGTAACAAATTTCGGATTGGCCGCCAGCAGAATAAGTTTGTTAACACGTTGCGGATAGCGTGAAGCAAATGCCAGACTCAACTGCCCGCCCAACGACCAACCCAGCCAATGAGCAGTCAGCGGAAGACTGTCGGCAAGCTTTGCTAACAGTGGTTCTATTTGCAGTGCTTCAGCCTGCCAATCGGATTGACCATGGCCCGGTAAGTCCACCAAATGCAAAGTGAACTTGTCTGCCAATAATTCAATAAGCGGCTGCCACACACCACTATGCATACTCCAGCCATGCACCATTACCAGATCCGGCCCCTGGCCAACCCGTTTAATGAACATAACTAAGCTCCAGTGCATCGAGTAATTTATTAATATGCTCGGCTTCGTGTGCAACAGACAGGGTAATACGCAATCTGGCGGTATTTTTCGGTACTGTCGGCGGACGGATAATGCCCACTAAAATGCCTTGTTGTTCCAGATCCTGTCCCAATTTAAGGCTTTTTTGTCATCGCCGATAAGCAGCGGTTGAATCGCCGTTTGTGAGGGCATTAACGGTAAACCTAATTGAGTCGCACCATCCCGCAGTTGTTTGATAAGTTGCTGTAATTTATCGCGCCGCCAGCTTTCCTGTTTAATCAGTTTCAGACTCGCCAATGTCGCTGCGGCGATAGCCGGTGGCTGTGCTGTGGTGTAGATAAAACTGCGAGCCTGTTGTACCAGAGTTTCAATCACCACCTCGTCAGCTGCAACAAAAGCCCCTGCCGTACCAAAGGCTTTGCCAAAGGTGCCGACTAACATCGGCTTTTGCTGTGTTAATTCAAAATGTTCGATAACACCGCCGCCGTTTTGGCCAAGCACTCCAAGACCGTGTGCATCGTCAATCAACACCCCTGCTTTGTGCTGTTCGGCCAAGTCCATGATTTCAGGTAATGGCGCAATATCCCCGTCCATACTGAACACACCATCACTGACAATCAGTTTGTTTCGGGAGTTGGCGGCAGTGTGCAAACGTTGATGTAATAAAGCCATATCGGCATGGGGATAACGTAATTGCTGAGCTTCGCTAAGGCGGCCACCATCCAGTAATGAGGCGTGATTCAATTTGTCTTGTACCAGCACATCCGTTTTACCAAGCAATCCATCAATCACACCGATATTAGCCATATAGCCGGTGGAAAACAGCAGAACTCGCTGTTGTCCGGTAAATTCTGCCAAGGCTTCTTCAAGCTGATGATGATAACGACTGTGTCCGGTCAGTAAATGAGCGGCGCCACTGCCCACGCCTTCGCGATCCAATGCGTCGGTAAAGGCTTTTTTTAAAGTGGGATGTGCTGCCAGACCAAGATAATCATTACTGCTGAACGACAACAATTTACGGCCATCCAAGACGACCTCAACACCCTGTTCACCATCACGCAACCGCGAGCGACGATACAAACCAGCAGCTTGTCGTTCTTTTAAAGCTTGTTGAAGTTGTGATTGCCAGGGAAGTTGTGACACGAAAGCGCCTCGATAAATCAGCTACGTGAAGCAATTGAAAAGGCGATTGCCTTTAAGTGAAATGCTCTGTGCGGCAAGACCACACAGAGCATCCAGTTAATTATGCAAAGGTTTATGCGGCTGAACAGTGTTTATCTTCCTGTTGCTGCTGACCGACTTGTAACGGTGTGATCCCCAGACGTTTGAATAAACGTTGATCGTGGTCGGTATCCGGATTGTCTGTAGTTAGCAGTTTCTCACCGTAGAAAATCGAGTTGGCACCGGCCAGGAAACTCATCGCCTGTAATTCATCGGTCATGTTTTCACGACCGGCAGAAAGTCTGACAAAAGATTGCGGCATCATGATACGTGCTACCGCGATGGTGCGAACAAACTCAAACGGATCCAGATTATTGATGCCATCCAGTGGTGTGCCTTCGACTTGAACCAATAGATTAATTGGTACGCTCTCAGGATGACTTGGCAAATTGGCCAGACTGATCAACAGACCAGCCCGATCTTTCCGGCTTTCGCCCATGCCGACAATACCGCCACTACAGACATGAATGCCCGCTTCACGAACATGACTTAAGGTATCCAGACGATCCTGATAAGTACGGGTGGAAATGATTTCACCATAGAATTCCGGTGAGGTATCAAGGTTATGATTGTAATAATCTAATCCGGCTTCTTTCAGGCGTTTGGCTTGGTGGTTTTCCAACATGCCCAGCGTGACGCAGGTTTCCAGCCCCATATCCTTAACGCCTTCAATCATCGCCACGACACGATCCACATCGCGATCTTTCAGGTTACGCCAAGCAGCCCCCATACAGAAACGGCTGGCACCGGTGGATTTAGCCTGTGCAGCGGATTCAAGCACTTTATCCAGAGGCATTAACGGTTCGGCTTTTACTGCTGATTCGTGATGCGCGCTTTGTGGACAGTAGCCACAATCTTCAGCACAACCGCCAGTTTTGATACTCAACAAGGTACTGATTTGTACAGCATTGGCATCAAAATTCTGCCGGTGAATGGTTTGAGCTTTGTACATCAGATCCGCAAATGGCAAATCAAACAAGGCTTCAATTTCCGCCTGCTGCCAGTCATGGCGAAGCGGTGCGGTCTTTTCTGCTATATTTTCAGTCATGGGCTTCTTCATCAGATTTAATGGATTAATAACATGATGGTCAGAAACTTTAGTGCCGTAGTGACGCATCGTTTGGCGGAATTATACAGCAAACTGTTGCCGATTCCCTGCTTCCTCTGTGGTGACTTTAGTCCACACGATGCCCTGTGCAAAGCCTGTGTCGAAGACCTGCCATGGCTGGACCATTGTTGTCAGCGTTGTGCCTTGCCACTTAACGAAAGCGGAATCTGCGGCCAATGTCTGCAACATCCGCCACCACAGCAATCCAGTTTGGCGTTATTTCGTTATGAAACGCCCATCAACCATTGCATCGCTGCATTTAAATTTCACCAGCAACTGGTTTTTGCTCAACTGTTTGCCAAACTGCTGGCAGCAAAAGTAAACCAGCGCCAGCAGCCGTTACCGGAAATATTGATTCCCATTCCGTTACATCCAAGTCGATTACGCCAACGTGGCTATAATCAATCAGCCCAGTTGGCCGATGCCTTATCTCAGCAGCTCTCAATAGCTGTCGATAAAACCAATTTTATTCGTCGGCGCAATACGACTCCGCAAACTGGGATGAGCGGCAAACAACGCAAACGCAATGTAAAACAGGCATTTGCAGTCGCTAAGCCGCTACCATACAAACACGTGGCTTTAGTCGATGATGTCTATACCACCGGGCATACGGCAGCCGAAGCCAGTCGTTGTTTGCAACAAAATGGTGTTAAGACTGTAGAGGTATGGACAATTGCCCGCGCAATACGCCATTATTAGGCTCCATACCATTTACTTCACATTGCTCAAGGCTGTTGCATGCCTCAACAAGACGTGACGACGCTTCAAGATCGATTGAATGATCTGATTCGTATTGCCAAAAGCAATGAGCGAAAGCAGCTCAATTTTCAGCAATATGAATTAAGTCTGCTTAATAGCAGCGGCTTGGAGCCGTTGCTCAAACTGATCCTGGAAGAACATAAACATCGTTTTCAACTGACGGCTGTTACATTAATGTTGCACGATCCGGAGTATGAATTTCAACGCTTACTGGAATCATTTCCTGAAACCCAACAATGGCAAGACCATTTGCTGTTTACCGAATCGGTTCAACGCCTCGAACAGTTTTTTAGTTTACGACGAACACCACGCCTAGTAACGTTCTCCCAGCATCAACACCAGCAACTCTTTCCCTCATACAACGAACTAGGCTCAATCGCGTTGTTACCATTGATCCGACAAAATCAACTGATTGGCAGTCTGAATCTCGGCAGTCGTAATCCCAATAGATTTCAATCTAATATCGGCACACAATTCCTTGAACATCTTGCTGCCGTGGTATCAGCCTGTATTGAAAATGCCCGTCTGCATGAGGAGGTCAAACTGGTCGGTTTACGTGATCCTTTGACTGGCGTAAATAATCGTCGATTTTTTGATCAACGGATCAACGAAGAATTCAGTCGAGCGAATCGCAATAGAACCCCCTTATCCTGTTTATTTGTTGATCTGGATTATTTCAAACGCATTAATGACAGCCATGGCCATCAAACCGGCGATCAGGTGCTGAAACATGTAGCCCAACTGCTCAATGATAGTCTCCGACAAGGTGATGTGTTGGCGCGCTATGGCGGTGAGGAATTTGTCGTATTGTTGGCGGATGCCAGTCGCACGGTTGCAGCAGATATTGCAGAACGAATGCGGAAAACCGTCGCCGAAACAGATTTCACTGCGACAAAGGGTAAAATCATTCGAGTCACTTTGTCTGTTGGCGTTTCAACATTAGAACCCGGCAGCAATATGACTATTAAACGTTTATTGCAATCTGCCGATCAGGCAGTCTATGGAGCAAAACTGTCAGGTCGCAATCAGGTGAAGGTCAGTGCCGAAGCGTGAAAACAGCTTGTGACGTCAGATATCAGGCTCTACAATCAAACTCAAACAACGATTAAGAGGATGTGGTGAATCAACTAAAAGCTTTTTCAGATGCATTTATGCATGCATTGAAAAATCTGCTGCCCATCGTCGTTGTAGTGGTTATTTTTCAAGCCTTTGTATTGCAGCGTATTCCTGAAGACACCTTATCCATCAGCATTGGTTTATTTATCGTTGCCATTGGGGTTGCCTTATTCCTGCGTGGCCTTGAATTAAGTATTTTCCCAGTCGGTAAAAGTCTCTCCAATCAATTTACCAAACGCGGCTCTTTGTGGATTTTGTTGTCTTTTGGTTTTGCACTTGGCTTTTCCGCGGTAGTTGCTGAACCAGCATTAATTGCTGTTGCCGAACAAGCTCAGGAGATCAGTGAAGGACGAATTGATGCACTGATCCTGCGTTTTCTGGTGGCCATATCAGTAGGGTTTGTGGTTGCGCTTGGAGTGTTTCGCATTCTCTTTGGCTATCCACTGCATTGGTTCATGATCATCGGCTATTTAACTGTCGTGACCATCACCTTCTTTACCCCGGCTGAAATTGTAGGTTTGGCTTATGATTCCGGCGGTGTTACCACCAATATCGTCACAGTACCGTTAATTGCGGCTTTAGGCATTGGCTTGGCCACATCAATTCGTGGCCGTAATCCACTTATCGATGGCTTTGGCATTGTGGCGATGGCAGTGATGGTGCCAATGATAACGGTGCAGCTATATGGGATTGTGGTATTTAGCGGAACTGAAACCGCTCCTACAGCAGATCTAAGTATTGATACAGCTCAGCAAGAAGCTATCACGGGCCCGATGACTATGTTGATGGATTTGCTCGGCATGGTGGGCGATGTATTACCCATTATTATCACTATTCTATTTTTCCAATATCTGGTGTTAAAACGCCCATTAACCAACCCTCGCAAAGTGGTTTTAGGCTTTGCTATGGTGTTATTCGGTTTATATGCATTTGTGGTCGGTCTGAAGATGGGCTTGTTCCCTATCGGCAGCAGCATGGCTGAACAACTGATAAAAAATCAGCATATTATCTATGTCTATCTATTTGCTTTTGCCATTGGATTTGCCACGACCATGGCGGAACCCGCCTTGATTGCTATCGGTCAACAGGCTGAGGAAGCCGCTTCCGGCAGAATAAATGGTAACGTCATCCGGATATTAGTGGCTTTAGGAGTCGCCATCGGTATCACTATCGGAGTACACCGCATAATCTCCGGTGATTCGATACACCACTATATTATCGGCGGGTATTTAATCGTCATTGTGCTGACCTTACTCGCCCCCAAATATATTGTGCCACTGGCATATGATTTAGGTGGTGTGACAACTTCAGAAGTTACCGTGCCCTTGGTTACGGCACTAGGCATCGGCCTTGCCACGCATATTGAAGGTCGTAATATTCTGATGGATGGCTTTGGCTTGATCGCTTTTGCCTCCATCTTTCCAATCATCACAGTCATGCTCTATGCTATCGCGATGCAGATCATGACCGCATTGCAAAAGGTAAACACATGAAATTTTCTGTTCTTGTCGCTATTGTTCCAGAAGAAAGTGAACAAGCTGCCATTGATGCAGCAAGAGATTTGGGAGCCGGTGGTATTACCCTGATGAATGCTCGCGGTATCAGCAATAACGCAAAAAAAACCTTTTTTGGCCTCAGCTATGATGGCAGTCAGAGCGTTTTATTGATGGTGCTGGAAAAAGGTCTCTCGTTACAAATACTCAAGGCTATACAAGCCATTCTGATGCCGGATGAGTCCGACTCAAAAGGTCTGGTATTTACTTTACCACTTGAACATTTGGCAGGTATTGATACATCACAAGTTGAAAAATTCCAACAACATTTACGAGAAACTCTCTAGATATCAAGGATTACCCTAATGCGATTAGTTAAAGACGTTATGATCTCGGATGTGATCACGATTTCACCATTTGCCAAAATTCGTGAAGCATTAAATTTGATGAAACGGCACAAAATTAAATCACTGGTCGTAGACAAGCAAAATCAGCACGATGCCTATGGTTTGATTACCTATTCAGATATTCTGAAAACCGTCATCGCTGAAGAAGGTGATATTGATTTACTCAACGTCTATGACATTTGCGCCAAACCGGTTATTGCCGTCGGGGCCGACTTGTCAATTAAACATGTGGCGACATTGATGGCCGCCCACCGAGTAAAGCGGCTTTTAGTGCTTAATAACAATGATTTGATTGGGATGGTGACCATGAATGACATCATGGAACAACTGCTAAGCGAAATAGAGTAAGGACTTAAGCTATTCCAAAGTGACGATAGCACTTGGATGCTGCACAAATAAACTGTAATGGTCTCCACGTTTTGATATCCAGCCACGTACTTCCAATGGTTTATTCAAATACGTGCCTAATGGTGGAAACAAAGCCTGTTGTTTTTTGGCAATGCGCAGGCTGACTTTGTCATTGACCTTTAATACCCAATAATCCCGGGTTTGAGACTGTGATTTGGCCGTTAATCGCCAGCGCTGCCAGCCTCGATAATCATTTTCGTTAATCGTTGACACCTTGCGAGGCTGATAATGTTTATCCGCCCATATGCCTTTTTTCTGCTCAACTGCTTGTTGCTGGGCTGTTATCAATTGTTCAGCATACTGCAGATTAGGTGGCTGAATAGTTAAAGCAGCCAATCCCTGTTGTAGTAGTTGTTCGTTGATAAACGCCCCATCAACTGTCCATGCATAGGCTAATTGTCGGTCATAACGGTCGCGTTTTTCGGTATCGTATTGCAGGTAAACCTGTCCCTGTTTTAACTTATTTCTTAACCAGTCCCGAGCTGCAATACCACCGGGTTCTGCTTCGCGGTGTCTTGAGCTGATTTCTGGTGTATTGATACTGAGTAACCTGACCCGTTCATTATTTTCCAAAACAAAAGTATCACCGTCATAAACCCGTTTTACATTGAATAAATAACGATTGGAACTGGGTTGAAGCTCGATAGCCTCAGCAGCCGGATCAGCCGGTTGATCAGAAAATATCTGCCGACCACTTTCATCAGTCCACTGATAAATCTCGGTAGCACTTACCGAAACAGATAAGCAGAACAGCAGAAAAACCGAATAGAAATATTTCACCATCAATTAAACCAGGCTGTAGTGCAGAACGATACTGAAAAACACTACAGCACCTACCCAGTTATTATTCAGAAAGGCTTGTAAACAGGCATTTCGTTCACGATCTTTGCTCAGGCGTAATTGATAAATAAACAGCATCGCCGCTATCAATAAAACCAGATAAAACACCATGCTCAGCTGCAATTGCAGACCTATCAGGATCATGATCAGCAAAAAGCCCAGTTGTAATAAGGCTTGAATTAACAAGTCATTTCTGCCAAATAAAATCGCGGTTGATTTCACCCCGGCTTGTAGATCATCTTCACGATCGGCCATCGCGTAAAAAGTGTCGTACATGGTGGTCCACACAATATTGGCGACAAACAACCACCAGACAATACTTGGTAATGTATTGGTCTGAGCGGCAAACGCCATCGGAATCGCCCAGCCAAACGCCATGCCCAATACCAGCTGTGGCAGATAGGTAAAGCGTTTCATAAAGGGATAAATCGCAGCCAGCAGAACAGCTATCAATGACAGTGCAATGGTGAAGGAATTAAGCTGCAAAACCAGGATAAACGCTACTAAGGCTAGGCTTACAAATGTCAGCACCGCCTGCTTAGCGGTTAATGCACCTGTTGCTAAAGGCCGGTTTTCAGTTCGCCATACCTGACCATCAATATGCCGATCGGCATAATCATTGATGGCACAACCTGCGGCTCGCATCAGCACTACCCCAGCGATAAAAATCAGTAGAATCTTGATGTCGGGTAATCCACCAGCCGCTATCCATAATGCGGTTAAGGTCGGCCATAGCAATAATAAAATACCGATAGGCCGATTCATTCGGGTCAGTTGCCAGTAAGGCTGCAGACGACTCCATAAGCTTGTCATATCGACCAATCCTGATTTGGTAAAAACATTTCGCAGACCAGTAAACTGTTCTCAGCAAAATAAAAACAGGATCGTCGTGCCCACATAATAGCTTTGTCATCCATTTCAATACCGTGGTGTTTTGCCAATTCAAACAGGCTGTGTCCTGCCCGCAGACTAGTCACTTCAAGCGGGCCGCGTTGGATTGCCGGATCAGTAAACAGAATTTCACCCAATGAACGGTTACCCAGATGATGAATATGCAAATGCGCCTGCAATGCCTGATAGCTGACACGCGGCACAATGGTGCGGGCAAATACCCGGGCGTCATCGCCGTCGCGCAAAATCACTTCACGGCAATAGGCATGTTCATGTAAGGGCTGTTCCAGTTTCAAAGCCTCTTCACTTAATGGCTTTTGCCAACCGGACTGCTGCAGATCCACACTGAACTGTTGTTGACTGGTCTGTTGCAATCGCAAAGTCAACGAACCTTTATCAGTCAGCCAGCCAGCCAATTCGTTTGGCAGCTTCGCAGTAGTGGCCGGATGCCAATGTGCTTGGCTTTTCATCATAAAAAATTGGAACTCATACTTGTCCGAAGTTCAGTTTGGTGCCGAACCAGCGGTTAATTAATGGTGCTACGTTTTCCGGATGCTGAGTGATTAAGGTTTCAGCTGCTTTAGTTACGGCTGGCAATAAATCCTGATCGGCCAGTAAATCAGCTACCCTGAATTGCGGTAAACCAGTTTGCCGTGTGCCCAATACTTCCCCCGGGCCACGAATTTCCAGATCGCGCTGGGCAATTACAAAACCATCATTACTTTCACGTAAACAAGCCAGCCGGGCCAGACCATTTTCCGACAGCGGCGGATGGTACATCAACACGCAATGACTCTGCACTGTACCGCGGCCTACCCGGCCACGTAACTGATGCAATTGTGCCAGCCCCAGACGCTCGGCATTTTCAATCACCATTAAACTGGCATTGGGAACATCCACGCCGACTTCAATCACCGTGGTGGCCACCAACAAATCAATCTCACCCTGTTTGAACGCCTGCATCACTTGTTCTTTTTCTGCTGACTTCATTCGACCATGTACCAGTGCAATCCGTAAGTCAGGCAACGCTTGCTGCAATTGCTCAGCGGTATCTTCTGCTGCCTGACATTGTAAATGCTCAGACTCTTCAATCAAGGTGCAGACCCAGTACACCTGACGTTTTTGCTGACAGGCCACATGGATGCGTTCAATCACTTCCTGTCGCCGATTATCCGCTACCACCACGGTGGTGACCGGTTGCCTGCCAGGAGGCAATTCATCAATTACTGAAACATTTAAATCAGCATACGCTGTCATCGCCAGGGTTCGTGGAATCGGTGTTGCCGTCATGACCAGTTGATGTGGCAAGATATCAACCGCTTTGCCTTTATCACGTAACGCCATACGCTGATGCACACCAAAACGATGCTGCTCATCAATAATCACCAACCCCAAACGATTAAACGTCACTTCATCCTGAAATAACGCATGGGTACCCACAGCAATATTGATTTCACCTTCTGCCAGTGCGGCAATCACCTGTCGACGCTGCGCCGCTGTTTGCTTGCCGGCACACCAGCCAACCTGAATTCCCAGCGGCTCAAGCCAGTTACGAAAGGTCTGATAATGCTGTTCGGCTAATAATTCTGTGGGTGCCATCATTACCGCCTGATAGCCGCTGGAAACGGCCATTAACGCTGATAAAGCAGCTACTACTGTTTTGCCTGATCCGACATCGCCCTGCACCAGTCGCTGCATCGGAATATTTTGTTGCAGATCTTTACGAATCTCTTTGATAACACGTTGTTGCGCGCTGGTTAATGGAAATGGCAGTTGTTGTAAAAACTTTTCGCTGAACATATCTGCATTAAACTTTGGCGCTTGATGTTGCTGAGCGCGATAGCGGATTTGCCGCATGCTGAGTTGTTGAGCCAGTAATTCTTCAAACGCCAGCCGTTTCTGTGCCGGATGTTCACGAGCGATTAACTGACCGACATCACAATCAGGAGGCGGCAAATGCACATATTTCAGAGCTTGTGTCAGATCAAAATGGGCAACTCGCGGATCCAGCAAAGCTTCCGGCAAATAAGACGGCATGGTTTGCTGATCGAGCAGTTTTAACGCCTGATTTAGCAATTTACGCCAGGAAAGTTGGTGCAGGCCTTCCGTAGTCGGATATACCGGGGTGAGGGCTTCTTCGACAGAAAATGGCACATCACCGTGAATAAGTTGATATTCGGGATGCACCATTTCCAATGCAGATGGGCCACTGCGTACTTCACCAAAACAGCGAATTCGCTGACCTTTTGCTAATTGCTGTTGCTGGCTTTTGGAAAAATGAAAAAAGCGTAATACCAGTGCCCCAGTGCCATCACTGATATGACACAGCAAAGATCGGCGGCGGCCGAACTTCACCTGACTCAGTTGAATAACACCTTCAATCAGTATTTCCTGTTGCGGCCGCAAACTGCCGATAGGCATTAATCGGGTTCGGTCCTGATAGCGTAAGGGTAGATGAAACAACAGATCTTGGATCTGGCGTATCCCAAGTTTATCAAGCTTCTCAGCGAGTTTTGTGCCGACACCTTTCAGCGAGGTGACCGGATCGGCAATGGCCAGTTCAGTCACCAATCACCGCCTTTAACGAACGAGGTTATGCGCCAAGATGCAAAATAGCATCCATTTCAACCGGTACATCTTTAGGTAACGATGCCACGCCAATCGCAGCACGAGCAGGATAAGGTTGTTGAAAATACTCGGCCATGATTTCGTTCACAGTGCCGAAATAAGCCAGATCAGTCAGATAGATATTGAGTTTGACGACATCTTGTAAACTGCCACCAGCAGCCTTAGCAACAGCCGATAAATTATCAAACACCTGGCGGACCTGAGTGGCAAAGTCACCTTCAACCACCGTCATGGTTTCTGGTACTAATGGAATTTGACCAGACAAGTAAACAACATCGCCCACTTTGACAGCTTGTGAATAAGTACCAATTGCTGCAGGCGCATTGCTGGTGTGGATAATTTCTCGGGACATAAAAACTCCGGCTAAGTCGTCTTAAGACGACAGATTAAACAAATCAGTTATTAATACGGTTAATACGTTCGACCATTTCCAGTTGGCGTAAACGACGGATAATGCGTGCCAGATGCTGGCGATTAGTGACTTCAATGGTCAGCCGCAGATGGGTAAAACCACCATCACGCTCGTCCACCATTACATTGTCGATATTCGACTCGGCTTCTGAAATCACCGAAGCGATCGTTGCTAGTGCACCACGTTGATTTTTCAGTTGCACCATTAAATCCACCGGAAAATCACGTTTGATTTCTTTGGCCCAGGCAACATCCAGCCATTTTTCATTTTGCTCACGTAAATGCGTAGTATTTTTACAGCTGCGTTGATGAATGATGATGCCGCGGCCCGCACTGACAAAACCGTGAATCGGATCGCCGGGGATCGGATGACAGCAACGGGCAAAATTCACCACCATGCCTTCGGTACCGGCAATCAGCAGTGCTTGCGGCTCTTTATTCGGGGTCTCTTCCTGTAACAGCTTTTGAGCAACCAACAGGGCAGAAATATTTCCCAGTCCCAAATCGGTTAATAATTCGTCAAAGTTTTCCAGCTCATACTCTTTCAGCAACGCGGTTATGCGTTTGGTTGGAATATTTTCCAGAGCCGTTGAAAATGCCGTCAGGTGTTTATTTAACAGCCGCTGTCCAAGCTGAATCGCCTCTTCACCTTGCAGGTGTTTGAGGTAATTTCGGATATTGGTGCGAGCTTTAGGCGTCACCACAAAGTTCAGCCAGGCTGGATTCGGGTGTGAGGTTGGTGAAGTAATGATTTCGACTGATTGACCGGTTTCCAGTTGTGAACTCAAAGGGACCAAATGACGGCCCACCCGAGCTGCGACACAACTATTGCCGACATCAGAGTGTACTGCATAAGCAAAATCCACCGCTGTTGAGCCACGCGGCAAGGTTAAAATTTCACCTCTTGGCGTAGACACATAAATCTCATCGGGGAATAAATCAATTCGCAGATTTTCCAAAAATTCCATCGAATCGCCAGAACCTTTCTGCATTTCCAGAATGCCTTGCAACCATTGTCTGGCTTTGCGATGCGCCAAGGTGTTCCCGGCGGCTTCGCCAGTTTTATATAACCAGTGAGCAGCGACCCCTGCTTCTGCCAGTTGATCCATATCACGCGAACGAATTTGAACTTCTATCGGCACTCCATAAGGCCCGAATAAAACCGTATGCAATGATTGATAACCATTGGCTTTGGGGATCGCAATATAGTCTTTGAATTTGCCCTGTACCGGCTTGTAAAGGTTATGTACTACGCCGAGCATTCGATAACAGGCATCCACATCATCAACGATAATACGGAATGCATAGACATCCATGACTTCTGAAAACGACAGCTGCTTGCTGACCATTTTCTTGTAAATGCTGTAGAGATTTTTTTCACGCCCTTGAATATCAGCGCTCAAACCTTCCTGTTCCATACGATTAAGAATGGAAGCGGTGATCTGACTGACGATTTCCTTGCGATTGCCTCGGGCTTTACGTATTGCATCGCCCAATACACGGTAACGAATCGGATACAGAACATGGAAGCCAAGATCTTCCAGTTCACAACGCATCAGATTCATCCCCAATCGTTGGGCAATCGGGGCGTATATTTCCAGAGTTTCATTGGCGATGCGGCGACGTTTTTCAGGACGCAAATGTCCCAAAGTACGCATATTGTGCAGTCGGTCAGCCAGCTTGACGATAATGACACGAATATCACGCGACATGGCCAGCAACATTTTTCGCAGATTTTCTGCTTGAGCGTGTTGGCGTGTTTCAAAAGCGGCTTGGGCCAGCTTAGTAACACCTTCAACTAATTCCGCGACTGGTTCACCGAATTCAGCAATCACATCACGTTTAGACATTTCTGTGTCTTCAATAACGTCATGCAACAGGCCGGCCATAATGCACTCATAATCCATGTGCATCATCGCCAGTACATGCGCTACCGCTAAGGGGTGGGTGATGTAACGTTCACCACTGCGTCGAGTCTGTCCTTCATGGCATTGTTCTGCAAAATGATAGGCGCGACGGATTGACTCGACCTGATTGGTTTCTAAGTAATTTGAGGTCGCAAAACACAGATCATCTATCGTGAGTTTGGGCTCTGACTCCTGAATGAAGTCAAGCTCAGACGCAACAGAAGGTTTTGCGCTCACAATAATTAAATTTCGTTTAGCAGCTCTTCGTCATTAACGATGCTTTCTGCAGCATGTTGACGAGCTGAGGTTTTAGTCAGAATCGTACGATCAACCAGACCGGCGGCAATTTCACGTAAAGCGATAACGGTAGGTTTGTCGTTATCGACCGGTACCATTGCATCATCACCCATGGCGATTTGGCGGGCGCGTTTCGCTGCAACCAGCACCAATTGAAAACGGTTATCTACATTTTCGAGGCAATCTTCAACTGTAGTACGTGCCATGATAATTTGTCCTGTGGTTAAAACATGTAATTTTACGAGAGATGCGAGGCTTAAGCCAGCAAATCAGCCAACAAGGTACTGTAATTTGACTGCTGAACAGCCAGTTTGTGCCGACTGGCCATCACGATCGCAGTCAGGCTGGCAAGTGCATGATCAAAATCATCGTTCACAATCAAATAATCAAATTCGACGTAATGTGACATTTCACTCTCGGCATCGCGCATTCTGCGCGAAATAGTTGCTTCATCATCCTGTCCACGTCCTCTTAGACGTTGTTCAAGCGCCTGCTTGGAAGGGGGAAGAATAAAAATACTGCTACTGTCAGGAAAATTTTTCCGCACTTGCTGGGCGCCCTGCCAGTCAATTTCCAGAATCACATCATTTCCGGCATGCAACTGGTGATGCACTGCTGCTGCGGAAGTACCATAGCTGTGATCAAATACAGTTGCTGATTCCAGAAAATCACCTGCTTCACGCATCTTGCTGAACATTTCTTCGCTGACAAAAAAGTAATCTTCCGTGTCTACTTCACCCGCTCGGGCAGGTCGTGTGGTATGTGAAACGGATAAGCGTACATGCGGATCCTGTTTGACCAAAGCACGAACCAGACTGGTTTTCCCCGCCCCTGAAGGCGCCGCTACGATAAATAAACTTCCAGACATTTTGATACCCTGCAGATTGCGCGGTTTCAGTTTTGAAACCTAAATTCAGTAAGCCAAAACAATACTGGTTTACGCTTTTTTGTGCCAGTTTTTTGCTTGGCTAAAAGCTGATTGTCTGTGGTTTTTCTATTGCTAATTCCCACTCCAACATAACCGTCAAACAAATAAAAAATGTATTTGCTATTCCAAACAAAAATAAATCTCATTATCATTGCACTAATTATCAACCATGGAGTGTTCTATGCGTAAAGCAGGTATCTTTCTTAGTGTATGGCTGGGTTTAACTGTATTGCTGGTATCTGGGTGTAGTGACGATGCTCAACAAGAGATTCAAGAGGTTAATCTGTACTCTGCACGTATAGAATCTTTAATCAAACCCTTATTGGATGAATTTACTGAAGAAACTGGTATTAAGGTCAATCTGGTTACCGGTAATGCAGATGAATTATTGCAACGCCTACAAAACGAAGGTCGCAATACACCTGCCGATATTTTGTTGACTACAGACGCAGGTCGTTTGCACCGTGCGATGGAAGTGGATTTGGTTCAGCCTGTTCAATCCGATATTTTGATGCAGCGCATTCCAGCCTCATATCGTCATCCTGATGGCTATTGGTTTGGCTTATCACTGCGCGCCCGTCCAATAATGTACGTCAAAGATCGCGTTGATCCTGCTGAACTTTCGACTTATGAAGCCTTAGTGGAACCGCGTTGGAACAACAGGATCTGTGTTCGTTCATCCAGCAATGTTTATAACCAGTCAATGGTCGCATCAATGATTGTGGCCAATGGTGAAGCGGCAACAGAAGAATGGGCAAAAGGATTGGTTGCAAACTTCGCGCGTTCTCCTCAAGGTGGTGACCGTGATCAAATTAGTGCTGCCGCCGCTGGGCAGTGCGATATCGTGATCGCCAACACGTATTATCTGGCGGGTATGCTGACCAGCAATGATGCTAATGAAAGAGAAGCTGCAGAAAAGATCGGTGTTTTCTGGCCTAATCAGGCTGATCGCGGTGTTCATATCAATGTATCCGGAGCTGCTGTTATTAAAGACGCTAAAAATCAACAAAACGCCATTAAATTGATTGAATTCCTCAGCAGTGACACTTCGCAAAAATGGTATGCAGAAACCAATGGCGAATATCCAGTGCGAGCCGATATCGAAAAAGGCGAGCTATTGGAACAATGGGGTGATTTTCTGGCCGACCCGTTGGACATGGATAAATTAGGTGAATTTAATGCAGATGCGTTGCGTTTAATGGATCGTGCAGGTTGGCAATAAAGGTTTCTATGCGTAAAGTTGGCAGTTTTGTCAGATTAACTGCCAACTTTACCTTTCCATGTCATTAATAAACCAGTTTCGTCCTTATCCACTATTCATCCTTGTGTTGGCGATTGTATTGTCAATGCCGGTTGTGGTGGTTTTGGCACATGTTTTTGTGCCCAGCGGCGATATTTGGCAACACCTGAGCAGTACCGTTCTTCCGGACTATATCCGTAATTCATTGTTGCTGATGTTAGGTGTTGCAATCGGTACGCTACTCATCGGCGTCACCACCGCCTGGCTGACTACAATGTGTCAGTTTCCCGGCCGCAGTGTCTTTGAATGGGCGTTGTTACTGCCCATGGCCATGCCGGCCTACATCATTGCTTACACGTATACCGGAATGCTGGATATTTCCGGGCCGGTGCAAATGGCGTTGCGAGATTGGTTTGGTTGGCAATATGGGGATTACTGGTTTCCTCAAATCCGTTCATTGAATGGAGCGGTAGTGATGTTAACGCTGGTGCTCTATCCCTATGTATATCTACTAAGCCGTGCAGCATTTCTAAGTCAATCCATCTGTGTGTTAGATGTCAGCCGCACCCTGGGCAATGGGCCATGGAAAACATTCTGGCGTGTTGCTCTGCCACTAGCCCGTCCAGCAATTATCGCGGGTTTATCATTAGCATTAATGGAAACATTGGCTGATTACGGCACAGTACAATTCTTTGGTGTCAGCACCTTTACTACTGGTATTTTTCGCACCTGGTTTGGCATGGGCAGTGCCGCTGCAGCCGCTCAACTGGCCGCTGGATTAATGGTATTTGTATTTGCTTTGATTATTCTTGAACGTTATTCACGTCGTAAAGCCAGATACCACCACACCAGTCGCCGTCATCAGGATCTGCGTCGCTTTCAGTTAACTGGTGGCCGTGCTGCTCTGGCATTCTTGTTTTGTTTGGTCATTCTCAGCTTGGGATTTCTATTACCAGCATTGCAATTGCTTAGCTGGACCGTCCATGTGGCTGATACCGTCATTGATGCTCAATTTTTGCGATTACTGATGAACAGCCTTTCACTGGCGGCATTTGCAGCAGTACTGGCTTTAATCCTGGCGATTGTTATGGCTTATGCCCAGCGTTTATATCCTGGCAAATTAGTCAGTGGTGCCGTGCGGGTTGCCGGTATGGGTTATGCCGTACCGGGGGCGGTGATCGCGGTTGGCGTAATGATTCCTTTTGCCTGGTTTGATAACACCGTGGATGATTTGGCTCGAAGCCATTTTGATTATTCCACCGGATTGCTTCTTAGCGGAACGTTAGTCGCCGTTACCTTTGCTTATCTCACAAGATTTCTTGCAGTCTCATTACAAACAGTTGACAGTGGTTTGACACGGATCACCCATTCGATGGACGAAGCTGGTCGATCTTTTGGTTTCCGGCCATTGCAGATCCTCAGACAGATCCATATACCGATGTTAAGCGCCTCATTAATGACGGCGTTGCTTTTGGTATTTGTTGATGTTTTAAAAGAATTACCTGCCACGCTTATTTTGCGACCGTTCAATTTTAATACGCTGGCCGTCAAAGCGTATGAACTGGCATCCGATGAACGATTGGCCGAAGCAGCTCCGGCGGCGTTAGCCATTGTCATTGCAGGGATTATTCCGGTTATCCTATTAAGCAAAACCATTACCCGCTCACGCAAGCTAAAATTGGCTATTGATGAAAACTGATACCTCCATGCAAATTCCACAATTACAAGTTGACAATATCAGCATTGGCTATGCTGACAGAACGGTTGTAGAAGGTATTTCATTTCAATTAAAGCCCGGCGAAATCGCCTGTTTACTGGGTCCCTCCGGCTGCGGTAAAACCTCGGTTTTACGAGCCATTGCCGGATTTGAACCATTAATGCAGGGCAGCATTACTTTGCATGGTAAGACGGTCAGTTCATCGGTGATGTCCTTGCCACCAGAAAAACGTCATATCGGCATGGTGTTTCAGGATTTTGCATTATTTCCACATTTAACTGTTGTAAAGAATATTGGTTTTGGACTGCAAAAACTGCCTCGTAAACAACGACAGCAACGGGTTGAAGAATTGCTCGAATTGGTTGAGTTAACCGATGCCAAAAACCAATATCCCCATCAACTCTCCGGTGGACAGCAGCAACGTGTTGCCTTGGCAAGAGCCATGGCTCCGCGGCCCGATATTCTGTTACTGGATGAACCTTTCTCCAGTATGGACACAGAACTTCGTGAACAACTTGCCAGAGAAGTACGAGATTTACTGCGTCGGGATGGTGTCACAGCCATTATGGTGACCCATGATCAACACGAAGCCTTTGCTATGGCCGATCAGATTGGCGTGTTGGGTCAAGGAAAACTTTTGCAATGGGGAAATGGCTACGATTTATATCATCGTCCAAGCAGTCGTTTTGTGGCTGACTTTATCGGCCAAGGTGTATTGATACCTGGGGAAATCATTGCTGATAATAAAATTCATACCGAATTGGGTATTGTCAGTGGCAAGATAACTTCAGCAGCAACTTCCGGACAGCAGGTAAATTTATTATTAAGACCAGACGATATTATTCATGATGATAATAGCCCGTTAAAAGCCGAAATAGTTGGCAGGGCTTTCCGCGGCGCCGTCTATCTCTACACATTAAAGTTGCAAAGCGGTCAGCAAATCCTCTGTCTGGTGCAAAGTCATCATCAACACGATATCGGCGAATTTCTGGGCATAAGGCTTGAAGCCGACCATCTAGCCGTGTTTTCAGACCTGACGTGATTAAAACGTAGGAATTTATCCCACAAAAAGTCGGGAAGTAGTACCAAGGTACAATATCTAACGTAACTCCTTATCTTTAAATTATGCGCTGTAGTTCACATAAATCCCTGCCCCCGGAGGCGCAAACCTGTATGAGAAAAATGTCTTTAATCAAAACTTTGTTGTTGGCAATAAGTGTTTCATTAAGCTTTAGCGTTAGTGCGGCATCGTTATCTTTGACCGGCACAACCAAATACAATGCAAATGGTTTTAAAGGCACCATTTCTGAAGTACTGAATATTAATGATTTTCTACCAGGTGCGTATCAAGGTTTTTATGTTCCTAAACCTAACCCAGCAGCTATGAGTGCAGCACATGTGCAAACAGCTTTAACGGCAGCAGGCTCAAGTTTTCTGGTAACAGACTTTTTCAAAATTAATGATCCTGCTACCAATACATTAAATACCTCATCATTAGGTTTTTCCTTCTCTGGATTCTTGATGAAATACGGTACAACAACATTAATTGGCCTGTTTAGCACTCCGATTTCTAGTCTGGATTTCCTGGCTCACAATGACAAAGACGTTTCTCATATCGCCTATTTCAATACATCTGTCTCAGAAGTACCGTTACCAGCAGCGTTATGGTTATTTGCTCCAGCATTGATGGGATTTTTGGGCTTTAGACGTCGCCTGACTAAATAATCAAAATCTACTTATGTGTTTGTAAAGCCGTGCTCTGCACGGCTTTTTTTTGCCTGGCTAAACCTCAGCATGACGGCATTAAGCCCAACTCACTCAAGTCTGCAGTTTCAATCCTCAAGTTATATCTAGGAATTTTTCATATATAAAGTCGGGAATTAGTACCAAAGTACAGTATGAAAATGGCTTTAAGCAGCCTAGATTATGAGACGTAGGTCACAATAATTCTAATAAAGCGCTGAGGGGTAATTTATGAAAAACTACATTAAATCACTATTAGTGGCAGGTTTGGCGACCCTGTCGTTTGCAGTCAACGCAGCAACATTATCATTAGCAGGGACGGTCTCTTATGACACCAATGGTTTTACAGGGGACATTTCTCAGGTTATAAATATCAATGATTTTCTGCCGGGTGCGTCAGAAGGTTTTCATCTTGTAAAACCTAATCCAACAGCGGTTAGTGCTGCTCATTTACAAATTGCATTGTCAGCAGCGGGCTCAAGCTTTGTGGTGACGGACTTTTTTAAAATCGAAGATCCTATTTCAAACACATTGGATACCTCTTCTTTAGGCTTGGCATTTTCCGGATTCTTAATGAAGTACGGAACAACCACATTAATTGGCCTATTCGATACACCAATATCTAGCTTGGATTTCCTAACGCATGATGGAAAAGATGTTTCACATATTGCCTATTTCAATACATCAGTATCGGAAGTGCCAATACCTGCAGCGTTATGGTTGTTTGCTCCAGCAATAATGGGATTGTTAGGAATGAGACGTCGTTTAACTAAATAAGCCCATTTTCCGCCTTACCAAAAGCCGTGTTTATCACGGCTTTTATTTATCTGTAACAATCAAAATCATCCTTGATACCAATTTTTAAATACCTCAAAGATTTCAGTTAATTCATTATCTGATTGAATTCCTACTATTAATTTAAGTTAAAGCCCGCCTGTTTAACACAATGGTAATGTTGTCAAAAATTCAACATCTACAACTCTTCAATGCCTAATCCCCTCACCCTGCTATCTCAAAATTAGCAATGGCGAACTACGGATGTGTTCAGGCATAGATCTAAATGGAGAAATCCATGCTTAAACAAAATAGCCGAAAGCCTCTATATGTAGGTTTGGCGGCATCAGCGGGTGGACTGGAAGCATTAACTATCCTGCTAAAAAACACTGAGAAACATGACAGCCTGTGTATTGTTATCGCTCAACATCTCTCGCCAGATCATGAAAGTTTATTGGTCAATTTATTAGCTCGTGAAAGTAACTTCCCGATTTTGACCGCAAAAAATGGCATGTCATTATTGCCCGGAACAGCCGTTGTAATCCCTCCCGGTTATAACGGTACCGTGAGCGACGATAAGATCTATCTGCAATCTACTCATAAACATGGTGTGCCTAAACCTTCGGCAAATGATCTGTTTGTTTCGATGGCTGAAACTTATCAAGAACGTGCTGTAGGCGTGGTTTTATCCGGCACAGGTAGTGATGGTGCTCGTGGTTGTCGGGAGATTAAGGCTCGGGATGGTTTTGTGTTTGCACAGCTACTTAACGAAGCAAAATACGAAGGTATGCCAAAAGCTGCCATAGATACCGGCTGTGTGGATCGCGTATTAAGTGCGTCACAAATTGCATATGAGTTAATTCGGTTGGCAAATTATGAAGAAATCAGTAACCCGCCCAAAAAAGCCGGTAATGAATTAGATTCGCTTGATAACATTTTAGGATTATTGGCCAAACAAACAGGGGTCAGTTTCTTTAATTACAAAGACAATACCTTGCGCCGGCGGATTAACCGTCGACTGTTAGCGACTGATACTGTTAGTTGGATTGAGTACGAGCAATATGTTCAAGAGCATCCTTATGAGTTAGATAATCTTTATCAGGATCTATTGATCTCAGTTACGGCTTTTTTCCGTGATGAATCGGCCTTTAATGAATTAGAAAAGCTGCTTCGCAGAATCATCGCTGGTAAAAGCAAAGGTGATGAAATTCGTATCTGGGTAGCCGGATGTGCGACGGGCGAAGAGGCTTACAGTATCGCGATTATATTGCGAGAAATTCTTGGGCACGAACTGGATGATTATCGCGCTCAGGTGTTCGCGACAGATATAGATATGAAAGCGCTGGCCATTGCTCGCAAAGGAAAATATGAACAGGCAGCGATAAAAGGACTTTCTCAAAATCGCCTGGATCGTCATTTCAACCAGATGAATGATGGATATATGGTCAAAAAACCGCTGCGCGATATGGTGTTATTCGCCAAACAGAATCTGGTGGAAGATCCTGCCTTCCTGCGTCTGGATCTGGTGACTTGTCGGAATGTGTTGATTTATATGAAACCACCACTTCAAAAACAAGTTCAAGCCACCTTTCATTACGCATTAAATCCAGATGGTTTTTTGTTTTTAGGTAAATCTGAATCATTACCCAATAGTGAGTTATTTGATATTGATTCAAATGAAGGTCGTACTTTTTCTCGCCGCAACATTAATAGTCTGGAAGTGTACCGAAGACACAAAGTGAAACAACAACCGGCCAGAAGTACAAATCCGAACAGAATTAAAGCATCTACCAGAAACATTGATACCTTAGAAGATCGGGTGTTTAAAGCAGTCACCCAATACGTTATCTCCAATGCTTTTGTTGTTGATGACAGCATGGAGATCCGTTTTATCTATGGCGATATTTCACCTATTACACAAATTGGGCGCGGCCGGGCCAGTTTGAATTTGCAAAATTTGGTGCGTAATGAATTTCAGCTGGAAATTAAAGGGCTGGTTTATAGAGCCAAAAAACAACCACAATCCTATCGCAGTCATATCATCCGCCTCGGCAACAATGCATTTATGTTTGAAGTGATGCCACTGCAAATCGCTGATATAAACGATGCGCTATATCTGGTTCGATTTGAACAAACCGCAGTGGATGAGCTTATCAACGAGGAAACAGAATCGGCAAATTACGAACGGATTGTGCAGTTACAACAAGAGTTGACGTCGAGTAGAGATCATTTACAAACGGTTATTGAAGAGTTGGAAACCTCTAATGAAGAACTTCAATCCGTTAATGAAGAAATGCAGTCAGCCAATGAAGAATTGCAATCCACCAATGAAGAGTTGGAAACCTCCAATGAAGAATTGCAATCGACCAATGAAGAACTGACCACGGTGAATGAAGAGTTGCAGGTAAAAAGTATTGAGATCATCTCACTTAATACGGATCTGCAAAACATGCAAAACAGTTTGTCTCATCCATTTATGGTGGTTGACGACAATTTGTTACTGACGCATTTCAATCCCGCCGCCCAAAAACTATTTAATTTAGAGAGTGTGAGTGTTGGTTCACGTTTAAACCAGTTACGAAGCGACTACAGCCTGCCAGATTTAATCAAATTAATTGATAAAGCCCATGAAACGGCTCAAACAGTTAATTTTCAAATTACCGGTGAAAGGCATTATCTACTTTCAGTAAATTCGTATCTCGATAGTCAGGGCAATATTAATGGGGCGGTTTTATTGTTCTGGGATAACACAGAGTTAATTCAAACCTATGATCGACTTAAACAATCGTTAATTGAAAACAACTTGCAGGCCAGAGCGATGGAAGCTGCCCAGCAGGGCATTATTATCGTGGATGCTCTGACTGAAAATATGCCTATTTTATATACCAATCCGGCATTCACCCGGATGACTGGCTATAAAAGTGAAGAAGTCATTGGGCAAAACTGCAGGATATTACAAGGTGAAGCCACTCAAGAAGACGCCATTGACGCGATAAAGCAGGCAGTGAGCGAGGGAAATCCACTGCAAACCACCATCTTAAATTACAGGAAAGATGGCTCCACTTTTTGGAATCAATTGAGCATCGCACCTGTTTATCACAATGAGCAAGTAACTCACTTCATAGGGCTACAATCCGACATTACCCAGTCAATTATCGATAACCGACAAATGTCATTAGCTCAATCGGTATTTGATAATACTCAAGATAATATTCTGGTCATTAACCACAAACAGCAAATTCTTTATGCCAACCAAGCATTGCTAACCACACTTAATATTGAGAATGATGAAATTCTGGCAACTAACATAAATGATTTTCTGCGTTGTGATGAAGAGAGTGAACTCACATTAAATCAACTGTGGAAAATTCTGGCCAAAATGGGTTCATGGCGTGGTGAACTGAACTTTTATTTTCAGGGCAAGTTAAAACCGCAGATGGTGTCTATCAGTCGCGTTGAAGATCAGCATGATGGAGACGTTTGTTACGTACTGCTTGCCAGCGATATCGCCGAACTAAAACGTCGTGAACAACAACTACATAGACTGGCTTTATTTGATGAATTAACCGGCTTACCTAACCGTATGCATCTTAATCAAATCATTAAAGATGTCGTAGCGCGTGCCAACCGTAAACAAAGTAAGTTTGCGTTATTGTTTTTAGATTTAGATAACTTTAAACGCATTAATGATTCTCTGGGCCATGCGGTGGGTGATGATGTATTGCAATACTTCACTCATGTCGTTTCCGAACTGGTGCGCGAAAGCGATACCTTTGCTCGTATTAGTGGCGATGAATTTGTCATTCTGCTAGAAGAAATTGAATCGGAAGTGGATGCACAGATTTTTGCCCAACGTATTATTGAAAACCTCAAAAAACCCTTTCAAGCTAACGGTCAAACATTGTTTATCTCCTCAAGCATTGGTATCGCTATTTATCCCGAGGATGGTGATCTGCCCGACATATTGCTGCGAAATGCAGATATTGCCATGTATCGTGCCAAAGAAAATGGTAAAGGCTATTTCGGTTTTGTTGATCCGGAACGCTCTGATGAGCTTAGAAAACAATTACAGATTGAAGCTGAATTACAAAGAGGTTTGATAAAAGGTGAAGATGTTGGTTTGCATCTGGTCTACCAACCTATTTTTCATTGCAACGATCCTGAAGTGGAAGCATCTCTTGAGGCTTTGATCCGCTGGCATCATCCGCAATTGGGACACATCATGCCCAAAGAACTTATGCCCATTGTGCAAATGTCGAAACTCACCGCTGAGCTTGATGAATGGGTTATCGAGCAGGTTATACAACAGCGTAACCAATGGTTACAGAATCATCCGGAAAAAGCCGAAACCTTATGCATATCCATCAATATGCATCCTTCACATTTAAACCGACTGCATGATCCGGATAACAGCAAACTGTTATTAAAATTACAAAAACTCGCACCCCTTAGCTGGCTTACAATTGAGGTCACTGAGGTGGCGTTATTAGCCCACTTCGAAAATGCCAAATTAGCACTAAAAAACCTCACTAAGCTTGGTGTATCAATTGCTATTGATGACTTTGGTTCAGGTTATTCAAATTTTGGCTATATTACTGAGCTTAGCGAAATCAAAGTGGTGAAACTGGATCGATCGGTCATTTATCAGTTTGAACATGACAAACATAAATGCCGAAAAGTAAAAGCACTACTGACGATGCTGCACGATATGGGGTATGAAACGGTAATTGAAGGAATTGAAAACCACGCTGCAATGCAAACTATTACCGATATGGGGTATCAAAATGTTCAGGGGTTTTACCTGAGTAGACCCTTGTCGGTCGCACAATTGGATAAGCAGTCTATGGATATTCAAAAAAGTTAATCTTCATCTGCTAAACAGCATATTTACCTCGAAGATTGTCTTCTCACCTATCAACCCAACTGAAGTTTAATACTCACGAACAGTTGCATTTCAAAAAACACCGCTGTTAATTTTGTTTTTCCCTTATTACTACTCACTTGCTTCAATAAAACGTCACTGACAGACTCTCCAGCTTCTGAACAATTTCCGAAGATAATAAAACACCACAAGGCGCACAGAATCTTGATGAGAGTCTTGTTACATTAGCTTTTGAATTGTGGTAAATTCCTTGCAGTTTATATTGAATAAAAATAATAGATAAGCATATGAATATATTGATATTTACTGGACTTGTGAATAACGGAGCATGATACGGTTTCGGCAATTAGTTGCGGGACGTTCTCAGTATTTATTCCTAAGCCTGTTGTGGCTGCTGTTTTTTCTTGCGCCAAATATCAGCTTTGCTCAGCAACAGTTTGTCGGTCAATGGTATGAAGTCAGCCAAAATTGGCGTTTTCCCGATCCACCATTCAAAACCATTGACGCTCCAGTTCTAACGGGTGGACATTTTGTTTTTCGTTCTTCATTTGAAATCACCGATGCTGATGAAACAATAGTTATTGATTTTAAAAACGCGAGCGTTTTAGGTCATTTTCATCACTACATTTCCGATTCAACTGGCAACGTTGTTGCTGAGGCGAGAGGTGGCATTGAATCGGACGCAAAAAATACCTTTTTTCTAAGGCATGGCCGTGAATTCCGCTTGCCTGCGGGACAATATGAACTGACTACAGAGTTGGTTTCTACTTATTTCATTGCTGAGCCTCAGCCATACTGGGACTCGCTCGCCCATTACCGGCATGCCATAAAATGGGGCACGGTGATCACTTTAGTCAGTATGGGCATCCTGATAAGTTTGGGGGTGTATTACGCGATTCTGGCTTATGTTAGAAGACGTATAACTGAAACCATGTACACCATCTTTATCTGGATGAATGTAGTTTTTAATGGCACTAGCCTGCTCATCACACCCGATCTGTTTAATATCCATTGGTTTTACCTTGCCGGCGCTCCCATTTTGCTGAGCAATTTTGCTTACCTATTGTTTGCCAAGCATTTATTACAAATAAGAGCCTCCACGCACCCCAAACTGAATACTCTGGCAAAACTGTTTTTGACTGGTATGGCTGTATTGCTCGTGGTAGCCATATTCAATAAACACTTGATATTAGAATGTGCTCGCTATGGTGTCGGGTTAATGATGCTTTACGGATTAATCGCCGCACTGGTGCGTGCCTTTGAAGGTTACAAAATCGCCTATTTCTATCTGGTGGCGATTGCTGCTTTTTTTATTATTGGATCGTTCGCCATCTCCAGCAAAGATTTGGAAGGCATCTACACCATTTATATCGAGCATATCGGTCTGTTGGCGGTTACCGTTGAAGTGTTACTGATCGGTCTGGTACTGGGTTATCAGTTTGCCGAAATTTACCGTGAAAAAGAAAACAATTTGTCTTTGATACAGCATAGTTTACAAATAGCCCATCATGATGCTTTAACTGGCCTACCCAATCGTTATGCTTTAGATCTAACTCTCGAAAAACTCCCCTCCAACGGCATGATAACGATGTTGGACATGGATAATTTGAAGACCTACAACGACACCTACGGTCACCACAAAGGTGACGAAATGTTACAAATGTTTGCCACTATTCTGTCCTCAAAATTAGATACACTCGGCGTACTACATCGCATGGGGGGTGATGAATTTGCCATCACCAGTGAAAGTCTTTCTTATGCAGAAAGAATTAAAGAGGTCATTGCTGAAACTATCAGCTATATGCAGCTAAACGGTTTTGAGAAAGCAGGGGTCAGTTATGGTTCGGCCTATATGATAGAAACCATGAATGTTGATGATCTTCGTATGCTGGCAGATCAACGCATGTATCAACATAAACGCAGACACAATGACCCGCAATGGGCTTAAAACTTCATTAAGAAAGGACGCTTATGCAGAAACTGATTTTTCCGGTATTACTGGCATTACTTCTGCCGTTAATAGCCAGTTGGTTCGCCTATCCTGAGACCCATTTGCCACCGGATTTTGGTGTATTTCCCCCTCAATATGTTGCCGATGCCCCCGGGTTTAATCTCACCGTGTTTTGCGTTATCGCTTTGGCCGAACTTTTGGTTCTCACCTTGTATTTTGCTCCGGCTTTATTTGGGTTCAAAAAAGTGCCCCCTGCTCCTCGAGCTAAAACTGTAGCCTTGCCCATCTGGTTCTGGATTGGCTTGGCGGTGACTTTATTTTTCTGGTGGTTGATGTGGAGCCGGATCACCATTTTTGGTGATCTGGTCTATTATGCGTTTACCCCGATGTGGTGGGGGTTTATCTTTGTACTGGATGGTTTGGCCTATCGTTATTCAAATGGTCAATCACTGTTTGCCAGCAAACCTAAAACCTTTCTAATGACTGCCATTGTTTCACTGGTTGGTTGGTATTTATTTGAATATTTTAATTATTTTGCCTTGGGCAACTGGTATTACCCCAACAGCACCATGCCAGAGCTAAGTCACCAAACGATAGTGATCATTTTTCTGTTGGCTTATACCACTGTCTGGCCTGCCATTTTCCAATGGTATACCTTGCTAAACACCTGTCCGAGACTGGTCAGTCGCTTTGCAAATGGACCTAAACTCAGCCTGAATGGCAATCTGTTAATAATAGCCGGGTTAGTTTTATTAACCCTAATGGTGTTCTGGCCCTATCCATTGTTCTGGGTGTTATGGATTGGACCGTTACTGGTATTCTCAGGGGTATTGATCCGAGCCAATATCTGGTCACCGTTTACTGCGATGGCTGAGGGTAACTGGTCCCCGGCCTTATTAATGGCTGTATCAGCCATGCTCAACGGCTTTTTCTGGGAGTTTTGGAATTACGGCAGTGCTCATCCCGCACAGCCCGTGACCAATCCGAATTATTGGGTCTACGACATTCCTTATATTAACGTCATCCATATCTTTTCAGAGATGCCGCTGCTCGGTTATATGGGCTATATGCCATTCGGCATATTGGCTTGGGTCATCTTTATCTGGGCCGGTAAAGTGTTTGGCTTTAATAGCGATTTAATCAAAAAATAACTACGAAATGCTTTGATGGTCGGTAGCCTACCACTGTCTGCTGACCATCATATGTAACCAAATAGCCTCATTGCGTAATTGAGCATCATTGCCGAATGGCAGTTCTGGATTGGTGTAATCCACCTTTTTACGAAAATCGTATTCAATGCCGCTGTAAAAGGTCCATTCTTTATTGAGCTGATAGCTGCCACCAAAAGTCAGATGATGATCAAAGATGCCGGCCACAACGGGATTGATATGTTCTTTCGGTATCGGGTTTTTGCCGTAGTTATAGCCTGCGTATAAGGTCGTTTTATCGCTGTAGCGATAGGCCATGCCGGTGGCAAACACTAATTGGTTATTCCAATTCATGGTAGAGGTACTATTGATATCCGGTAAGGCTGGGTTACTTGGATTACTGGCACTTAATACGTTGTTTTTCATCGCATCAGACCAATTTATCCAGTTTATTTTTAGCGACAGCAATAACTTATTGTTCATCTGATAGGCAGCACCCACCCCAATTTCCTCGGGTAACGCCAACCCTTTTAATGTGACATCATCGTATTTCACTACGCCTAGACCTGCCCCAGTCATGTTGAGCTTTAATTGACCATCGGTTAATGGCAGCTCAGTCTTCCCGGTATAAGTTGCTGCTAGCGTGAGTTTGGGTGTTGCCTGATATTGAATACCCAGTTTAAAACTGGTGCGTAGGCTGCTGGCATCTTCGATTTCAATACCGTTGAAGGTCTGCGGCGCGGATGTGGATGTATCGGCAAAAATCTTTTGTTCGGCCTGGGCATAGACCAGACCAAAACTTCCACCGACCGACCATTTATCATTCACTTTACAGCCTAAACCCGCTGTCAATTTTGCCACAGCAAATAAACCGGAATATTCATCCTCGGTGCCAAAAGCCGTTTGCAGATTTTCAAACACACCGCCCGAGCCGCCCTGTGCAAAAAGCCCAAGCCCGGCAGTACACGGTGTATTTTCAATTTTTTGGGCGTAGCCCATACCACCCAGGCCGGTATAGAGATTGCTCGCATGCCTGTCATTACCGAACTGATCTTCATGTGACAGATCGGTTATCCGCAATAAAGAACCGTAAAGGTCAAAGCGTTTACTATCAATTTGAGTTAGCCCGGCCGGATTTGTATTCAGCGCGCTGGTATCCCGAGCGACAGCAATATCCGCACCTGCCATTAATGTTGATTCAGCACCGAAACCAATCAGATTGATGCCATTTGTGGCATGGCTGGCGCCTGCAAAAAGCCCTAAAGAACATATTATTATTTTTTTCATTCGAAGCTCTTAATGAGTGCTCTTTTATTCATCCCTTTAGAGCACTTGTTACCACAGAACCTCATCATGAACGTTCCGAATACAGAACCAAGTAGCGGCACAAACTAATGTGTCTTTAATGCTACGTCAAAAAATTAACCAATCTTCGGATAAGCTGATCTGAATACTTTGATATAGATACTTTTGGCGAGAGCCTTGCCGGATACGAACTTATTCAATATTCTGGATCTGCTCACGCATTTGTTCGATTAATACCTTCAGATCAACTGAATATCGAGTGGTATCGGTATCAATAGATTTGGAGCCCAAAGTATTGGCTTCACGATTAAGCTCCTGCATCAAAAAGTCGAGTCGGCGGCCTACTGGCTCATCACGTTGCAGTACTCGTTTGACTTCATCGACATGACTTTGCAAACGATCCAGTTCTTCGGCGACATCACTTTTCTGGGCGATTAATACAATTTCTTGCTCAAGGCGTTCCGGTTCCAACGTGACTTCAAGCTCTGCTGCTTTTTGTGCCAGACGCTGACGTTGTTGTTCCAGGATCTCCGGCATACGTTGTTTTACCGCTTCTGCGATTTGTAAAATTTCGTCGCAGCGCTGCAAAATCATTTCCGCCAGGGCGTGTCCTTCCCGTTCTCTGCCACTGATAAAGTCTGCTAACACAATCTCCAGAGCATCCACAGATTGTTGTTTCAATGTCGCTAAATCCACTTGTTCGGTATCGGCTACACCTGGCCATTGCAATAATCTTAGCGGATCAATCGGCAAGGTCTGGTTAGCCATTTGGGTTAATTGATCACAAGCATTGATAACGGATTGAGCAAGATTCTCGTTAATATGCAAAGCCGTTTGTTGCTGAGAAGGTTGATAACGCAGACTGGCTTCAATCTTTCCACGAGCCATGCGTTCAGCAAACATTTTGCGGATATCCATTTCTAAAGGACGAAACGTTTCCTCCAGTCGCAATGCGAGCTCTAAATATCGATGATTCACTGATCGAACCTCCCAGATCAGGGTACCGAGTTCAGTTACTTGCTCATGGCGGGCAAAGGCGGTCATGCTTCGTATCACGATGTTTTTCCTATAGCTGTTGAGCGCCTATGGTAACGAAAACTGAACGTAAAAAGCACGCGGGAAATGGGTGGCATCAGTATAATCATCGTATTTTATGTTAAGGATAAAGCAGATGCGTCCAAGTGGCCGGCAACCAGATCAACTTCGTGAGATCACCATTACCCGCAATTACACAAAACATGCGGAAGGCTCCGTCTTGGTTGAATTTGGTGACACCAAAGTATTGTGCACAGCCTCGGTTGAAGAACGTATTCCACCTTTTTTGCGTGGTATGGGCGAAGGCTGGATTACTGCTGAATATGGCATGTTGCCTCGCTCTACCGGTACCCGTATGCAACGTGAATCTGCCCGAGGTAAACAAGGTGGCCGCACTATGGAGATCCAGCGTTTAATTGGTCGATCTTTACGTGCCGCCATCGATTTAAAAGCATTGGGCGAACGTACCATAACCATTGACTGTGATGTTATTCAGGCTGACGGCGGAACGCGTACCGCTTCCATTACCGGTGCCTTTGTCGCACTGCATGATGCAATTGATTTTTTAATTAAAAAACGCAAAATCAAGAAAAGCCCTTTACACGGCCAGGTAGCGTCTGTTTCGGTTGGTATTCATAATGGCACAGCAGTGCTGGATCTGGATTATGCTGAAGACTCTACTGCTGAAACTGATATGAATGTTGTCATGAATGATGCCGGGGCTTATATTGAGTTACAGGGCACTGCGGAAGGCCATGCGTTTCGTGCCGATGAATTACAGTCCATGTTGGATCTGGCGGCTAAAGGGATTGAACAACTGATGATTAAACAACGCGAAGCTTTGGCAAACTAATGTCACAAATTGTTCTGGCCAGCGGCAATATTGGCAAACTGCGTGAGTTATCGCAGATCCTTAGCCCATTAGGATTGAAGCTGATTGCCCAATCCGATTTGAATGTTGCTGAGGCCGAAGAAACCGGCCTCAGTTTCGTTGAAAATGCCATCATTAAGGCTCGTAATGCCGCTTTAGTGACTGGTTTACCAGCCATTGCCGATGATTCCGGTATTGAAGTTGATGCATTGCATGGTGCTCCTGGTATTTATTCATCGCGCTATGCCGGACCCGATGCCTCCGATACCGATAATATTCACGCCTTACTTACCGCAATGAAAGATGTGCCGGAGAATGAACGCACAGCCCGTTTTCAATGTGTGGTGGTGTTTATGCGTCATGCTGAAGATCCGACCCCGCTGATTTGTCAGGGCAGCTGGCAGGGACAAATTCTGCAATCGCCAAGCGGCGATGAAGGTTTTGGTTATGATCCGGTTTTCTGGGTTCCCGAAACAGATTGCACAGCAGCCGAGCTTTCACCTGAACAGAAACATGCGATTAGTCACCGAGGCAAAGCCATGCGTCAGTTCATGGAAGAATTTAAATACACTCGCCACCAACCATAAAAGTTTGCTATTGCTAAACCTATATTTAATACGCGAGTCATTCTGCCTTGCAGACTAAAATCATCAAGGCTGATGCCACTATGTTCAACTTCACCACCTTACCGCCACTTAGCCTGTATATCCATGTGCCCTGGTGTGTGCGTAAATGTCCATATTGCGACTTTAATTCACATCAGGCCGGTAATGAGATCCCTGAAAAAACCTATATCGATGCATTGATCCGCGATCTCGAACAGGATTTGCCTCTGGTCTGGGGACGAACGATTCAAACCATCTTTATCGGTGGTGGTACTCCCAGCCTATTCAGTGCAGAAGGTTATGATCGTTTATTTTCAGCTCTGCGAGCATTATTGCCAATCCGCGCTGATGCAGAGATTACCCTAGAAGCCAATCCCGGCACCTTTGAAGCAGCTAAGTTCACCGACTATCGTGCAGTGGGCATTAATCGTTTATCAATTGGCGTTCAAAGTTTTAATGGTGATTCATTAACTGTTTTGGGTCGCATCCATGATGGCAAACAAGCGATTCGTGCTGCAGAGATCGCCCACCATGCTGGTTTTGATAATTTCAATCTGGATCTGATGTTTGGTTTACCCAATCAAACAGCAGCGCTCGCCCAAAAAGATGTAGAAACAGCGATTGCTCTCGAGCCAACACATATTTCCTATTATCAGCTGACCATTGAACCCAATACCTTTTTTCATCAATCGCCACCACAATTACCCGATGATGAGCCGATTTATGACTGGCAAATTGCTAATCAACAACGCCTTGCAGAGGCCGGTTACCTGCAATATGAAGTCTCAGCGTATGCCAAAAAAGGCTGCCAGAGTCGTCACAACCTCAACTACTGGCAGTTTGGTGATTATCTGGGCATAGGCGCCGGTGCGCATGGAAAATTAACCAGCGCCGCCACACAGTCGATCGAGCGACTGGTAAAACAAAAACAACCCCAAGCCTATCTGGATAAGGTCAACAGTTCACAACGTATTCTGAAGCAAGAACAAGTCGGCATTAATGAAATTGGTTTTGAGTTTATGCTTAACGCGCTGCGCCTGACCGATGGATTTGCCACACCTTTATTTATGCAACATTGCGGTGTGCCATTGGCGACGATAAAAAGCCAACTTGCAGAAGCTGAAGAACGTGGATTGATTGATTATTCGGTCGAGTGGATTCGCCCAACTGAGTTAGGTCAACGTTATTTAAACAGTTTGATTGAACTATTTTTGCCGCAATAATATGCTGGCGCAGGTCATAAAGGGAGTCACCATCATGTTGAAATGCCATCTTATGGCTGCCGGAGCAATGCTGTTAATGGCACTGCCAACCCAAGCCGATGTCTTATCTATCGCAGAACCGACTTATAATACGCCGAACTCTGAGACAGGTGTTTTGCGTCCGACACGTGGCATGACAATGCAGCAGGTTGAACAGAAGTTTGGCAAGGCGCAGAAGCAATACGCGGCCAAAGGCACTCCAGCCATTACTCGCTGGCAATATTCACAATTTGATGTGTATTTTGAGAACCAGCTAGTGATTCACTCGGTGGTTCAGCGCGAACCGGCCCCACAGTAAAACAAGTTTAAGATTCGCCCAGAAAACGCCGTCTGGCCCATGCTGGTAATGTACCGACTCTGGCATGATGCAGTGAATCCATCTCTATAACGATTAATACCAACACGCTAATCAGTGTCGGCAGAAAGCTCAGCCCGCCAACAAAAGCAAATGCGGCTTCTTTCATTAGCCCGAGATAGGTATAACTTAACCAACCCAACACTGCGACACTGACGACGGCTGTAAGCACCATGGCGAAGATAAAACTCCAGCGCCGTGCAATTTGCCAATGGATATAAACAAACTCACTGTCTTCACGCTTGATTCGGCTGGAACGAATAAACGTGTAACCCAAAAATGAAAATGATAACAACGGCACCAGCACGATAAACTCAAAATAACTCTTACCTGTTGCGGCTATCGCCGTGAACAGGAGGATATGGTTCGCAATCAGGTTGGTTAAAAAGATATCGTGCGGCATTCTAGCCGCCGCTCTTTCCTGATCTTCTGGTGCCGTCATTTCAGTCATATTATCTGGCCAAGTTGTTGATGATCGCCTCGCGTACTGAGTCCAATGTAGCACTAACTGTAATTACAGGTGAGGTGCTTTGCTTAATCGCAATATCCGGATCTTTAAGACCGTGTCCTGTCAGCGTGCAAACAACTGTGCTGCCTTCAGGGATTTTGCCGGTTTTAATATCACGTAAAGCGCCGGCCAGTGAGGTTGCTGACGCAGGTTCACAGAAAATACCTTCTTTTTCAGCCAGTAATTTCTGTGCAGCCAGAATTTCATCATCCGAGCATTCATCAAACCAGCCGTGAGATTCTTCTTTGACTTTCCAAGCCATATCCCAACTTTGCGGATGACCAATGCGAATCGCAGTAGCAACGGTTTCAGGGTCATCTACCATGGCGCCACGCATAAACGGCGCACTGCCAGCAGCTTGATAACCCACCATTTTCGGCCGATTACCCACAATGGCTCCACCAGCATATTTGCAATGACCATGACAGAAAGCACAAGCTTCTGTCACATGTTCACCACAGCCAGATGAATATTCACAATAACCAATCCAGTGTGCAGTGATATTACCGGCATTACCGACTGGCAGGCAGTGATAATCCGGTGCACGGCCTAATTCTTCAACAATCTCAAAAGCGGCTGTTTTCTGACCTTGCAAGCGGTATGGATTAATCGAGTTTACGATGGTGACAGGCGCATGTTCAGCGACTTCTTTAACTAATTGCATGCCTTCATCAAAGTTACCTTTGATTTGGATAACGACAGCATTGTGCATCATCGCTTGTGCCAACTTACCCTGAGCGATTTTGCCATCCGGAATAATTACAAACGCAGTAATACCGGCACGTGCAGCATAAGCCGCAGCTGCAGCAGACGTATTACCAGTTGAAGCACAAATAATCGCTTTACTACCGTCTTCAACGGCTTTGGTCACCGCCATGGTCATGCCACGATCTTTGAATGAGCCCGTCGGGTTCAAACCTTCATATTTGACATAAATATCAACATCTTTGCCAATCAGTTTAGGGATGTTATTCAGCTTCAATAGTGGAGTGTTACCTTCACCAAGACTTATCAGACGAGTGTCGTCATTGACCGGCAAACGGTCGCGATAGCGTTCAATCAGGCCAGTGTAACGTGGACGAAATGACATAAAGTTTCCTCTTTAATTCTTTAACGGGCGCTAAATCAGCCCAGCGTTTCCATGCGAATACGCATGATCGCATCTTTAACGGTGTCTAAAGCTTCGATTTGAGCGATAGCCTCATCCATGTTTTTTTCAACTACCGGTTGCGTCAGCATAATGATTGGCACTAGGCCCTCTTCTTCTTCCGGTTGTTTTTGCAGAATCGCTTCAATATTGATGTCCTGCTCGCTGAAAATCCGCGTGATGTCAGCTAACACACCCGGTTTATCTTCTGTACATATGCGCAAATAATAGGAGGTTATTACCTCAGACATTGGCAAAATTGGTGTGTCTTTTAATGAATCCGGTTGGAAAGCCAAATGGGGTACGCGATTTTCCGGATCTGTAGTTAACGCACGGACAATATCAACGATATCAGCCACTACGGCAGAAGCAGTGGGTTCAGCACCCGCGCCTGCACCGTAATATAAGGTTGGCCCAACTGCATCGCCCTTCACTACTACCGCATTCATCACGCCATTAACGTTGGCAATCAGCCGACGTTTTGGAATCAATGTCGGATGTACGCGCAGCTCAACACCTTGTGCTGTTTTCTTAGCAATGCCCAGATGTTTGATGTGATATCCCAGTTCTTCGGCGTACTGCACATCTTCCTGAGAAATTTTGCTGATGCCTTCGGTATAGGCTTTATAAAACTGTAACGGAATACCAAACGCGATCGACGCCATGATGGTCAGCTTGTGTGCCGCATCAATCCCTTCCACGTCAAACGTTGGATCCGCTTCGGCATAACCTAGTGCCTGAGCTTCAGCCAACACATCGGCAAAGTTACGGCCTTTGTCGCGCATCTCAGTGAGGATAAAGTTGCCCGTACCGTTAATAATGCCTGCCAGCCATTCAATGCGATTGGCTGCCAAACCTTCACGGATAGCTTTAATGATAGGGATACCGCCAGCTACCGCCGCTTCAAAAGCAATGGTGACGCCTTTCTCCTGGGCTTTAGCAAACAACTCATTACCATGCATCGCAATCAGTGCTTTGTTGGCAGTGACAACGTGTTTGCCATTTTCAATGGCCTGCATGACCAAATCTCGGGCAATACCAGTACCGCCGATCAACTCAACGACGATTTGAATGTCAGGGTCATTGACCACCGAAAACGCATCATCCGTTAATTCAATGCCACTGAGATCACAGGTTTTGGGTGAATCCAGGTTTTTATCCGCTGCACGCGTAATTTCAATACCACGGCCAGCGCGACGGCTAATTTCTTTTGAATTTCGCTTTAAAACACTGACAGTACCACTACCAACAGTGCCTAAGCCAAGAATACCAATTTTGACTGATTGCACTTTTTTGCCCCCTACCCTTTTTTCATCATGTCGCGGATACCACGGATTGCCTGCCGGGTACGGTGCTGATTTTCAATCAGTCCGAAACGAACATATTCATCGCCGTATTCACCAAAACCGATGCCAGGTGATACCGCGACTTTAGCGTCTTTGAGCAATTTTTTACTAAATTCTAACGAGCCCATTTCACGGAATTGTTCCGGAATTTTGGCCCAGACAAACATGGTCGCTTTTGGCTTCTCAACCGGCCAACCAATCGCATTCAAACCTTCACACAACACGTCACGACGTTGTCTATAGGTTTCAACGATTTCCGCGACACATTCCTGCGGACCTTCCAATGCGGTAATTGCGGCTACCTGAATCGGCGTGAACATGCCGTAATCCAGATAGGACTTCATCCGAGCCAAAGCCGCAACCAATGTCGGGTTACCAGACATAAAGCCTACCCGCCAACCCGGCATATTGTAGGTTTTAGATAAGGTATAAAACTCGACAGCTACATCAATTGCGCCGGGGATCTGCAAAATTGACGGTGCTTTATAACCATCAAAGGTGATTTCACCATATGCCAGATCATGAACCACCCAAATCTGGTGTTCCTTGGCGAAATCCACCACGCGCTGAAAGAAATCCAGCTCTACACATTGAGTAGTCGGATTGCCGGGAAAATTCAGCACCAGCATTTTGGGTTTCGGCCAAGAGTCTTTTACTGACTTTTCCAGTTCAGCAAAAAAATCAACATCAGGCGTCAATGGCACATGTCGTATATCCGCACCAGCAATAACAAAGCCATACGGATGGATCGGATAAGCCGGATTTGGTACCAATACTGCGTCACCAGGACCAACAGTTGCCATGTAGATGCGCCAAACCTTCTTTAGAACCAATGGTCACGATGGTTTCAGAATCGGGATCCAGAGTCACATCGTATTTACGCTGATACCAGTCGCAGATTGCCTTACGCAGACGTGGAATACCTCGAGAAACAGAGTATCGATGAGTATCGGGACGCTGGGCCGCTTCGACTAATTTTTCCACAATGTGCGCGGGTGCCGGTTTATCCGGATTTCCCATGCCAAAGTCGATAATATCTTCGCCGCGCGCACGCGCTTTTGCCTTCAAATCATTTACAATGTTGAAAACGTATGGCGGAAGACGTTTGATTCTAGGAAATTCGTCGTTCAACTGAGCACCTGCTATTAGCTAAAACGGTTGGCAAACCAAGCAAAATAACTGAAAATCATTCACACTTCAAATTGATTTATTACAGTGGATTAATATGAGTCAACAAGACCAATTGTACACGACGATCATTAATGATCTCCAAAAGGGAAAACTGGTACTGCCTACATTGCCCGAGGTTGCTCTCAAGGTACGTGAGGTTGCCAACAATCCGGATGTCTCTGCAGCGCAACTTGCTGAGGTCATCACCACCGACGCAGCGTTATCAGCTCGACTTATAAAAGTCGCCAACAGCCCGCTGTATCGAGGTCGCGTTGAAGTTGAATCGGTGCAGACAGCAGTGTCTCGACTCGGCATTCCCATGGTTCGCAATCTGGTCACCAGTTTGGTGATGGAACAAATGTTCCGTCCAACCAATAAAAAACTGGAAAAACGCATGCGCGATTTGTGGCAACACAGTATCGAAGTTGCTGCAGCCAGTCAGGTCATCGCCTCAAAACACTCTCATATTGCCAATGATGAAGCGATGCTGGCAGGATTGATACATGAAATTGGTGCGCTGCCAATTCTGATGAAAGCTGCAGATATGCCGGATTTAATAGAAGATCCTCGCCGTCTGGATACTTTGATTGAAAATCTGTATTCAAAAATTGGGGAAGCCATTCTTAAAAGCTGGGATTTTCCAGAGAATCTCATCACGGTTGCCGCAGAGCATGCTAACTTGAATCGTAACAGCCAGAACGGTCCGGATTTGACCGACGTGGTCCAAGTCGCCAGTCTGCAAAGCTATTTCAATACCAATAAGGCATTGGATCCCAACACTCGCGACAAGGTTCTAGCCTTCCGCAAGCTGGGTATTGATACCGGCATCAGTGTAGTAGAGCTGGATGAAAATAGTGAAGAATATGCTGCAGCTTTAGCTTTATTTCAAAATTTCTGAGTCTGTTTACCTAAAAAAGCCCGTTGTTCAATACAACGGGCTTTTTTATTTACTCTCATCGCTCATTAAAACAGTTAACAGTTTCATTGTCGCTTTCTCATCCAGACTAAGATATTTGCCGCGATAACGTTTAAATTGTCGGCGAAAGTAATCCAAAGTCTTGCCGCTTTCATACTGCAAAATCACTTGTGGATGAATGTAATTACTGCGACATACAGCGGGAGTGTTGCCAAGCCGTTCAGCCACATTTTTCACTGCTTCGACGATATTACTTTTACTGATTTTTTCAGTGGAAGCCGGACCAAGTTTATCCAATGCCACCGCCATCAAAACAGTTCCAGCCCAAGTGCGAAAATCCTTGGCACTAAAGTCCTCACCCATGACGTCTGAAATGTACTGATTCAAATCTTGTGCCGTGATTTTTTTCCGGCTTTTATCCGGCAAGGTGATATCAAATAATTCATAACCGGACATATTTTCCAATGCTATCAGCACCTCGCGTACCTGCTCATCGGTGACAGTACGAAATTGCTGTTGATGGCTTTTACCTTCGTATTCAAACTCCACACGATCATCTTTGATAGTCATGTGTTTTGCGCGCAAGGTGGTCAAACCATAAGTATGGTTTTGCCGGGTATAACTGGCACTGCCGGGTCGAAAAAAAGCATCATCCAGCATCCGTGTCATACAGGCGAGCACAGTGGTTTGATCAATGGGTCTTCGTTGGATATGTTGTCCTGTTACCCGCCGCATAGTTTCCAGTTGCTCGGCAAATCGCAAAATTCGTTTGAACTTCTGTTCGCTGGCCGTTTCGACCCAGTGGGGATTATAGATATATTGTTTTCGGCCCTGATTATCCCGTCCGGTCACCAAAACTTTGGCATCCCGATCCTGCTGAATTTCAACCCCTTCCCATGCAGGTGGAATAGCGAGGCTTTTTATCCAGCGTTTTAATGCCGCGTTTTTAACCGTCTTACCATTGCCATAACGATAACTGAACGATTTACCGTGTGGTTTGCGATGAATAATCGGATTGCTCATGATGCTATTTAGTCCGGAATGGTGAATCCAACACTATCTTGTCATGAGATTATGGCGTTTGACTTTAATGCAGATTATGTCTGCTGGCGAAGTCGCGAGGGATTATTCTGCTACCAGTATTTCTGCTTTATAAAAAGCACCGCTATCGACTGCCAACGTGCCGACCAATTTTGGTAATAGCTGGTTCATTGTCTCCATTAGCTGCCAAGGCGGGTTAATCACAATCATGCCCGAGGCTGTCATGCCGCGCTCGTCAGAATCCGCAGTGACGGCCAACTCAAAGCGTTGAATATTTTTGATGCCACTTTTAATAAATTGTTTTTCCAGGCGAGTGATTCGACTGCGTTCAACCACTGGATACCAGATGGCATAGGTGCCGGTGGGAAATTTTGCACAGGCTTTTTCAACGGTCTGAAACACTAAATCGTAATCAGATTTGATTTCATAAGACGGATCAATCAATACCAGACTACGGCGTGATACTGGTGGTAATAAAGACAATAAGCCTTTTAAACCATCCTCACGCATCACTCTGGCCCGTTTCACTTTTTGGGTGTTTTGCAATAACAAACTGGCATCTTCAGGATGTAATTCATATAACCAGGCTCGGTCTTGGCGACGCATACAATGCAAAGCAATAAACGGGGAACCGGGGTAATACTCCAGCGAGTTATTGTTATTGACCGCATCAATCACGGCAAAATAGGCAGCCAGTTCCGGCCAGTCAGATGCCTTTAATTTAGCAATACCATTTTGGTATTCCTGAAGTTTTTCAGCATGAGCTGAAGCCAGATGATAAAGACCAGCCCCGGCATGCGTGTCTATGTAGTCAAAGGCTTTTTCTTTTTTACCGAGGTGCTGCAAAATCTCAATCAATACAATATGTTTGAGCACATCGGCAAAATTGCCAGCATGAAAGGAATGGCGGTAGCTTAGCAAGGGATATCCTGATTATTTTTTAGGGACAGTGAATCGAAAAACAGCAAATTACGCTGAGCCAGCTGATTTGGCAAAAAAACTTCATTCCGCGTTAATTTAACGTACCTCGATCCGAGACATGATTGATGCCATCGTTCACTCGAACCTCACCCAACTCAAAAGGATTTACCCCTTCCAGGCAGGCGAGATTAAAGCCAAGTAGTTCAGGATTTGCTCTGGTTTGATGATGCGTATAAATCCCACATCTTGAGCAAAAATAGTGCTTTGCCGTCATGGTATTAAATTGATACCGCGAGAGCTTATCTGCACCTTTGGTGATTTGCAGAGTAGATAGCGGGACATACGCGGCAATGGCACCTTTTCTCCGGCACATAGAACAATCACAGCGCCGAGGGTCTTCAATACCGTTTGGCAAATGCACAACAAACTCAACCTCACCACAATGGCAACTGCCTTTATGATGAGGCTGAATTTGGGTGTTCCCTATTTTGGTGATCATTACGTTTTGGCTACTTTTTAATGTTTAGCTATCTGGAGCATGATAACGCGACAGCCAATGTGCATAAGGTGCAGGTAACACCCAGGCTGGATCTTCAATTTTTAAGGTTTTAGCTGCATGGTAAGGCCAGTGAGGATTGGCTAAATGCGCACGTCCCACCATAACTAAATCCATTTGTTGATCAGTAATAACCTGGTTCACCGTGTTAGGTTCATCAATGCCCCAGGCTGAAGCAACTGGGATCTCTGCTTCACGACGCACACGCTCAGCAATAGGTGCTAACAAAGCCGGTCCCCACGGAATAGCCGCATCGGGAGTAGAAAACCCAATACTGACACTGAGCATATCCAAACCAGATTGTTTAAATTGTTGAGTCAGATGAATCGACTCACTTAGCGTTTCTTCATCACGACCATCATATTCAATCACCCCAAAGCGGGCGGTTAATGGCAGATTTTCTGGCCAGACTTCTCGCACGGCTTGTAAAGTTTCCAGTAAGAATCGACTACGACCGGCCAAATCGCCACCATATTGATCGTCACGCTTATTGGAGTGGACTGAAAAAAAGCTTTGTGCCAGATAGCCATGAGCAAAATGCAATTCCAGCCACTCAAATCCGGCAGCTTGGCGCGTTTGGCAGCGGCAACAAAGTCAGCTTTAACCCGTTCAATATCTTGCAGCGTCATCGCTTGGGGGACTTTGGGCAAATTGGCACCAAAAGCAACCGCAGACGGTGCGATTGTCTGCCAGCTTTGCGGATCGCTATCAGCCAGATGATCATCACCTTCCCATGGACGATTAGCACTGGCTTTACGTCCAGCATGTGCAATCTGAATACCTGCACATGCACCGGCTTTTTTAATGGCCGAAGCAATTTTTGCCATGCCTTCAGCCTGGGCGTCATTCCATATGCCAGTACACCCCGGGGTAATTCTTCCTTCGGGACTGACTGCCGTGGCTTCAACAATCACCAGACCCGCACCACCGCGTGCTAATTGGGTGTAATGCGCCAGATGCCAGTCATTGGTATGGCCATCATCGGCACTGTATTGGCACATCGGTGGAACCGCAATACGGTTGCGTAACGTCACATCTTTCAGTGAAAACTCAGTAAACAATGCTGTCATAAAAATCTCTTGTTAAAGAATAAAATTCAAAAATATTTCTGAGGCTGGATTTTGAAAAGTTAGAAATCGGATAAATGCTTAAAAAGCACTTTTAATCACCCCACCATCAACACGAACAGCTGCTCCGGTCGTTGCAGAAGCCAAGGGGCTGGACAGATAACACACCATTGATGCGACCTCTTCGGTGGTGGCAAAACGTTTGATCAGTGATGTCGGTCTGACGTTTGCAAAGAAGTCTTTTTCGAATGCTTCAATGCTTTGACCTTCTTTTTCTGCCAGATCACTGACGAAGGTTTCAACACCTCTTGAGCTGGTTGGGCCCGGCAAGACTGAATTCACCGTGATATCGGTACCGGCAACCTGTTCTGCCAGACCTCGGGCAATGGCAATCTGAGCTGCTTTCGTCATGCCGTAATGAATCATTTCATGAGGAATCTGTACGCCGCTTTCGCTGGATATAAAAATCACCCGGCCCCAGTTTTGTTGTTTCATCGCAGGTAGATAGGCACGCGTTAAACGCACACCACTGAGCACATTCACCTCAAAAAAGCGCAACCAGTCTTCATCCGGTATTTCTTCAAAAGGGACTGGCTCGAAGATACCCAGATTATTAATCAGAATATCTACTTTGGGATACTGCTCAGTTAATTTCGCAGCTTCAGAGGCCAAAGACAAATCGCCGGCAAACCCTGTTACTTCGCCTTTGGCCGTTGTTTTCAATGATTCTACAGCCTGTTTTACGGATGCCTCGGATCGCCCATTCACGATAATATTGGCACCTTCTTCAGCCAGAGCATTGGCAATGGCAAAACCAATACCGGCAGTACTACCACTGATAAAAGCAGTTTTGTTAGTAAGTTGCAGATCCATAAATACTCCTTTCAAACTGTATATAAAACAGGGTGAGCGTGACGTGCTGATTACGGTGAAAGCTGTTTTAACGTTGCGCTTAACGAAGCCGCTGAGACTTCCCCCATATGACTCTCAACCAATGTGCCTTGCTGATCAAAAAATAACGTGACAGGCAAACCGTAAGCACCAAATGCATCTGCGACTTTGCCGGTTTTATCGATCAGCACATGATCAAATGTCAGTTGGTTTTCAGCCAGAAACTTCTCAATTGTTTCCGCTGATTCTTGCTGATTCAGCATGACAAAGCGGATCTCAGGATACTGTTGCTCTGACTTTTCAAAAGCAGGCATTTCACGTTGACAGGGTGGGCACCAACTTGCCCATAAATTCACCACCGTCACGTTCTCTCCAGCAAACTGATTCAACGATTTTTGCTCGCCATCGAGTTGCTCGATGGTGATATCCGGTATCAAAGGTGCTTCACGGCCCGCATTTAGCGCAAAAGATGTCACTGAAAAGAACAGCAGAATGGATAAGCTCCGCCGAATAAAGCTATGCGTTGTTGAGGCAGACGTTTAATCTGCCATAACAAAAACAGCACCATCGCAATCATGCCGGAAAACCAATCCACGCCACGATCCCGGAAATCCAGCATTTGCCAGAAGGATTCATAATGATCAGCAAATTTGATCACAAACACGATACGACCAATCACCAGCCCGAATAACAGCATCATCAATAACGGATCGGTCACTGAACCTTCATTTTTTCTGGCTAAAAAAGATGCCACCAAGATTCCAACTAAACCGCTGCTAAATAACAGCAATGGCTCAAGTGGTATGGCAAATGGACCGATGTTAATTGACATCACGGTTCAAACATCCTGTTGATATCTTCCCGCATCGGCATGCCTTCGACCAGTCGCACATGGCCTTTGGCATCTTTATAAACACTGGTTGGTGTCGCCATCAGACCCAACTGTTCCATCAACAGATTATTTTCATCCACCAGCACTGTGCCTTTGGTTAAAGCTTCTTCATTGAGGCTTGAGCCAGCACTATCAGACTGTTGAATATGTTGCTGCAAAGCCTCTTCAGGCGAGTCGGCCGCTAAAATAGAAGCGGCCTTTTGCAAACTGTCTTCCTGCAAAATACCGACGATAATATGGCGAAACTGCACCTCACCTTTCGCAATGTATGGTTCGGCCATTTCACGTAGTCGCTGACAATATGGGCAAAACGGATCGGTGAAGGTATAAATAATCTGTTTGGCATTTTTATCGCCATCTAATACCCACTTCGCACTCTCCAATTGCTGCCAAACCTTTTCATTTTGCGGCGCGCTGATCAGTTCATAAAGCGCTTCCTGCCCCAAATCGTCACCTTCGGCATTAATCAGATTTCCAATAACGGCATATTGTTTATCTTCTGTCAGATAAATACTCATCGGCTGGCCTTGAACCATAGCGGCATAGCCTTTTAAACCGGCGGGGGTGTCAAACGTATCCACAATCGTCACACCTTGCTGTTTGATATAGCTGATGACTTCGGGCTCTTGCTGTTCAGCGATCGCAAAATAACTGCCCAAGCCAATGAGCACTATCGAAACAGCTAAGATTATTTTCTTCATTCAAAACTCCGGTGTTATTTGTTTGATTGAGTCTAATCAACTGTTATTAAGTGAGGATTAATGAGCACTAAAGCAAGGCCAACTATGAATTAATCCTTTAAGTTAATGAACCTCTCAAGTCGTTTCACTCTCTTCCGTACGCATTGCGATGACTTATGGTAAAACGTATGACTCGCCATTTTGTTCAGGTAAGTTTCTGATTATGAGCACCAACCGACTGCATATATCCCCTCGCTATCAAGTGATCCTGGCAGGCATTTGTGCATTAATCCTCACCGTCGGTATTGCCCGTTTTGCCTACACGCCATTTTTACCCGTAATGCTCAGCGAAACGTCACTGGATAAATTCACCGGTGGTTGGCTAGCGACGTTTAATTACATTGGTTATCTGAGTGGTGTCGTGCTGATTTCGTTCTTAACCAGCCTTAAAACCAAGTTTTTGTTTTACCGGATCAATCTCATCCTAGCGGTGTTGAGCACTTTATTAATGGCCATTACCACCGATATGGTTTTATGGAGCATTTTGCGGTTTATTGGTGGTCTTTCCAGCACCGCAGGAATCATTCTTGCCGCAGGATTTGTGATGGGCTGGCTTAAACAGAATGGCTACAAATCGGCTTTGGGTATCCATTTTTCCGGGCTGGGTTTAGGAATCGCTATTCCGGGTATTGTTATCGTGATTATCACGCCTTATTTTAATTGGGCTGAGCAATGGTTAATCATGGGGGTTTTCGGGATTTTGTTTTTCCTGCCTGCCTGGTTTTTAATGCCAAAACCTGCTTTACAAAATGCTCCGACAGCCGATTTTACCGCTCCCAATACTAAATGGATGCGATTAATGATTGCCGCTTATGCCTGTGCTGGTGTGGGTTACGTTATCAGTGCCACATTTATCGTGGCGATCCTCGAAGGCATGCCCAGTCTTTCCGGTCATGGCAATATTATCTGGGTCATGTTGGGAGTTGCAGCGATTCCATCGTGCATCATCTGGGACAAAGTGGCTGAACGAATAGGAGAAACTCGAGCGATTATTACGGCTTATTCAATGATATTGCTATCCATCTTGATCCCACTTTTCAGCGAATCACTGTTACTGAATGTGCTTGGCGCATTGCTCTTCGGCGCCACCTTTGCCGGTATTGTCAGTCTGATGCTGGTGTATGTCGGCCATAAGTTTCCACATAACCCTGCCAAAGCCATGGCAAAACTGACAATAAGCTACGGGATTGCCCAACTGATCGCACCAGCTTTAGCCGGATATTTATCAACCCTAACCGGTAATTACCTCTCATCCTTGTGGATGGCTGCAGCAGTCATGAGTACCGGCATTTTCTTTGTCTGGCGGATTCAGCGGTTTGAAGAAAAGTTATTAATCAAAACCTCAACGCATTAGATTGCGTAGACCAAGACATCCTTGTCATAACTTCACAAGTAAAACAACGCATTATTGAAAATCGTGTCATATCCCATAGTCATAGATTAAATCACCGATTTCCCCCCAGATTTTCATCGGTAACATGCTTTGCTTAATTTTGCGGAGCTTTATCAATGTCTGGAAAAATCGTATATATCAATCTTCTATTTCTAGGTTTAAGTCCACTTACCTTCGCCGACACAAGTATTGAATCACCACAAGAATTAGACGCTTTGGTGGTAACTTCCGATAAAAATAGAGGTTTATTAGATCTTGATACACCGACTGAGGCAGGTTCCCGCCTTGGATTATCAGCTCGGGAAAACCCAGCATCGGTTGCAGTTGCAGATCGTGAGTTAATGATACAAATAGGAGCTCGCGACTTGCAAGATGCTGCCAATATTTTGCCCGGAATTAATCTGGCATCCTTTCCAGGTCGTGGTGCCTTTGTTTCATACAGAGGATTTACAGGATCACAGGTAAACCAGTTATTTAATGGTATACCTTTAGCTTATAGTATAGCTGCGCGACCTGTTGATTCATGGATATATGATCGTGTTGAAGCGGTTGGCGGCCCATCTTCTTTTTTATATGGAGCTAGCTCCGTTGGCGGTAGCCTGAATTACGTTACCAAAACCGCTGATCGTATTGATCAAGAACTTACCGGTCGCTTAAGTTATGGTCGCTTTGATACCACTGAAACATCCCTTGGTGTTAACAAAGAACTCAATGAGTATAACTGGATTCGTTTTTGATTACAGTCAAGGAAATAGCAACGGTTACATTGATCGAAATGAAACACGCTCTGATTCTATGGCCTTCTCATGGTTGAGTGATCTTACGACCAATCTATCTCATACGTTAGCTGTGGAATATCAGGAAGAAAATGTTGATAGTCCATATTGGGGCACGCCAACGTTACAGCCCCACAGCGGCACATTACAAATTGATAAGCGTATCCGCCATAACAACTATAACGTTGAAGATGGGGTATATAAGCAACGTGTTCGTTGGCTACGATCAGTGACTGACTACCAGTTTAATGACAAAACCGCTTTACGAAATACGTTTTATCATTATCGTGCTGAACGTGACTATCAGAACCTTGAGGGCTATCGTTATACAGACTCAACCAATAGCGTAATTGATCGACGCAGTGGGCTTCAACAACGTCATGAACAGGAAATGAATGGTAACCGAATTGAGCTGACGCATCAGGGCGAGCTGTTCGCCCAACAAAGTGACTGGGCTGTTGGCTTTGACTTCAACACTAACCATCACACAGGCTTTCCGACCTCATCCGGAACTTTTGATTTTATTAATCCATATAACTATGACCCTGGCAGCTTTGCTGAATTAGGTATTGGTTCTTTGCAAGAAGGCCGCAGCAACAGAGTCAAGATGATTTCTGTATTCGCAGAGAACCGACAAGGCCTTACCGATCGTCTATCACTTATCTCGGCTTTGCGTTATGACCACATTGATTTTGAACTTGTACCTTCGCCAGAGGCAGAAAAATCAACCAGTCAATGGGATACCGTTTCTGGCCGTTTAGGACTGGTGTATGCGTTAAATGAGGACATCAGTTTATATTCTCAGTACAGCACCTCATCAGAACCACCAGGCGGTACATTGACGACATCAAGCACTACGACGATTGATGACTTCGATATCAGTAAAGGCCGTCAATTTGAAATAGGTGCAAAATTTAATTATTGGAATAACCGTGGTACTTCCACTATCGCGGCTTATCATATCGTTCGTAAGAATTTCTTAGTCCGAGATCCAAATGACTCCAGCCGTTCGATTCAAGTTGGTCAACAAACATCAAAAGGCCTCGAATTTGCGACATCTCTGCAAATAACCACAACTCTGCGTGCTGATGCCAATGTCGCCTTTGTCAACGCCGAATATGATGAATATTTCGAGGCGGGTGAATCATATAAGGGCAACATGCCGAGCAGTATTCCTAAACGACTTGGCAATTTATGGTTGATTTATCAACCCTTGTCAGACTGGCAGTTCGGTTTGGGAGCCCGTCACGTGACATCGGTATATGCCGACAGTGCCAACACTCAGAAACTCCCAGCCTATACCCTATATGATGCGTATGCTCGATACCGTGTTAGTCAGCACTTGGATATCACGCTACGTGGACGAAACCTATCTGACAAGTTGTATGCCTATTCTGGTTCTTCTAGTCAGTATTACGTCGGTGAGCCACGCAGCGTCGAATTATCATTGGATCTGAAATACTGATGAGACAGTTGTTTCTGTGGCATCGTTGGCTTGGGATTGCTCTATGCCTGTTTATGGCCTTGTGGTTCATATCAGGTATCGTCATGTTGTTTGTCGGCTATCCCAAGTTAACATCCACAGAACATTTGCAAAGTCTGCCAGCACTATCTGCCGGGACCGACTATATTGACGTTAATCAGGCTATTAATGCGACTAAACAAACTGTGCCACCTGTTGAAGTCAGACTGAGTTCCATTGCTGACAAACCTCATTATTTAATACGTTATCCAGATCAGGCAGCAATAGCTATAGATGCCTTGACTGCACAAAAAATCGAAAACGCAAACCAGCTTCAGGCTTTAGCCTCTGCTCAAGCCTTTTATCCTGCAGCAAAAACTGAATATCTCGGACTTATTGAGTACGACAGTTGGACTTTGTCGCGAGGTCTAGACACCGAAAGACCTTTGCACAAAATTAGACTCAATGATGAGGCTGGCCGAATTCTGTATATTTCTTCACATTCTGGCAGAGTCATCCGTGATGCAACTTTTCATGAGCGAACATGGGGTTGGCTTGGCGCCTGGTTACACTGGCTTTATCCATTTCGAAACTTAAGCTGGTGGAGCGAGCTGATTATTTACCTCTCGCTCACTGCAACAGCGATGGCATTTTTAGGTCAGTTTATTGGCATCAAGCGCTGGCGCTTTAGCAAAACCTATCGTAGTGGCTCACATTCGCCATACTCTCAGACCAATATGCGTTGGCATCATATCGGCGGTATGTTGTTTGGTTTTTTGTTAATTGCCTGGATTTTCAGTGGTTTAATGTCTATGAATCCCTGGAACTTGTTGGCCAATAAATCGGAGATTGATATCCAGAGCTTTAAGGGAGAAGCACTCAATAACTTCGATACAAATATGACTACGGCAAAGCTTATCCAAAATTTCCAACAGGCAGGTATTCAGCCTCGTGAGCTGGTCTGGAATAAAGTTGCTGGTAAAGATTGGGCAACGGCTTACGATGAACACGGGCAAAGTCGAGTACAAGCCCTATCATCAACTGGACTTGTACTACAGATCGTTCCATTTATGGCATTAAAACACGCGGTTCAGACTATGTCTGATACACAAACATTTCAGCTTGAGTGGGTGAAGGATTATGATTTTTACTATTTTGCCCGAGAACAACAAAGCATGTATGGCGCAAGAGAAAGACCGTTACCAATTTTACGCGCCAAGTTTGATGATCCTGCTAAAACGTGGATTCACATTGATCCACATAACGGTTCGGTCATTGAAAGCCTTGATCAAAACCGTCGAATAGCACGCTGGCTATTTAATCTTTTGCATAGCTGGGATTGGCAGCCGTTACTGGAGCGCCCGATTTTACGGGAAAGTCTAATTACCCTATTCAGTCTTGGTGGACTGATTATTTGTATCAGCGGTACTCTGATAGGCTGGCGCAGACTAAGAAGAAAAACACGAAAATACCAAGATAAATCAAAGTCGTTTAATACAACGTAATTTAGATCGCGCGTGGCAAAAATCCTTCCAAGCTTGCGCTATCAGGAATACAGCAAAGTCTTTTCAACCAACTTGCAGAGCAAGATAACTAATCACCACATAACGTAATAACTTGCCTGCGCTAACAATAATGACAAACCACAGTAGCCGGATTCGTAAAATACCGGCTATCACTGTCAAGGGATCTCCAATTATTGGTAACCATGCGAAAAACAACGATAACAATCCATATTTTTTAAAGTGTAATTCTGCTCGTACAAAATCATCTTCAGACATTCTCAGCCATTTTTTTATCACACCTATACTGGCCCAATAGCCGAGTGCATAGTTTGTCAGTGATCCCAACACATTGCCTATCGTGGCAATGACAACAATATTTGTTGGAGAAAACCCGCTGATTAATAACGCTGTGAGCACCACTTCAGAACTCAGTGGCAAAATCGTTGCGGCTAAAAAAGCTGAGACGAAAAGCCCCGTGTAGCCGAGGTTAGTAAAAAAATCCATTGGTGTTATAAATCAAACAAACTGTCCGGCGGCATGGCCTGAAGCCCACGCCCACTGGAAATTGTGCCCACCCAAATGCCCTGTGACATCGACGACTTCACCGATGAAATACAAGCCCGGGTGCTCCTTGCTTTCCATAGTTTTGGAAGATAACGCATTGGTATCAATGCTCCCAGAGTCACTTCGGCGGTTCGATAACCTTCAGTACCCGAAGGTTTAACTGTCCAGGGCTGGCAATGCGAGACGATCTGTTCAATATCAGAATCGGAAAGCTGACCGACAGGTTTGTCTTCAATCCATTGTTCACACCAAAGCTGTGCAACGCGGCGGGTCAATTTCTCGGCCAGTATGGTTTTCAGAGCAGTCTTGGATTTTTCACGGCGCATTTCGTTTAAATACGCGGTTAGATCAATTCCGGGAAACATATCGATTTTCAGCGACTCTCCGGGCTGCCAATAACTGGATGCCTGAAGAATGGCCGGACCACTTAAACCGCGATGGGTAAACAGAATATTTTCGCGAAATGAACATGTATCCGTTTCGGTAATGCTATCCAACGAAATACCACTTAACTCTGCAAGCGGTTTGAGTTTGTGATCATCCAATACCACAGGGACTAACCCCGCCCGAGTTGGTAATACTGGAATATTTAACTTTCTTGCCAGTTCAAAACCAAAACCGGTAGCACCCATTTTTGGAATAGACAGTCCACCAGTTGCAATCACCAGCGAGTCACACTGCAATTTGCCTTGAGGTGTTTGCAGCAATTTGTATTCGCCGGTTTCCAATACTTGAACCGGCGTATCAGTTTGAATGGTGACACCTGCCGACTCACACTCAGCAAGCAACATTTGTACGATTTCTTTCGATGATTCGTCACAAAATAATTGGCCTAACTTCTTTTCGTGATAGGCAATCTGATGACGTTCAACCATTTCGATAAAATGCCAGGGGGTATATCGGCTTAAAGCAGATTTAACAAAATGCGGATTGCTGCAAATAAAGTTTTCCGGCCCAGAGTACATATTGGTGAAGTTACAACGTCCACCACCAGACATCAGGATTTTTTTACCGACCTTATTAGCATGATCGAGTACCAACACGCTTCGACCTCGCTGACCGGCAGCTATTGCACACATTAATCCGGCTGCACCAGCACCAAGGATAATTACGTCGTATTGATTGGAAGGTTTATTTAAGGTCGTCATGTGTGGGCATTTTACGCAAAAATGCCCAATCAGACTGAGAAGTTGAGCTTAAGAAACTAGGTGGAGATCACTTTACCGATAATACGATCGATCCAACTCAGTTCACGCAGCGGTAAATCAGCAGAATGTCGATAGCCTTTGATAAGCGCCTCGATCAAATCCCCATGATTTACCCACTCTTGCGGATAACGGAAAAAATGCCGCCAATTGCGCCGTCTCGCCCAACGACTTAAAGACCAGGAATGAAAACGCATATCAAGAATATCAATCAAACCAAATTCCATTCCGCTGACGATAATATTGCCAGGATGAATTGAGCGGAAATAAATGCCCCGTCGCTGAACTCTCGCCAAAAATACGCCTAAGCGGTACATCAAATTGGCATCCGCTTCGTTAGAGTTGACGATATCGCGTAAAGTGCGACCAGGCAAAGGTGAATAAATTGCTACTGTATGGCCTTCGCCAACAATGCGGTGCAAAGATTTTACTTTGAGCGTTGGAATATCAAGTTGTTCCAACTGATAAGCATTCCGAGCAAATTTAACCGCTGCTGGCGCGATAAGCTCTCTATTAAAAAAACGTTTGCGATAAAAATACTTTAAGTATTCACCATCAGACAATACCGCCACTTTGGGACCTTTTTTGTCTTTCTCGATCACCGTGGCTGTTTCCATCATGGAAACTAAGGCTTCACGAGAAAGTGGGCGGATATTAAGCATTATTAGTTTCCAAACCGTCTTTTATTGCTGATGTTTTAAACGAAAGCGCGGCAATATATCACCTGTTTGGGACATATACTCAAGATAATGTTCCCCATATTTCTCCAGACCTTCTTCTTCATCGCGTGGCACCCTTAAGCTATAAACCAACGCAAAGGTAACCAGACCTGCCAAACCCGCTAACCAATTCTGCGATAACAATAACTGCGCTAATGCCAGAACTAATAACGCTGTATAGAACGGATATCTTATAAACCGGTATATACCTCGGCCAACAAATTTTTTCTGTTGCTGAGCAATGCCGCGATAATCACGTGCAGCCCTGTAAAGCAGCCATACTCCGAGAAGGCCACAAATAGTACCTAACCATGCAATTTCATCGTAATAAGCCAGATCAGCAAACTCCATCCATGGCAGTGTCGCATCAATCAACGGAATACTTACCATTGAAACCAGTGTAATAATCGTCAGGGTAAGAACTTCCCCATCCCATTGATTATTATTTAAAAAGCGCCAGCGACTATTGTTTGAAAATAATGCAAGCGCCGCCCCGGCGATGAAGATTATTAATACTAATTCAGAAAGTTGATCAGTCATTTCCCTACCTTTAATTTTGTCAGTAACCCGTAAACTACTGCTGCGTATGAACAACAAACAGAGTC